>CAMCMU010000013.1 GCA_945876035.1 Schlesneria paludicola DSM 18645 | reverse complement strand
CGGCTGGCGCTGTTGGTCCGCCGCTCCAACATTTCTGCCGTCTCGACCGCGAACAATTCATTGGACACAACCGACACCCACACTCGCCTGAGTTGCCGGTCCATCGCCGACTCGAACTCCAATAATTGCCTTTCACCACGGGCTGCTAGGGCGTTTGCTAACGTTCTCGAGAAGTTCCGAAACGACAGTCGACTGAAAACACGGCAAAGACCTGTCATCGAACGAAGGCCAAAATTTTCGATGACGCTTGATGGACACGCGCATTCGTTCCGCGTAATCCGCAGGGAACAATTTGAAAATTGTCCGCCGAAATCATGATGCTCTGCGATCCAAAAAACGACGCGTTCGGGGGCGATTCACGTCGGGGCACGGGCATCGATGGCGATGACCCGGCCGATGGGGTGAACCATGGCGGACCGGACAAGGCGGTATGGAGCCGCCTTATTTTCGTGAATCCGGCTTCACCGCCGCGCACTCCGCCCGCGGCAGACCGAGTTCTTTCGCTAAGTAACGCCGCACGAACAGGTCCGCACTGTCTTCAGTGCCTCACCACGGTCACTCGAGCGACTGTGATCAATACGTTTTTCAATAACGAAAACCCCCATTAGCCAGGCACTCCGGAATCAATCATTTCGCCGGCGGACCCTTTCTTAACCCTACCGGTTTCGCTGTGTCGGATGTGATCCGTTCCCAATTCCGCCCCGTGGCACGCATGCCGCTCCAGTCGACCGACGGATAGCCAAATTCGAGATACGGTGTTGCAACAGGTTCACCGCCTTTGTCGTACGAGTGCATGGCTGCATCCATTATGCCCCCCACCAAGAGCGTCCGCTCAACAGGATACGGCGGCGTCTTGTTCACAAAGAATGTTTGAATCGCATGCGTCTGCGCTGGGAACAAGCTGCGGCTTCCCGAAGGGCCACTATAGAAGCAGGTTGCCCGGTCGCGGTCTTCACCTTTCAGTCTCAAGGCTGCGCTCCAACTCGTGCCGCCGAGGCTCAGTGCCGTGCCGCGGAACCCGTCCTTGTAGTCGATCAGAATCGCTCGCGGGGGCGTGACAAGAAAATTACGCAGCGAGATTCGACGGCTGTTGAAACCGGCTTCGAAAGCCGCTTCGGCAAGTGTCACAGACCAACGCCCTTCGTCTGCGGCTTTCCACACCGCGTCTCCGGAAACATGCTGAACTCGCGAAACCCCTGTTTCGCCCCCTTTGCGACCTTCCGCCAATGACTGTAGAGCTTCCATGGCATGGAAGTCATAGCCTTCCAGACCGCCCCCATGAACTAACATGATCTCTTCGAACTCAGCATCCTGTGGCAGTTCCAGTTCGGGTGTGCGTTGAGCAAGAGGCACCGAGCTGCCAGCCATCAGCGGAATTCCGAGTTCTCGCGCCGTATCATACATCTCCCTGCCCCAGTCCCATCGATACGATAAATTTTTGTCGTTAAACACGGGAACGACTCGCTTCGACCGCCGCATCACTGCTGCCATCTCGTTGAGGAAACGCTTTCGCGGAAACTCTCTGTCCGACAGAGCGCTGACCGGACGATAGCCGTATTCTCCGATTGACAGTACGGCATCAACGGCCAGCTCACCTGTGCCCAAACACAACGCATCAGAGATGGTCGGGAACAGAGGAATACCATAGTTCAGCGCGACCTGTCGGCCAATATCGTCGTCCCCGATTCCGACGCCCGTGTTCGTTCCGCCGCCTTCATCCTTACTGGGAAACTTGTCGATGTAGAATGATACGACATCGAACTGCGGAGTGATCTGCTCACCATTGAACATGTACGGTTCGAGAAAGTTTTCTAGGATCAGTTCCGAATGCGAACCCTCTGTGAAATGACTGAACAGTGCCGCGACCTTGAGCCGTCCGGGACTTGCCCCCGCAGCCGCTCCGGCGTTCGCGTCAGCGGGCTTCAGGGCCCAGGCGGCACCCGCAGTGAGTGCCGTTTCGCACAGAAACTGTCGCCGCGTTCGATCCGATTCAAGATGGGGCAGGACGAGGGAACGGTCAGGACGGGACATCGATTAGCCTCCAAGTTGTAAGCCGATATTTTCCAGATGGCCTGAGCTTAGAACCAATCCCGGCCCAGAAGGCTCGTGATTATAACAAGATCGCCGGCCCCCCGTGTTTCACGCGTCGTGGATCTTCACCATTTGCACCGCCGCGAGTCGCATTCCTTGGCCCCCGCGACCGGATTTCGGACCGGAACAACAGCGGTGCGGGCCCATAATGCTGGCGCCACGCAGATTTTCGTCTGTGTCCGACCAAGTCCATCGTCACCAAACGTCCGTGCAGAACCTCTGTTGACGAGGAGCAGGGCGGTCTTACTCGCTGCGGCTCCAGCCGATGCCGTCGAGCCGCTTCAGTTCGCTTTGGATGTCGTACCCTTCGTAGAAGCTGAGCCATCCGTGTAACTCACGAGTTTCACCGGGAGGGCAGTCGGGGAACTTCGGGTCGGCGTGCAGGCAAGGGCAGGGTGGGTTGGCCCACGGGCGGTGAATCGGTTGCCAAGCGGTGATGATCCAGCGGTCCCCTGTGGGATTCTTTGCGGCAACGTACGGCGACTGCATCAGCTTGTTGTCATTCGTCTGCTGATCAAAGCCCTTCGCTCCTTTGAGCATCACGCAGTTCTGAACTCGCAAATCGGTCAGCATTTCGGCCGAGCCGTTGGTCAACGTGAGATGCATCCGCACACCCTCTTTCGCGGGAATGACCTGTGCGGTGAAGATGATCCCATTCGGAAGATTCCGTTCGATATCGAAGCGTCCGTCTTGGCTTCGGTTCCATTCGAGCTTCGGCAGTTCGATGTTCTGCTTCGACCACACTGTGGGCACGTGCGTGTGAGCCAGATAGGTCAGACCGAGATTCGACCACAGAGCCTCCGGAACATCCACGACCACGTAACTCGCATCGTCCCACGGAGTGAAGACGCTGACTTTCGTTTCGCGTTGCGGATTCACGGCTCCATCGAGGAAGCCGATACGCGGATGACGGCCACCAGGATAGCAAAGGACCAGCAGTGGTGAGTCCTTTTCACGGCGTGGCTTGGTCTCGGCGCGAACGTCGAGCCGTTGGGAGGCGGCTGCGATTTCGGATTCACTCAGTCCCGTCGCCGCACGGATTTCACTGGTCGAAAAGCGGTGATGCCAGACCATGTTTTGCAGCCAGTAACGCAACTCGTCGTCATTCGCCGGCCGTCGTGAGTTGGGCACTTCTGCCTCGACCGCACAGGCGACACGTGCGACGAACAGGATCAAAACGGACAGGCTCCAGCAAAATGAGGACATCAGAGGCTCCAGAAAATTCAACGCAAAACAGGACTCCGAATGAGATACCGCTCACGGTCCTGAATGAACCGACATTCCCCATTGAGGTTCATCTTGGCACCAATCCAGACACGCCCGGTGTTCCACTCTAACAACGCCGCACCCCGAGTCGAGCGTGTGCGGACTGTTTCACTTTTTTCCGGTCTTCCCTCCCGGATCGACCCAATCGCGGCGCGCCAAGAAAGAGGATCTCCAGAGGGTCCTACAGCGGCAAATGCGATGTCTAGGAAAGCCTTCTCCGTCGGGGGACCTCTTTTCTCACCCTTGAAAACACTCACGAGCCACGTTGAACGACACGAGCCATAACGGCCACCCGTCGACACCAAATCAACGAATCCCAAAACCTCCTCTCTCACTCACATGACAGACCCAAGCCCAACTCTCAAAACGAATGCGGTGTTCCTATTGTTCCCTTCGAATCGAGCCGAATCGCCGATTTTCATCTCCGCCAATGCATCAGAAGACGTCCGGATCGTGGGCGAATTTGTGACCGTGATCGGACTAGAAAATCGCCCATCAAAACGCAACGCCGTACTGCACCCCAGATCTCCAATTTGATGAACACCCGCGATTGATCAACACGCGTGTCACTTGCCGTCTCCCGACGTTCACCCGGAAAGCCGCCCCGATGACGGCCTTCCCGCCAATCACGACGTCAACAACTGAACATGTGGGCGCTGCACGGATTCAACCGCCCGCCAAACGCCACGGTTTCTCGCCACCTTTTACAACTCACTTCACCATGAACACATCCGCTCGAAAAAAATCGTCACCAAAAAGGAGCAAACGTGCGGAAACACTTGACAAGCAGAATGGGGGGGGGGGTATCTAGGCGAATTGAATAAGCTGTGAGCCTTAAGTGCGTTTTGGGTTCTACGATTTCACTCGTAAGTGGATTCAGATTCGGAAAATCGCTCGGAGTCTGGCGCGGTGAAGAAACCGTTTCATCTGTTGACTAAGGTAAAGCTTGTGAAAAACCTAAAATTCATTTTGATGACTTTGTGCATCGCATTTGGCATCTCATTCATCGGATGTCAAAAACTGCAGGCACAGGCTACGTCAACAAGCGTTACTTGGGCTGAACAAGGATGGACGCCAGCCCAACGAGACTTTTACCACTACACCTCCCAAGGGGTCGTCGTGGGTAAGATTTCTTGGTTCATGGCTTTGGAGCAAGAATTCAATCGCCGACTTTTGTCGGATCCGGCATATCTTGCGACCTTTGGATTCATGAATGAACCCTCCAGTCCAAGTAATCCACTGGGGCTGCCGGTCGGATTTGCGGTTGCACCGGACGACGGGCAGACGGGAATCGCAATCCCCGGCACTTGGGGGCTGACCTGCGCCGCATGCCATTCCGGTGCGATCAATTACCGCGGAAAGACAATCCGGATCGATGGAGCGCAAGCTCGGAACCGCCAAGTCCCATTTTTTGATGACTTTCAGTACGCGATGCTCATGAATTATTATGATCAAGGCAAATGGCATCGATTCGTAGGACGAATCTTGGGGCCGGCACCGACTGCCGCGGACGTAGAACAATTGCGGACTGAGTTTGGTGCGTCCGTCACAAATATCGAAAAAAGTTTGTACCTAACTGACAGACTGCACTTGTATCCGACACCAGATTTAATAGGGCGCGGCGTTGCAGCCGGGCAAATTGCCAACAAAATGTTTGCTTTTGATCTTGGTGAAATTGCGTTGCATCATAATCTGAATCAATTCCCAGCACCAACCGATTTTCCAACTCTCTGGGATATTTGGAAGCTAGACTGGGTCCAGTACGGTGGTGAAGTCGCTCAACCGATGGATCGTAATATGGGCGAGACTTTGGGCGTGGGAGCTCTGACAAATTTTATTCAAAGTGCGAGTGATCCGGATCCAGGCGATCCCAATCCCGCGCCAGAAAAGTGGATCACCTCAGCGAATGTTCCGAACCTCGCCGCGATTGAAAAACAATTGCACACCTTGCGTGCACCGCTCTGGCCAGACAAGTTGCTAGGCGCTTATAACAAAGCGCAGGCGAAGCACGGACAGAAGTTATTCAATCAATTATGTGTGACGTGCCATGGAGTTCGCCCAATCGCTGCGCCCGGCAATGCGATGGCCCAATGGGCCGTAACCCTCGTCCCTTTGGCGACCATTGGAACCGATCCTCAACGGAGCATCGCTTGGGACAACAATGTTGTTGATGGTTCAAAACTGACCGGCGCAAGTTCCCCCGATTGGTTGGATACAAGCGAAGGGCTGTCATTCGTTACAAAAAATACAAGAGACCAAGCGTATGATGAATTGGGGTTAAGCCCAAGTGAACGGAAGGAATACGACGGCTTCGGCCGTCCCGGAATCGTCCGCAACACAGGCAGTTACAAAGCCAAACCGCTGGACGGAGTCTGGGCAAGTGCCCCCTACCTCCACAACGGTTCTGTTCCCACCATGTATCAATTGCTGAGTCCGGTTGCCCAACGCCCCAAGAAGTTTTGGGTGAGTCTCAATCAAGAATATGATCCGGGCTATCTTGGTCTTCAGTCTCAAAGGAAAAACGCTGGTGATTATGAGTTCGACACGACGCTCACTGGCAATTCTAATTCGGGGCATGAGTTCAGCAACGACACGGGCAAGCCAGGAGTGATCGGACGCCGCCTCGCACATGCGGAACGATTGGCACTGATCGAGTACATCAAGGCACTTCCTGAGATGCCAGCCAACGTTCAACCATCCGTACCCCTAAATTATGGTCAGTACATGAATCCGTGACCGGGCCTTGGGAATGGCGAAAAGATCGCGGACAAAACCCAAAACAGTGGCCTCGGTTACTTCGCGAAAGAGCGTGCCATTGCGGGATCTTTAATCGGGGACCGCGGCACAAGGTCGACGAGTCGACCGGTGAAAAACTGGATCTTTTTCGCTGCGATTCAGGCGGGGTACGGCTCGATGTGATCAAGCCTGTCGAGTGCCGTCGGGCACTCGATTTCAGCGTTTGAAATGCGGCGGAAGTCTCGAGTCGCATCCCCGAGTTTCCACTTGGGGGTTTCAAAGCTCAAAACGGAACGTCTCGAGGGGTAAGATCCGGCGTTTTCACCGGTTCCCAATAGCTTCGCAGGATCCGGCTCAGGTTGTGAGAATCGCCACACAATTGGTACCAGGCATGCCCATTCACCCGACGACGAACCGTTACACGGCGACGGCCTCCGGCCTCGCAGAAGTGGGCTGCGATGCGTTCGACCACATTGCCTCTCCGTCGCCGTAAGGCTTTTCCATCGAGGCGGGTAACGCAGTCGTGGTTGTCCTCGCAGAAGTTCTTGTGCGGGTCAGGTTTAGGATGCTCGCGGTGTCGTTGTGGCACCTTCGATTCCGAAAACGTCTTGGCGGTATCGTGATCGATGCCGTCAGAGAGCATTTCAAGTTTGCAGTCGCCCTCGTCCGCGATGTGGCCCAGAGTGATCTCCGCCGCAACGATATACATCCGTGTCGCCGTCCACCGCGTTCTCGGATTTGTATGACCAATGAGTACTTCCGTCATTCCTCTTTTCTGATGCCGGAATCCGCGTCGGTCGTCGACTCTCGCTCACCGTTCGAAGCCGTCGTTTTGCCGTCCTTCTTCCGCTGTTTGTCGCAGCGTGTCCGCTCTTCATACCGCTTTCGTTTGAGAGTCTCGGACGATGCCCCTCGTTCATCAGTCCTCGCCAGTCCGCCGCCCTATCCCCATTTCAACCCTCCCTCTGTCCGACCCCAAATCACACGCGATCTCGATTTTCGCAACGGCCTTAAAACGGAAGGGGACATCGACGCGTTTTTTAACCGGCGGTTAATCCTCCATTCTTGACCCCGCGTGGACCTTGGGCGATTCAATCCGCTCAAAATCCCCGGCCAAAGCCCTTGCACAGTGGAGCGGTCCGATGCATCATCGTCGCGTCAGCACAGAGTCTGGCAGTTTTCACGAAAACGCTCGAAACGCAAGAATAGGTCGACTGACGGGAGGCGGGACATCATTTTCGCGACTTTGGTGCATCCGTCGCGATTCCGTCGCTCCACAACCGACTCACCGTCCGGCACTCGGATCGTTTCCGACGCCGCGCGGTGACCAAAAAAATCCGAACCCTCGAAACCACCAACAGAGAAAAACTTATGTCAACCGAAACCAAATGCCCTTTCAACCACGCTTCCGGCAGCGGTACGTCAAACCGCGACTGGTGGCCAGCCCAGTTGAAACTCGAACTTTTGCAGCAGCATTCCTCGAAGTCCAATCCGATGGGCCCAAAATTCAACTATGCGGCAGAGTTCCAGAGCCTCGATTTGGCGGCGTTGAAGAAGGATCTGGCAGCGTTAATGACCGATTCGCAAGACTGGTGGCCGGCGGACTTCGGCCACTATGGAGGTCTGTTTATCCGCATGACGTGGCACAGCGCCGGCACCTACCGCACGGGTGACGGTCGAGGCGGAGGTGGTCGCGGCCAGCAGCGTTTTGCGCCGCTGAACAGTTGGCCGGACAACACCAGCCTCGACAAAGCGCGGCACTTGCTCTGGTCGATCAAGCAGAAGTATGGCCGGAAGATTTCCTGGGCCGACCTGATGATCCTCGCGGGGAACGTCGCCTTGGAAACCATGGGGTTCAAGACATTCGGTTTCGGAGGCGGCCGCGAAGACGTCTGGGAGCCGGATCAGGACGTCTATTGGGGCAGGGAGACCACTTGGCTGGACGACAAACGCTACAGCGGTGACCGCGATCTGGAGAACCCACTCGCCGCCGTACAGATGGGGCTGATTTACGTCAATCCAGAAGGTCCGAACGGCAACCCCGATCCGATTGCCTCAGCACGCGACATCCGCGAGACCTTCGCCCGAATGGCGATGAACGACGAGGAGACAGTGGCGCTGATCGCGGGTGGCCATACCTTTGGCAAGACTCACGGTGCTGGCCCGGCGTCTCATGTGGGGCCTGAGCCCGAAGCGGCCGGACTCGAAGAGCAGGGCCGAGGCTGGAAAAGCAGCTTTGGCACAGGCAAAGGCGCAGACGCGATCACCAGTGGCCTGGAAGTCACTTGGACCACGACCCCCACGAAGTGGAGCAACAACTACTTCGAGAACCTGTTCGGCTACGACTGGGAACTCACGAAGAGTCCCGCCGGTGCCCAGCAGTGGCGACCCAAGAATGGCGCCGGCGCCGGCACCGTGCCACATGCGCACGACGCCTCGCAGCGGATCGCACCGGCCATGCTGACGACCGACCTCGCCCTGCGGTTCGATCCGGCTTACGAAAAGATCTCGCGGCGTTTCCTAGCAAATCCTGCTGAGTTCGCCGATGCGTTTGCCCGGGCGTGGTTCAAGCTGACGCATCGCGACATGGGACCCCGCGCACGTTATCTCGGGCCGGAGGTTCCCGCAGAGGTGCTGATCTGGCAGGACCCCATTCCCGCGGTGAATCATACGGTGATCGATGCCCAAGACATCGTCTCCCTGAAGAGCCAAATCTTGGATTCCCGTCTGTCGGTTGCCGAGTTGGTGTCCACCGCCTGGGCCTCGGCCTCCACCTTCCGTGGCTCCGACAAGCGGGGGGGTGCCAACGGTGCCCGCATTCGTCTGGCACCGCAAAAGTTCTGGGCCGTCAATCAACCAGCCCAACTCGGTACAGTGCTCGACGCACTGGAGGGGATCCAGAGTGCGTTCAACAAAGCGGCCTCCGCCGGCAAGAAAGTCTCGTTGGCCGACCTGATCGTGTTGGGCGGCTGCGTTGGCGTCGAGAAAGCCGCGAAAAATGCGGGTCACGACGTCACGGTTCCTTTCATTCCGGGACGTATGGACGCTTCTCCGGAGCAGACCGATGTGGCTTCTTTCGCCGTACTCGAACCGATCGCGGACGGTTTCCGCAATTATCTCAAGGGCAAATACACCGTGTCGGCCGAAGCGCTGCTGGTGGACAAGGCCCAATTGCTGACTCTGACCTCGCCGGAAATGACGGTGCTGGTGGGCGGTATGCGCGTGCTCAAGACCAACTTTGCAGGGACGCTGCACGGTGTCTTCACCCAGCGACCGGAAGCCTTGACCAACGACTTCTTCGTGAACCTTCTCGATCTGGGCACGGAGTGGAAACCGGTGTCGAAGGATGCAGACGTGTTTGAAGGTCGCAATCGCAAAACAGGGGAGGTCAAGTGGACCGGTACGCGTGTTGACTTGGTCTTCGGTTCAAGCTCCCAACTGCGCGCCCTCGCGGAAGTTTATGGAAGTTTGGATGCGGAAAAGACGTTCATACACGACTTTGTCGCCGCATGGAACAAGGTGATGAACTTGGATCGCTTCGACCTCGCGTGATCTCTGACGTAAATTGAAGCGATCCCTCGCCAGCCTGCCGGCCTTCCCTGTTCAAGGAGGCCGGCAAGCTGAATCCGGTGTGCGCCGCATGCGTCTCTCGATCTCACGCCAACACAAAGTCCGGCACGGATGAAATGATGCATGTGTGGAAGAAAAGGTGACATAGAAGTCGCTGCGGGGCCCGGTCTTGACCGGAGAATGCTGATTGATGAACAGCGACTATCGCCTCATGCTGTGGGGAGGGTGGGGTACATGCGTTAGGAACCGTTTCCCTCATGTTTCATACAGCAACAAGGTCGTGTACGGTTCCTGATACCTGTTGTCTCCGGCATTCTTATACAAGATGGTGCGTTGGGCCGATGCCATAAACGGGAGTGTGAATTCCTTCTTGTCGGGCCTTAATCTGTAAGGCTAAATACAGAGAATAATGCCGCGATTGGTGCAGATTTCCTCCGTGAAACCACAATGCTGGCTGTAATGTGGGCTTCCACATATTTCGCAATTCGCCTTCCCAAGGACCGGGGTCTTTCGTCGTCGCGGAACCCAACCCCCAACACTTGCCCACCCGATCGGCGACTTCTTGGGAAACAAGGCGTTCCGCCCAACTATTCATCGACCCATACCCCGTGGCATAGACGATCATGTCCGCTGGTAAAACGGTACCATTTGTCAGCACCACGGAATCGTCCTGAATTCGCTGAATGCTGACCCCACTGTGCAGCTTGATTCGCCCGTCTGCAATTAAGTCAGACGCTCCGACATCGATGTAATAGCCAGACCCTCGTCGCAAGTATTTCAGGAATAGCCCGGAACCATCGTCTCCGAAATCCAACAGAAATCCGGCACGCGAGAGTCGCTCATACAAATCAGCGTCCCTGTGGGCGATCGCTTGATAGACGGGAATATCCAACCTGTGCATGATGCGATACGGGACAGATGCGAAACGCATATCGGCCATATCTGTTGTGATCCCCGCTTTGACAGCGGACTCAGAATACAGACCACCAAGACCCAATTCCATGAGCGTACTTGATCTCACGACATGAGTCGATGAACGTTGAATCATGGTCACATCAGCATCGTGTTCCCACAAAGCAGCACAGATATCGTGAGCCGAATTATTCGAGCCGAGGACGATGCACTTCTTGCCGCAAAAGTCGCCAACCCCCCGAAACTGGCTGGAATGTTGTTGTATTCCATGAAACCTATCGGCGCCCGGAATTTGAGGGATATGTGGCATGCCCGACATACCGGTCGCTAATACCAGTTGCCGAGGTCGCAGCACGATGGGCCGACCTTCGCGTTCGACGGTCACACTCCAGTCTTGCGTGTCTTCATGATATTGGGCGCCCAGACAAACGGTGGAATGCCAATAATTTAACTCCATGACCTTGGTGTACATTTCCAACCAGTCACCGATTTTGTCCTTTGGCGAAAATACAGGCCAATGATCAGGAAACGGCAGATAGGGCAGGTGGTCGTACCACACAGGATCGTGCAGACAGAGCGACTTGTAGCGGTTCCGCCACGAATCACCGGCACGACTATTTTTTTCGATAATGATTGTTGGCACATGCAAACGTTTCAGCCTCGCGGCCAAACCGATTCCGCCTTGACCTCCACCAATGATGACGCAGTACGGTTGAGTGATATCGCCCAGTTCCCTTTCGTCCTGCGATTTTTGCTCCAGCCACGTTCTCTGATTCTTGTAAACTCCGTGCTGCGTGCCGAGCGGGCGACTTGCCCCACACTGTTCTTCGAACCCCGTCAGTTCTGTCATCGTGGTGAGTAACGTCCAACATTTACCAGACTTCAATCGCAGATAGCCTTTGCCACGCGCTACTGCGGTCTCAAAAGTTAACCACGCCTCGGTCACGCCGTTTTCGTCGGTTGCCGTTCCCGCGATCTGCCAGCCAGTGGGCTGTACATCCGAAATTGTGGCGGCCAACATGGCGCGGATCTCAGCTTTCCCTTCAAGTGTTTTGATGTTCCACGTGAACGCAACCAAATCACGCCAAAAACATTCCTCACCAAATAAGTCCACTGCGGCAGACCAATCTTTCCGATCCAACGCGGTCCCAAATTGGGACAGCCATACGGACACCTCGTGCGTCAAAGCACTCGTCTGATCAGTCATGTTTCTGGACCTTAATCATCAGGGGATTCCCTGCGTATTTAATGGGATCATCCGAAATCGGCTCGGTGTTGATTTTATCCGAAAGGTGTCGGAAAAAGGTGTCGGGAACCGTTTCCAGTAAAACTATTGGAGAAACAACAATTCCTAACACCTTTATTTTCCCCCAGCCGCTGACGTTCGGCTACTTGCCGTCACTCACGCACTACGAAAACTCCATCGATTCCATCTGAAGCATGATATCAGACACCTTGCGCGCCGGACTCCACGCCTTGTTGCACAGTCCGGCGTGCTTGCTGGTCTAGCTGAGAACCGTCTGTCTCTCCCGTGTGAAACACGAGGCGTGTCAATCGGGCGGCAAGGAGTGGCAACCCGGCCACCGGGATCCGGTTGCCTCCGTAAGGCCCCGCCCCCCTGAAGCCCTTATGGACCATGACTTTGGGGGGGCTTGGCATGATTCAATGCCGGCGACGGCGAAGTCCGTGAAGGCTGCGCTGAATCTGCCCTCTATTTTGATGGCGAGTGTAACGACCGCATCCGCCCGGCGAGACTTCCATGGGGAGCTGATCGTTGGCGGCGTGATGGCCTGCGCGGCCGTCGGGACAGCTTCCGCGCGGGCCATGAAAACGTTGTTCCAAGGCAGGACGCGGGGGTACAGCCGCCTGCTTCTCGTCTTGGGCAAACAGAGATCCACCATAAAATTCGAAGAGGTCGGAGTGTGCGAAGTTGAGATGCCATTCAAAGACGGGACTCCCCTCGGGCGGCGACTCGTCACCGAAATAACCTTCTCCGGGCGTCGAACACACGACGACCAATTGGACGGATACCGGATGCCATCGCTCCCTCACGACAACACACGACTGCCGAACCGCCGGCATCACCGGGCGGCGGGAGTTGACTTTGAGATCCACCACCGGTGACAGCCGCCGCTGCGACGGCGGAGGCTCAGATCAATACTCCCACGATGGCACGGAATCGACCCACAAGCCAAGCCGTTTCTGTTTCGCCGTCTTCTCGGCATCAGCGAATTCTTTTCTCTGATCGTATTTCTTGTCGTGCCAAGCGTAGCCGTCAGCAACCATTTCAAGATTGATCAACCGGTCACCGAGCACGACATCCCCCAAGATCCGGCCATAACGATCTTTGGACATCCAACGAACAACCACACTCTTCGCATAGATCTTGTCACTCAGAGCGTGCTTAGATTTCGTGCCGAACGCCTCTTTCTTTTCTGGAGCCTCAATGGCATTCAGACGCACCTTGTGTCGAACCTCATCGACATCCAAGACCGTGATTATACCGCCATCGGTGACCCCGACGACAACGCCAGTCAGCTCCTGTAACGGCTTGCAGGCCAGATCCGCAGACAGCGCGAGCGACACGATCAACATGACTGACGACATGGTTGATGTCCGGTAACACAGGATCAGAATACGGCACGACACGGGGTACGATACTCCCGTCCGTACGTACGTTGTACCGACGGACCGTCAAAATACCGCCCTACCAAACGAGTTCGAGGCACAAAAAGGTGTCAGGAACCGTTTCCTGACTTTTTGTCTGCAACAATGTCGGTTTTGATTCCTGACACCTTATTTCGTGTCACACGTTTTTCGGTTCTGTGATTTAAACTCGATCTCGGTCCGACCATTTGCGTTCCAGCCGAATGCCAATCTTTCGGCTTTGTGCCTAGCGACGACAGTCAAGGAATTGCGTTCGTCGGAATGGCAACCAGCGGCATTGTCTCCCACGGGTCCGACGGGCGGTCGACGATGTAAGTCGCATGCTTGATCGTCTCGAAGCTGATTACGCCGCCTGACTCATTCACATCGATCGGTTTCATCGAGTTCAGCTCGCGCACGCGCACGTCGCCGTCCCATGGACGGACCAATTTGCAGGCTATGCCAGCCTCGCTTGCGATGCTGGCATAGGCCGGGTCGCCGCCAGGGCGGATTTCGCCGCTGACGAGGAAGCCGCCGACGGCCCGCAAACGCGCAAAGTGTGCGCCTTGTTTTCGCTTGACGGGGGCGAGGCGAATCTCGCCGGTATAGCTTTGCAGCAGATTTTCGTTAGTCCAAATTGTGTCGCCGCTGCCGTGGATCCAGAAGAACGATTCGCCAGAATAGAAACGGGTACCGTTGGCGCGAGTGGTCGCGCGAAGCTGTCGTTCGAAGGCTACGGAGTCGTCCACGCCCATCCGCACACGCATCATGGCCTTCAGAAGTTGCTCGTCTCCCCGGTAGGTCATGGGAGCGAGCGTTCGCAATGCCATTTCGCGCAGCGGCAGCGGCGAGTGAAGCCCGATGTCGTCGCCTGGAAAGATTGTGATGGTTTCTAGTGGGAAGTGATATCCGGCACTGGCGCCGTCGTAGGCGCTGAAGACCTTGCCGTCGGGAGTGTCGGCGGTGGGGTAGGCGTGCAGATTGTCGGTGATCTTTGTCCATTGCGAACGCAGGTCGCTGTCCACATCGAGTACCTGACTGGCGCTGACGCAGGCACGAAGCAGGTACTTCACGAACGACAAATCCATCGGGAAATTACGGTTGAACTTCAGGTGCGGCGTAAAATCAACGTCCCACGCCGCCGTCGGCCAGATCTCGTACTTCCCGTCGGCGTCGGTGATCAGGTATCGTTCGTAAAACCGCGCGCATTCTCGCATGAGCGGATACGCCCGCGTGCGCAGGTACTCCCGATCTTGGCTGTAGAGATATTTCCACCAGAGCGGATGCGCGACCCAGCCGTTGAGCGACATCATTTTGTCGTAATGCAGCAACGGAAACGGGTTGTGCCGGTAGGTTCGTGGATACGACGAGAGAAAAAACTTCGCGCCGTCGATGCCATACGTTTCCATCGCATCCGTGATGGCCGCGGGCAACAGCGCCAGCGCCGCGTCTTCGTACGGGCCGACATGCTCGAGGTGATTACTGGAGAACGCGCCCCAGATCGCCTGCTGCATGTTGTAGTCCCAGTGGTAGTCGTTACCAAAGGGTGGATAGTCCTCCCAAGCCCACGCGCCGAACAGACCTGGCGCTACCCGCCCAGGCCGCTGCGAGCAGGCCAGAAGATACTGGTTGAAGTACCATTGCTGATTGAGAAACGTCTCGCCCGCCAGTTCCACGAATGATCGCTGCCAGAACCCGTGCCACCACTCCCGATGCGCGCGCTCCAGCCCGGCCGGCCCTTGTTTCTCGGCGTGATCCACCACCTGACGCGCCTGCTCGAACGGTTGCGGATTGTCGCGAGTCGTGATCACCGCCACGAGCACCGTCACCGGCCCGGCTGACTTCACGTGAGCCACGCAGGCGCTCTCCATCGCCTTCACCGGCTGTGTCGACGCCGTGCCGATCCGCCAAGTCGCCTGTGTGATTGTGGCGAACTCTGTGATGACTTTTACGTCCGCTTCGCCGCCCAGAATGCGTGCGTACATCACGTACTCAAACCCATTCGGAGACGTGATCGGGTCGGCCGGGAACCTGTAACGCATCCACATATCCCGCCCCTGGGCGCCGAGCACCGGCCCGTTGGGGATGTCGCCCGTGCAGTCGGCATGTCGCGCCAACTCGACATCGAACTCGGCCGCATTCCCCGGATCGAACTCGGCTACGATAAGATTCTGCGGATACGCCACGAACGCGCGTAACGCTGGCCCAGCCCTATCCGCCGCGTCGCCCGTCACGCTGCGAACCTCCGCGTCGAACAGATGCAGCCGCGCGCGATAAGTCGCAGCCGCGCCGGCGTCCAACCGCGCCGGCGTACGAAACCGAATCTGCCCGGCCGGCTTGCTCGACGGCATCGATGTTTCATAATTCTGCCGGATCTGGACGTTGTGCGCATCGACCGCCGGATCGCTGAGATAGTTCCTGACCGGCGGCTTGCTCGTGTCCGCGTACTTCGCCAGAAACGCCGCGTGCGTCACCGGCCGCTTATCGTCCATCGGATCGCGATAGTCCCAGATGTCATTCTTTCCCACGTGCAGCGTGAGCAACTCTGCCGGGCCGTACAGCGAAACCGCAACATCTCCGTTTCCAAGCAAGAGCCCTTGATAAGAATCCACCGCCGGCGTCGTGAGAATGATGTCGTTCGTCGAGATCAACCTCGCCCAATCCACCTCCATCCGCGTCCCCGCAACCCGCTCCACCGCCCAGCTATCTCTACCCAGCAACAGCAGCAGGATCACCACCCCGACCAGGGGGCCAGACTGCGATCGGCGTCTGGATCTCGGTCGTGTTTTCGGCGGCGGTGTCAGATGCATTCGCACCTCCATTTCAAGCACTTTCGTGAGGGGCAGCGGCTTGCCGAGCCCAAACTTGGGTATCGCGAGGAACGCTGTTTTCCCATCAAATTTCCCATCAAATTTCCGATCAATATCCGTCGCTAATACCATTCGCTTTCCCCAATCACAAAGTCCGCGGTGGGATGATCGATGCGACTCATCGAACGAGGAGCAGAAATGTGTCAGGAACCGAAGACGACATTGTCGCTGACAAAAAAAGCGGGAAACGTTTCCTGACACCTGTTTTCGTTCCCGACAATTTCAAGGCGAGTCCCTCGATTTGCTTAACGCAATCTGGCTGGCCGGGGAATGATAAAAATTCTGTTTGCCAAAAGCTCTGTCGTTGTCGTGCTCCTCGGTTTTTTCTGAACGTCTAATTGGCCTGCAAATTGACTCGACGCCGGATTTTGATGCGTCCCCCGAAACTCGCTCATGGAAGGGGAATTACCAGAAAAACGCAGGCAGCGATGTTAAAGCGACATAGCCACTGCGATCAGAGCCACGTGTTAGACCGAAAATTTGAATCGAGAAATGTGGTGCGCTATTATCAAATACTCCAATCGTGATCGCGGGCGGCAACGGGTCTCTCGGTAGTTCGCTTGCGCGACATCTGAGCGCGGCTAGTCGTGCCGTGATCCTCGTGTCGCAGAGCGTCCCAAAGGATTGCGACTTTTGGCGATGTCTGTTGCGTGGGACGCAGAGGCATTGCAGTTGTTCCGGTGGGCCGATGCCGCGAGGCAATATACAACCCTCAACCGGTCACCTCCCCCGGCAGACAACGCGCCGCACGCAGTGCCATGACGATCGACTCAACGGACTCCGCTACGGATTGCTGATCCGTCCACACGGTGACGTCGTAGTCCAATCCATGTGAGTGGCAGATCTCATCACTTCTTCGAGCCAGTCCGAGAGGTCTGCCCTCCACACCTCCGTCGCCCCTGGATGACTCGCGGCGCTCCAACTCTTGCAGTGAGCACAAGACCCCCACCGAGAAAAGCCGGGCCCCGGACTCCCGAATGATGCCGACGACTTCGTCGCACCAATCTCTTTCCTGCAGGAAATGATCGATGATGAGATTCGTGCCCAGTTTGAGATGCTCGCCCCAACCACGGTGAATTCCAGTCAGCAATCGCCGAGTGTGAGCGCTCAGGACGAGTCGTATTCGAGGGCTCCCGCCGTGCTTGCCCTCGGCATTCCTGTCGTCGGCGTATTCCCATGCGGCGCGACCGTCATTTGGCGCGCGGGACGCAAGACGGCTGAGATCGCCACCGGCAACGGCCACGAACATGGTGGAGTAGAGCTTATCGGAGATCAACCGGAACTTATCGTCAAATGCGACAAACCCGAAGGTGGCCGCGGGATCGCCATCTGCAAGATCGATCAGACGGTCCTGCAACCCCCGACAGACTGTCGACTTTCCAGATGAACTCGGCCCGTTGACGAGAATCACGACAGGGGCCGCAGCAGAATTTGTTTTCATTGATCGCCTTTCTGAATAATACTGCTTGACGGTTTAGAGGGACCGATCAGATACGCCATTCATGAGACGCATCTGAACGGAGTCATTTTAAAGTGCTCGCGTCAGACTTTGCCGTGATTTCAATTCTGCCCTGAGAGCCGCTTTGGAGCAATCCTGCCGGGGGGGGTTTGTCACTGGTGGTGCGCTGTACCGAGGTGGTTTCGGAGAGGTCACGTTTGTCGACGACCGGTCATTCGTCATTGAGGTTGTCGTAACGGATCTTGTCGGGCGGCACACCGCCGAAACGGCTAAAGGCTTCTCGGCTAAACAGATTCGCGCGCGGAGCCCTGGTCCGACGATCCCGCGTGCGGCCCGGGGTGTTGATGTGAGGACGCCGCTCTTGGCAGATGGGGACAATTGGTGTTCTTTAGGCAATGAGGGGGCCTGTTCAGAAAGGTACTCACGTTGAAAGCCTCGCTTAGGTTCGGTGCCGATTCTATGGTGTTCGATGATGATCCTATCGTGTCGTGCGCCGGACCGGTGCCGGTGATGATCTTGGTGGCCCAAAGTGGTCTGCCCGACAAAGAGAAAGCAGGATTTCACCCAGTTCACGGCAGAGGGATTTTACAAGAACTACGCGTCGCCTCCACCCGTTCCGCATCGTCATCGTCCGGGATATGTGGCTGACCGGATTCGCCCCCTTTGACTGCACACGATGTACGCCGACAAACCAATGCGCGGTCACGGACGGATTCAGGCCATCGCTCGCGTAAACCGCGTCTTCCGCGATGACCTGAGACTGGCCGATCCGTTGAAGCTGTCGCTGGCCACCGATACCGAGAGCTGCGGCCAAGGCACGCCCAGCATCGACACGGCTCAAGCGGTCGCCGTGCTGCTGGAGAAGTACGAAGTTTGCTGCGACCTGATGCACGGCTGCGACTGGTCGAAATGGATGACCGGCACGTCGGCCGAACGGCTCGGCCTACTGCCCGCCGGTCAAGAACACGTCTTGCAACAGGAAGACGGAAAAGCTCGCTTCACCAATGTCGTGACCGACAGTTCCCGTGCCTTCGCCTTGTGTGCCACTCATGATGCCGCCGCGCAGCGCGAGCTCCGGTTGCTCATGGAACCGGACACTCGCGCGTTCCGGCTGATGTTTGCCAAGCCGTGCGATCAGCCTTGGTCAAACCTTTCGGCGAACGGACGACTCAGGAAGATCTCGACCACGCTCTCCGGCAACTCATCTCGAAAGCGATCACCGTCGAAGACGAGACCATCGACGTGTTCACTGCGGCGGGTCTTACGCGGCTGGACATCTCGATCTTGTCCTTAATGAAAAAAACTCGCCGAAGTCCGTGGCTTGAAACAGAACAACGTCGCCGCCGAACTACTCGACGTACGACTCTAAGGACGAGATCCAGCAACGCGGCCAACAAAACGTCGTCTAATCGCGAGCCTTCCGCGAGATGCTGCAAAAGATACTGACCGCCCACCACAACCGAGCCATCACCACTCAGGAGGGGATCGACGAACGGATCCAACTGGCCAAAGAGATGCAAGCCGCCACGTAACGCCGAGAAAACCTGAACCTGACCGAAGACGAAATCTGCGTCTTCAACGCCCAGACCATGCAAGAGAGCGCGGTGCAAGCGATGGGCAGCGACGAACTCAAAGTCATCGCCGTGAAACTCGTCACCCGTGTCCGACGAAGCGTCGTAATCGAACTGGACCGTCCGCGAAGCCACTCGCGCCAAGATCCGAGTCATGGTCTGCCGCATGCTGCAGAAGCACCGCTTCCCACCCGACCTCCAAGCCGAAGCCACCAGGTGGGTACTGAAACAAACCGAAGTTCTGAGTGCCGACTGGTCTCAGGCGTGATTTTTTGGCAGGACACACGAAAGCACGGCGGGTGTATCGCCGAAATGATGGCCCGCCCGTATTGCCAATGTCTCTTGAGACCAAAGGCGCAACGGCCCCGTGGACGATTTTTCCAGGGCCAGTGTTAGTCGCCTTACGACGTTGTGCGTCGGCCAGGTGACCAAGACCTCACGGCTGGCTAAAAATCATTTGCAAATTTTCTGAAAGGTTTGTGAGGCTGTTGCGGTAGATAATCAGAGAACGGGTTGCTGATGAGTAATCCCAAACAACAAAACCCCGCAACGCTGGGGTTTGCCAGTCCCTTTCACTTTTGGAGAAAGATCATGACTCAGATCAAAACCGTTCGGAAATTGACGAAGAACGAAATGCAAGCAATTCAAGGTGGTGGGTTGGCGAGCAGTCCAATGTCAATCAAGTCGCCCGATGTGGTCGTTCTCTGGCAGGCGAACCGAATTATTGATGTGGATGACTGCCCTGAAGGTTACCGGTCTCGTTGAACTCCCCTTAACGGGAACGCACAAAAAGTGTCAGGAACCGTGTTGAGCAACAATTCCGTATTCAGTTCTGGGCATCTTGTTCGTGTGCCCCATGCCCGCCCCGATTCTCCGTGGCGGCAGATCGTGTGTCCCTCAGTCGCTTCGGTGGTCTCCGAACGCCGTCCGAGACACTGAATTCTGCGTGGAAGCGATGTTGACTGGCAGGCCAACACGATCAAAGTCACGTCCCCGAAGACGAGTTTCTCATCATTCGTTATTGGGAGGGACTTAAGTACATGCGGACTCAGTTCAGCACGACCGGACGGCTACCGTGGAGGCCGCCGTTCCACGCGATGAGGAAAACGAGACCGACGGAGTTGGCTGATCGCTTCCCCGCACACACCGTCTGCGGCTGGCTCGGTAACTCCGAAGCGGTCGCGCGGGCGTTCTACCTGCAAGCGACCGACGAACACTTCACGAAGGCGGCGCAAAATCCGGCGCAGCAAACGTCAGCAAGCCCCGAATCTGACGGCAACGACTCGCAAGCGGATTCGACCACGAACGAAGAAACCCCTGTTTTGCAGGGGCTTTCTGTCGGTTGCGATTCTGTGCGAATCTCAAAGGTGGACGATATTGGACTCGAACCAACGACCTCCACGATGTCAACGTGGCGCTCTAACCAACTGAGCTAATCGTCCAAGTAACAGCCGTTACGACGACTTGAAACCATAGAAGCCGAATGATAGTCGGTCAAGTCCATCACGGAGATTTGTTGGTCGGGCGGTTGGCCTTGCTGCTGAGTCCACTTGCTCGCAGCCTTCTTTTCGCCTGACATTGGGAATCCGGTGTTTCTCGCCGAACGGCCATGGTGCGCAATGGCATGCGATTTTGCAGAAAAACACGTGTCGGACAATCTGTGATTGAGGGCTCTTTTTACCAACAGCCGGCAGCGACTCTCATCGATCTTTTCCGACATCGGAGGCGAAGAAGCGAGCCGTTCGTGTGTCACACATCGTCCGCCCTCTACGTTTGTTTAGGACGCACCAAAGAACCTTCCGCGAACGCGACGCCCAAACGGGCTAGGAACCCCTCGGCCAAGACCTCGCCGGCGTCAATCGTTTCGACGGTCTTACTCTCGAAAGCAATTCCAAAAGACCACTCTACGGTCGACGGTCGCCCCAGACTGTTGTTAAACTTTAATCGTCTTTAACGCGGACGTGATTGTTTGACACAGCCAACTTAAGAGGGAGTTTTTCACGATGATTCGAACCTTCGGTGTTTGCAGCCTGACATTGAGTCTTCTTTTGGGAATGGCCTCCGCGGAGGAAAAGCCAGCTCCGACCGAAACCGAGAAGTCTGCAATGGAAGAAATTCGCAAATCGGGTGGTCAAGTCATGGAGTTGGCACAAAACGATGCCCGTCTTGATGTCGCCTTCCATCTGGCCGACGGCAAGATCGAAGATGCTCAGCTAGTGCCGCTGAAGAATTTACCTAAACTGGCGCAACTGAATGTGCGAGGGAAAGATATTTCTGATGCCGGGCTGATGTCTATCAAGGATTGCAAGGGGCTGATGCGGCTGCACCTTGAACGAACCAAAGTGACCGACGAGGGTCTTGTCCAATTAAAGGGACTCGACAACTTGGAGTACCTCAATTTGTACGGAACCGCAGTCACGGACGCGGGATTGAAGCATCTTCACGGGCTGAAGAAACTCCAACACCTTTATCTGTGGCAGACGCCCGTGACGACTGACGGAATTGCGTTGTTGAAAGCCGCGATTCCAAGTCTGCAAGTTGTTCAAGGTGTTGAACCACTCAAAATCGCCGAAGTGAAGCCTGAAGAGAAAAAACCGGAAGACGTGAAGCCTGAAGAGAAAAAACCAGAAGAGAAAAAACCAGAAGAGAAAAAGCCAGAAGAGAAAAAGCCAGAAGAGAAAAAAGAGGAAAAGAAGTAATTGCGAATGGTCTCACCTTGGAACCGCGGGGCATGCTCAGCTGTGAGTCGTTTGTGTCAAACGTACCAACGGTTGACGAGATCTTGCCAGTCGTTGAGATCTCGACTAAGGGCGAACGCATTTCGGACCTCGATCGAGTGAGGATGCAACTGCGCAAACTTAATGCCAAACATTCTCATCGTGGAATGGACTTCAGCGGCGTCCTTGTACTGCAGGCAGAGTTCGCACTGCATTTCCATGACGCGTCGTTGTTCCTTCAGGTCGGGGACGGGCAGTGGAAGACCGGCGGCGAGTGCGCGGACCTGTTGAAAAATCCAAGGTTTCCCGATCGCTCCTCGGGCCACGGACACCGCGTTGACACGCGTATAGGACAGCATTTCCAGACAGGCCTCCGCGGTAAAAAGATCTCCGCTTCCGATAATGATCTTGGAACCGGCGTGTTTTTTGACGTCCCTCAAAAAATCCCAATTACTGGGACCGAGATACTTCTGTTCGACGGTTCTGGCATGTACTGTGATCGCTGCCGCGCCCCGCACAAACGCGCCGTCAAGGATTCGAAAGAAACGCTCGCGACTTTCTTCGGATTCATCAATTCCACGACGCATTTTCAGTGTCACGGGGATGTTGACCGGCAGAGCATTTCGGACTCGATCAACAATTTCGAGGGCGATTTCCGGTTGCCCAAGATGATATCCGCCGCGGCAACCTCCGATGGCCGATTTCACGGGACACCCAAAGTTGATGTCAATGACGTCAAATCCTGCCTCGACCAACTTCATTGCCGCCGGTGCAAACTGGGACGGTGCCGAGCCCATGAGCTGTCCTCCCACAGGATGCTCCTCGTCAGCAATGGCGAGTTGCCGTCGAGTACGACCGCGATTTCGTGAATCGAGCAGAAGTCGATCGATCATCACCTCCCCCAACGCATAGGGTGCCCCGAGTCTTCGTGCGACAACCCGCATCGGCAGATCGCTGTATCCGCTCAATGCCGCTTGGATCACCGGAAAGTCTAACGGAATCGTGCCGATCGAAAGCGGCTGTAAAGGAAGTTTGCCAGACGGCTCCTCAAGTCGATTCCGAATAGGCGGCGGCAACAATTCCAGTCGCGGGGTTGAGTTGGTCATGCCGCATTTCATTGCATATGGCCACTTGGATTGCAACTCAGACGGCCATTCCGAGGAACGACCGTTTGCACTGGCTACGGCCGGCAATCGCACAGGGGACTGGAATTGTCCGGCGACTATTGAGCTGTCCGTCGCCAGATGACCAGTTGTTCTGGCGAATCACTTACCGAGGCACGGTGCACGTGCAGGACGACCGACTTGCGTGAGTGCGTCTCTTCGATCGCAAGGTTCAACTCTTCCACACTGGTCACAGGGGTGTGACCGATCGCACCAAGCACATCGTTCGGCTCGAGTCGATGCCCGAGTGCGCTATCGGAGTCGACCTTAAGAATCAGTAAGCCACGGATCTGCGGGGAATAACCAACCTGATCTGCGAGGTCCTCGTCCAAGGGAACGACAGTCAATCCCATTGCTCGTACGGGTGTACCGAACTCCGGTTGGAACGGAATTTGGCTGGTCGGTGGCATCTCGCCTCGATCGGCCAAGACGATTGTCAGCATCATTTTTCGACCTCCACGCCAGACAACAACCTGAATTTTTTTCGCAATCGGTGACAGGCTCACCAGATTGATCAGGTCATCGTGATCCTGCACGTCGACTCCGTCGAAGCTTAAGATCACATCGTCAAACAGCAAACCGGCTTTTTGGGCGGGAGAATTGGGAAAGACATCGCTGATTCGTGTTCCCATCATCCGATCGAGCTTCAGTTTCGCGGCAATTTTTGCATCAAATTTTTCATCCAGTTTCACACCAATCCACGCACGATGCACGACGCCGAATTCCAGTAGTTGCTCCATCACCCGTTGTGCCAGGCTACTGGGAATACTAAAGCCGATCCCCTCATTGCCACCGCTGGAAGACGCAATGGCCGTGTTGATCCCAATGATCCCTCCCTGCAAGTCGATCAGCGGACCACCACTATTGCCAGGATTGATCGCCGCATCCGTTTGCAGAAAGTCTTGATTCAGAACTTCCGAGGACTGCCCCAGCTTCAGCTGACGCCGCCCCTTGGCACTAATGATTCCCAAAGTGACTGACCGACTCAGCCCGAAGGGACTCCCCATCGCCAACACCAAGTGGCCGATCTCCAATTTCTGACTGTTTCCCCAGCGACCGGCCGACAGGTTGGGCGCATTAATCTTCAACACCGCAACGTCTGTCAGAGGGTCCGACCACACGCGTTCCGGCTGCAATGTCCGCCCATCGTGCAGATGAATTTCAATCGAATCAAGCGCCGTTTTATCGATCACGTGCCCGTTGGTCACGACAAAGAAGCCGGACGCCTTGCTGCTGGTCAGGATCACACCGGATCCGGTTTCCTCTTCGGTCCCTTTACCAGGGATCCTGCGTTTACTTTGAATGTGCACAACCGCGGGTGCAGAGAGCGCGGCAATCTTGGCCAGTGTCGTACTCACCTCTTGAATCGCGGATCCTTCTTGGCTCAATTCTCGGTAACGTCGATCCACATCTGTCGCGTCGGATTGATTGGCATGCGCTGCGGGAGCGAACGAAAGATGACTGATGTTGGCGCCGGCAACCAGCCCCACAATCAGCGTCATTACGCTCAACATGAAAATCGACGGCCGTTGCATGGCTTCGCCTTATCGATGGTGCAGGCTGCGAATTGTCAATGACGCACAAATCACTAACGGAGAATCCAAATCACGGTACTTTGGGAATTGATGCAGGATCCCTCTCCCGTTGCCTCGAACCGCCGAAACAGTTCAGTTCTATTGTCGGCCGAAACCCGCAGGGTCGTTCCAAAATCAAAAGGGGCCACAAAAACCTGCACTCTGGCGGGTCACCATACGCCCCCACAACGAACACTATTCGGCACAATCTGCCTGCATGTCTTATCTTTCATCGGCAGACGCGTTCAGAACGTTCGCAGCAGTTGCCAAATCGTCGACATAACTGGAATAACCTGAGCAATTCCAATGGTCAGACGCTGACCCGTCTGACCTAACAACGAAACGCTGAGGCAAAACCGGAGAGTCCAGAAGAAACGCATCAGCTCCTAGGATCCCGCGAGATTCTGTCCCTTTCATTTCCGCGGCCACCTTTCGAAATACTCACGAGGACTCGAGTTCCGATCGTGAAATCCGGCCTGTTTTTTCTGAGTCGCCCTCGGGCGAACGAAAGTGAGGGGATGTCGGGACTCACACACTTCGGGTTGTTATCCGATGCCTGAGGTGGAGCATAGGAAAGACTGTCGGAAAAGAATGGGATGAGTTTCAGCAGACTACGGCAATCCTCTCGGTTCTTTTGAGGAACGTCCGTTTCTCAAAAGAACCACTGAAAGATGTTTTTTAAACGCCGCCATGGAGACGTTGACTGCCTCGATTCCATCGCGTGTTCAGAACACCGTCGAGACGAGATCTTAAACACTGTGGGTGCTGAAATTATCCGGCATTCGCCTGCGATGCGGCGGAGAAACGTGTCGCCGAGCCTGCCGATACGGGAGCGATCACGAGCTCACGCTAGCTGTGTACCTGAGATCTTCAATACCGATCAAAGCCGCCCGTTTATTCGTTTAGTTAGGAATGGACTTCGTAACCGGCAGGCTGAGGCGTGCCGATCCGCTGGGACGGGCGTGGATGGCGGATGAACAACGTGTCCATCGAGCGACTGAAAAGTCGCCTTGAACGCAAGGAGATCTACCCAAGGGAATACGTCACGGTGATCGGGCTTGATCAGGGCGTGGAACGCTGTAAGAAGCACGACAACACCGAGCGTCCGTACCAAGTCCGGAGAACAACACCCCCGCCGAGGTCTATCGCCCGAATCTGGCATCGCCAACCAAGACCAAGGAGATGAGGAAAGCCGCATGAACAACGGCATCGAAACCCGAGTGGGGGGGACGACCGAGTTTTTTGTTCTTCCGCTCCGCTTCCGGTTGGGCCGATGGCCGTTTATGCTTTGCCTGAAATGAAAAAATGGTAATTCGCCAAGCCATATGCCCAGATTCGTCGCTTCCTTTGGGTGGCTAATCTTCCTCCGCTTTGACCCCGTCTTCGATGTACGCTCTGGGGCACTTCGGCCCGGCAGCTGCGAAAGCGAATTCCTCTCCGTGATGTGAGCATGCCGATGACCAACGCCCCCACCCGTGTCTCCACCCCCGAGCTGCGGATGACCCTGTCAGATAATGCCCCGCTCGAGGCCGCAGGGGCAGCCGTCCGAGCCTGTGCCCAAGGCAACGGGTTCGAGGCCGAGCGGGCTACCCGGCTCCAAGTGGTGATCGAGGAGTTGCTGCGCGAGGCCAGGCGACGCGAGGAGTCCGGCGTCTCGGGAGACATCGAGATGGAGATCACGTTCGACGGTAACAACCTCCAAGTCACCATCACCGACCACCGGCTTCCCCTCACCCCGGCCCAATCTCGGCATCTCCCATCGCGGCGGCTGCTGGCCCTCGGTTTCGTCGATCGACTCCACGTCGGGTTCGCGGGACTGCTCGGGAACATTGCGACCTGCCAGCTGAAACTGCCGTCCGGCGGTCCCGACGACCATCTGCACGAAGCGATGTTGGAACCGGACGTGCCAGACGCTCTCGATGCTGAAGCCGAGCAGATCGACGTCCGGTTGATGCATCCCGATGATGCTATCGGCCTCGTGCAGTGCGTGTTCCGCTGCTACGGATACAGCTACCCCAACCCGTCGATGTACCAAGCCAAGGCCATCCGCAAGCAGTTGGAGTCCGGAGCAATGCTTTCGGTTGTGGCCGTCACCCCCTCTGGCGATATCGTTGGCCATGTGGCCTGCACATTCGAATTCGCAGGGGACCCGGTGCCCGAGGGCGGCAAGATGATCGTCGACCCCCGCTTCCGGGGACACCATCTGGCCGAACGCCTGTCGCTGGCCCGAGCCGCGATGGCCGCCGACCACGGCATCCCCGGCGTGTGGGCCGAGGCCGTCACCAACCATCCGGCTAGTCAGCGTCTCGCCATACAGCGAGGCGCGGCCGAGGTCGGACTGCTCATCGGTGTCGGCCCCCAAGGGATGCGGATGAACGGGTTGCCGAACCACGAAGCGACACGGCCGTCCTTCATTGCTGTCTTCACTCCGATCGGCGATCTCGGGTCCCCTCGGCTCAGCATCCCAGACCATATCGCCGACCATGTGCAGTCGCTGGTCAAACGGCTGGGGGTGACCCGCACGTTCGACCATGCCGTCGTCCCACCCACCCGGGCCCGGTCGCAGTTCCGGACCACCGCATCGGCACTGGCCGGAGGGATCGAGATCCGGGTGCACGAACTCGGGCTCGACATTGCCGAACGGATGGCCGAGACCCTCGACGAGTATCTCGCCATGGCCCCGTCTTACGTGCATCTGCACTTACCCGCCATCGACCCGTCCGCCGCGTGGGCGGTGATCGAGCTCGAGCACATCGGATTCGCCTGGTGCGCCTGGATCCCCGCCTATCTCACCTCAGGAGACTCCCTTCGGCTCCAGCGGGTCACCGACAACCCGGTGGTCGTCGACCAGATCGTGTGTGCCCGAGAAGAGGGCAAGTCGGTCCGTGACTTCGTGATTTCTGAGTGGACCCGTATCCGGCACGGCCACATGACCAAGTGACACCAGTCTACCCAATTCCGACGTTCCCCTCTGGCCGACCGGTGCACTTCGGGCCCGACGAACCCCTGCTGTTCGCCGCCGAGTTGGCGGAAAATTGGCCGGACGATTTTTTGAAGACAACATAACGTCTGCGTTTAGAACGGATCAGTGATCCAACGCAAGTCGTTCGGCGAGGAATCCCACGACTCTCGCGGCCATCTGATTGGCGTAAGTCCAGCCATAGCCACCGTGGCTCTGTTCCGTTTCCGAATGGAAGGGAATACCGGTGGAGGACAGTTTGCTCATCAGTGCCGAAACGCCGTCACAGCAGTAATGATCCAAGGGATCGCAGAGCAAGAACTGATGCTTTGGCCAATTGAGTGGATGCAGATGCAGAATGGCCGTGGCCTGCCGCGCCGCTTCACGATTGGGAAATATTTCGTCTAAAGTGGTTCCGTGACCGTACCACGTTTCAAAATCAATTTTTGGCGAAATCGCGGCAACGATCGGGAACTGTCGTGCATGACGATAGGCCAGCTGCAAGACGCCCTGCCCACCCAATTCAATGCCACACAACGCGATTCTTGGTGGATCAATCTGCCAACGATTGCAAAAAAAAATCGGAACATGCTGGAAGAGAAGTGCCAGTGGACTCGAGTGTTCGTTGAACGGGGAGTACACCCGATCGGTCCAGTAGCATTGTGGTCCGAGGGGACACAAACACGCCAGTTGGTGTTGTTCCAACTCTGCTGTAAACGACGAGTTATCTCGCAGCGTGACTCCGTCGGAGCCATGTAAAAAGAGCACGGCTCCACGGGGCATCGTTGCCGATTCAGGAACAAAAAGATCAGCAGGCTGTTGGGCCAGTAATTCGGAAGACCAACTCACAAAAGACTCACGTTCATGAAGTTCAACTGACGGACGACGATGCTTAAGGTAGACTGATGAACACGACAAGGCAAACCACTCTATTTCAATATCTAAAATTCATTGACGACTATGCTTAAGGGATGTGACCGCCCATGTATCCACTGATCCCCGCCCATCAAATTGCCTTAAGAGTTGCCGCCATGGGGCGACTCATCGGCGATGATTATCGAAACAAATCGTTAACCGTCTTGGGCGTACTCAATGGAAGCATCATTCTTGTCGCTGATCTGATCCGATCCGTTCAGGTGCCTCATCGCGTGGGTTTCGTACACGCATCCAGCTATGGGGGTCCGACGACAGCGTCAGGATCACTGACCATCGGCTGGAATCTCTTGCCAGAAATTCAAGGTCGTCATGTGCTGCTGATCGATGACATTTTCGATACCGGAAAAACGCTAGTCCGATTGACTGACACACTGCAGCAACAACGCCCGGCCAGTCTTCGTACGGCAGTCCTCCTTTGGAAACAGGGGGCCTCTGAAGTCCAGGCGGTACCCGACTACTTTGGCTTTCAAATTCCAAATAAGTTCGTCGTGGGCTATGGCTTGGACTACGGCGACGACTATCGACATCTGTCCGATGTCCACGTCCTCGAAGAGAGCGATCTCGAAGGCTCGGCCGTTTGACCCTGAAGCCGTCCGCTATGCCGAAAACAGAACGTAGGGCAGCCCGAATGTGTCGGCCACGGGTTTGTTGGTAATCCGACCCCGGTGAAGATTCACCGCATTGGCGAGGCCCGGATCGGTTGAGGTCGCGGCCTTCAACCCCAGATTTGCCAATCGAAGTACGTAGGGCAGGGTGACATTGCACAGTGCATAGGTACTTGTCCGGCCGACGGCTCCAGGCATATTCGTGACACAGTAGTGCACGATGCCCTCCACAACATAGGTCGGGTTGGAGTGTGTCGTCGGTCGTGTTGTTTCGACACAGCCCCCCTGATCAACGGCCACGTCAATAATCACTGCTCCTGGTTTCATCAGTTTGAGATCCGCGTGTGTCACCAACTGCGGTGCTCGAGCGCCTTCCAGCAAGACGGCTCCGATCACCAAGTCCGCCATTTGGAGTTGTTCCCGAATGTTGTGCCGATCACTGAAAACCGTATTGACGTTGGGTGGCATAATATCTTCAAGATAACGGAGTCGATCCACGTTGATGTCGAGAATCGCCACATCCGCCTGAAATCCTGCTGCGATGCGCGCCGCATTTTTTCCGACCACACCACCACCCAGGATCGCAATATGCGCGGGCTGTACGCCCGGCACTCCCGCCAACAGGATTCCGCGACCGCGTTGCGGTCGCTCGAGATATTTGGCTCCCTCCTGAATGCTCATCCGACCGGCCACTTCGCTCATCGGTGTCAGGCACGGGAGATCGCCGTGGGGTCCCCGCAGCGTTTCATAGGCCAACGCTGTGATACCGGTTATCGCGACATTTCTGGTCAATTCTTCACTGGCTGCGAAGTGGAAATACGTGAAGACAATTTGCTCAGGTCGCAACAACGGCCACTCGGAGGCCTGAGGCTCCTTGACTTTCACAATCAATTCGGACTCGGACCACACGTCCTCGGCTGTTGCCACAATCGTGGCTCCATTCGCGGCATACAGTTCATCTGCGAGGCCGCTCCCCAATCCCGCACCCGCTTCCATCAGAACCCGATGTCCGGCGCGTGTTAGTTCTTCAACGCCCACGGGCAACATGGCCACGCGGTATTCATCGGGCTTCACTTCTCGGAGAATACCAATTTGCATGAGACACCTTCTGAATTGATACAACCCACGGCGGCATTGAGCAGACGATGATCCGTCTGAGTCTCAGGCGGACTTGGCCACGGATTTGCATGGCACCGAGTGTGCGCATGAGTCGCCATCTGTTTTCGGACGGTCTGTTCGGTGCCACGTTGCGAATCAAAGTGTTCAGATGTGCTTCGATCGTTTTGCCATGTAAATCAAGGTCAGCCCCAGACCGACGAGCCCGCTACCAATCGTGGCGAAAAGAAATGTCGTCGTCGAAAGGGACAGACGCAACCCCGTCGCCACGGGCTTGATCGTCTCAAACGACTGGAGCGAAATATCGCTGCTGGATTTCGTTTTCGATCGTTTGGAATTCTCGGCTGAGGAAAACAGCGGCCGAGTGATCCTGGCAGGGCCTGGGCTGGAATCAAACTGATCCAATGAACCAGACAACGCCCCCCCCGACGATTCGTTGAAGGTCGCCGACCTCGCGGACGTGGAATCACTGGCAAGAAGAACTCCGTGACTCGAATCGGAACGGGGAGGCACGGACGACCGGAATTTAAGGGACTGGCAGCTCGTTTCCTGAACCGTCGTTGCGGCAACCAATCGATGGCCTGCGGATGGCGAACGGCTCTCCCGAGAATTGCAGTTTCCACTGTCACGCAGATCGGGACGGCCATTGACACCCGACCGCTCAGAAATGGTCTCTTGGAACCGATTCACCGGCAACAGAGCGGCAAACGCGGAGTCCTGCTCAGAACGCGTTTGCCAAAGCATTTTTGATGACGAAACACCTTGGGCAGTCCATGTACTTGCGTTCGGCGATCGCTCCTGAAGCAATGCCGATCGAACGTGGTTCGGCATTGATCGATTGCCACGAAGTCGGACGAGCGGTGATTTCAACGATGTTTCCTGCGGAGTCTCTTCGGATGATTTTGTCCAGTCGTCTGATGCCGTTTCGGGGGTAATCGACGGAGTTGCCGATTGGGGAAGACCTGAACACCCACTGAATGAATCGCCCGTAGCCCCAGTCGGGATGTCCGACGGCAGTGAGGCAGCAGGTTTCAGCCGATGTTTTACTTGGCCAACCGGATGCACAGGAAATTCCTTGTCGGGAAATTCCTGGCTGACGCTTCGTTTTGAAAATGCGGCCTTGGTGATTTCTGACTCTGCGGGCTTGGCAGAGAGTTCCTCATCCTGAGCAGACGGCTCCTCCGAGTTCTTGCCTTTATCTTTGGAGTTCTCAACCTGACCGTCTCGCTTTTTTGTGAGATTCTCGTCGGGAAATTCCTGGCTGACGCTTCGTTTTGAAAATGCGGCCTTAATGACTTTCAGCGTTGATGCGCTGGCAGAGATTTTTGGATCCTGAGCCGAGGGCGTCTCCGCATCCTTGTTGTTCTCTTTAGAATGCGCGATCCGACGTTCCGAATTTTCTTCGCGGGGCGTTGCGTGACTGCTGCTTCGTTTTGCAGACGCGGCCTTGGTGACTTCTGACTCTGCGGGCTTGGCAGAGAGTGTCTGATCCTGAGCAGACGGCTCCTCCGAATTCTTGTCTTTCTCTTTGGAATTCTCAACCTGATGGTATCGCTTTTTTGTAAGATTCCGGCGTGTCAGTCGCTTCAGGAAGGATGGCCGTTCTTCTGCCGATATCGCTTGCAAAGCCGCTGCATCACGAAGCGATCGATATTTCGTGGTGACACGTTCAATTTCCTCGGACGAGCAATCCGACTGGCTTTGCTGCAATCGAGGTGACGCCGCAGCAATCTCGGCAGCACGGTCTGCGATTTGAATCGCTCGATTTAAATCCTTCTTTTCCGCGTAACGATTGGCATCTGCCATCAGATCACGAACGGTCGACGACAGTTGATCCTCCTTCGAGGGGATGTCGGCAACTCGGGTGTGACTCGATTTGGGGTTCTGCACTTTCGGCGATATCCAGCCTCCAAATGCCAACGGCGAAACACCACCGCAAACCAGTTCCGCGATGGCGATACTAGCGGCAGCCGTCATGTGTCTGTGACCCCGAGTGAAGTAACGATATTGCTTGTTCATGATTGATCCCGTCAATTCTTTGGCCTCGTTGCCCACGTAATGTCCATAATTCGGAAGGAAGTTAACGGCATGCCTGTTGATATCGATCGAATCGGACGTATCACGTCTGCAGCTGTAACTGGTCATATTGATTTCGATGACTTCATCGGTTATCGCGTGCGTTCCGGAGTTCGGATCCACCTTGTCTTCCCAACCGATCGCTGCGGAACACTCGTCGCATTCACCCTATCTTCAATATTATGGAATTTTGATACTCTCGACTCCGAACCCTCCGGCGATCACGGAGGATACCGTCGTAACCCTTTGACAAAACGAGATTTGACATCGGGTCGGAGAACAGAAATGAAATGCGTTTCTGGTCGGGAATGATCCTCCGGCTGGTCAAGATTCCCTGTGTCTGTGGCCTGCGGCGGAGAGACGGCGACAATTTTTGACGGTATACTGAAAAGCACCGAAAGAGCCACCAATGCACTCCCCCCTACGACAGACGCGAACACACCTGATGGCCCTGTTTGAACAACAGGGGTTGCACCCGCGTCATGATCTCGGGCAAAATTTTCTGATTGATTTGAATCTTTTGGAAAGCATCGTCACCGAAGCGGATCTTGGGCCGGACGATGTGGTATTGGAGATTGGCTCCGGAACGGGTGGGCTGACGACTTTTTTGGCGGCGGAAGCGGGATCTGTCGTGTCGGTGGAATTTGATCCGAAGATGTTCCGATTTGCCCATGAAGCGACGTCACATTTGCCAGATGTCACGCTGTTAAACTGCGACGCCTTAAAGAACAAGAATCAGCTCAACCCTCTGGTTGTCGAGGCCATTACAGCTCAATTGTCTGCCGCACCAGATCGGCGTCTGAAGCTTGTGGCTAATCTGCCTTATCATGTCGGGACACCGATCCTTGCCAATTTGTTGGCATCGGACTTCCCCTTAACTCGGATGGTGGTCACGATTCAATTTGAATTGGCGCAACGTCTGAATGCCAAGCCACGAACGCCTGAGTACAGCGCGCTCTCCGTATACTTTCAAGCCCAGTGTCAAGTCACGCTGGTTCACAAACTTGGACCGAACGTGTTTTGGCCACGACCAAAAGTCGATTCGGCGATCGTACGAATTGAACCGAACCCCGATGCGCGGGCAAGAATTCATGATCGAGCCGCGTTTCAGTCGTTTCTGCGGGACATCTTTACGCAGCGAAGGAAAATGCTCGGGGGAGTCTTGGCACAATTGTACCGGAAATCGATGAGCAAATCCGAGATTAACGAACTGTTTGAGGAATTGAACCTCCCGGTCGATGCCCGTGCAGAGGCTCTTGAGGTCTCTCAACTCGTAGAATTGTCGAATCGGTTGCACCGTGCCACCTGAACCGAGACACTCGCTAAAAAAACGAATGGCCGCAACATTAATGGCAATCCCTGACGAGGGCCACAAAAGTCAATCGCTTGACCAGATGAATTGGCGGCAATTGCGGTATCCGCCCGTCGCCCGTCGCTCATCGAGTGGGTGATGGACGCCAAGACTGCAGACTCAAAAAACTATCGACAGACCCAACGGAGGAGGAACCCATGGAAGATCGCATCGTTTATCGGGGTGTGACGTTTGATGATGTCTTGCTGGAGCCAGCCTACAGCGAACTCGTCCCCGGAGACACCGACGTCTCCACGCAACTGACGCGAAATATCCGGCTGAATGTGCCGATTCTTTCCAGCCCGATGGACACCGTTACCGAAAGCGAGATGGCAGTGGCCATGGCTCAGGAGGGTGGGATTGGAATAATTCACAAGAATATGTCCGCCGAATTTCAAGCCATGCAGGTCGAACGCGTCAAACGTGCGGAGCACGGGGTCATCGTTGATCCGGTGACACTCCCACCGGAAGCCACTGCCGCCGAAGCGTGGAAGATTATGGAGGAACGGAACATCGGTGGTGTCCCCGTGACTCGGAACGGCAAGCTCCTAGGCATTCTGACTCGCCGTGATCTGCGGTTTATGCAAAGCAAGGACACCATGATTTCCGTTTCGGAAGTGATGACCAAGGAAAATCTGGTGACCGCCAAGGAAGACACAACGCTCGAACAGGCGCAGCGCCTATTACTGGAAAATAAAGTCGAGAAGCTGCTCTTGGTGGACGAACTATTCCAATTGAAAGGTTTGATCACCATCAAGGATATCGACAAAAACCTGCGATACCCTTTCGCCGCCAAGGATTCTCGCGGGCGTCTGCGGGTGGGGGCGGCCATCGGCGTCGGCGATTTTGAGCGAGCGGCAAGACTGATTGAGAAGGGTGTCGATGTTTTGTGTGTTGATAGTGCCCATGGCCATTCAAAAAATGTGGTGGACACCGTCTTAGAATTGAAGCGACGATGGGCGATTGACGTCATTGCGGGGAATGTGGCCACGACAGAAGGAGCAAGGGACCTGATCCGTGCCGGTGCAGATGCTGTCAAAGTTGGCATTGGTCCCGGATCGATCTGTACGACACGAATCATCGCGGGAATTGGCGTGCCGCAGTTGACCGCCATTTCCAACGCTGTTCGAGCAACCGTCGATACCGATGTGCCGATCATCGCCGACGGAGGTATTCGATACAGCGGCGATATTACGAAAGCTTTGGCAGCAGGTGCTCACACGGTCATGCTCGGTGGTTTGTTGGCGGGATTGGATGAAAGTCCGGGCGATGTCGTTCTGTATCAGGGACGTCGATTTAAACGATATCGCGGTATGGGTTCGCTCGGAGCGATGGTCAAAGGAAGCAGTGAACGGTACAGACAGGGGAACAGCGAGGACGGGCGTGCGCCCGTGTCCTCCAAACTGGTTCCCGAGGGAGTAGAAGGCCGTGTCGCCTACAAGGGTGCTCTGCCTGTTTTGTTGTATCAATTAATCGGGGGGCTGCGGGCGGGCATGGGATATTGCGGTGTTCGGACGATCACCGATCTGCGAACGGAATCGCGGTTTATCCAAGTGTCACCAGCGGCAGTAAGGGAGAGCCATCCGCATGACATCACAATTGTTGAAGAATCGCCAAATTACTCCGGTGAACACGCACCGATGGAATTGTCTTGAGTTCCTGCTCCTGTTTTCATCTCTCGCGGTGATGCAACAAGAGGTCGCATTCGCGGAAACGCCCTCTTTAACAGCGATTCCGGCGAAAACGGAGAGTCTCAATCAACGGACGGCGGCAGAGCGTTGGCGTCGATTAAATTCGCTCTATCGATCGCCTGAAAAACTTCCAGAGACCCTGAATTCGCCAGGTCATGAGGCCGGCGTGACCCGAGGAGGCCATGGGCTCCCCAGCAAGCCCGACAGATCACCAGCCGCTGCCGCAGTCAAGCAATCTGAGTCGAACCAGAGGTCCATTGAACACAATTCGCCAACCGACAACAACTTGGAATTGGGAGCAGGATTATCAAATCCGCAACCCTCATCTCCATTTACGAATCAGGAGGGCGAGGCCGCTTGGATCGTGCCTCTTCCGATCGATCCTGAAGCGGGTTCGAAGACCTCTGACACCCTCCCGTCCACACAAACTGTCACGTCCCACGAATCGCCCGTCATTCCTCCAACGTCGATCGGGGCAAGGGATGATTCCAATCTTCGTACCGCATTCAACAACCAAAACGATTTACAAAACTCCGCATCAGTGCCAGCCAGTCGCACTCCGATTGCGCCGGTTCGCTACCGCGAGATGAGCAGCATCAATCCATTCATCGAACGAGGCACAGAGGGCCAAGAAATCGATCACGATATCCGTGAATGGGCCAAAGAAAAATCAACGGAATTGAATATTGCGTTCGGGCTGAATTCATTTCCTGACCGGTCATTCCCGGCCGTGCTGATGCCGTGGGACGCCCCAAACTTTTTTTACTATCCTCTCTATTTTGAAGATCCTGCCTTGGAAAGATATGGACATACTTACCACCCGCTGATTCAACCACTGGCGTCGATTAGTCGTTTTAGCGGGCAACTTGTCGCTCTGCCGTATCAGATGACACTCGATCCGCCTGCCCGCGAAGTCTCTTCACTGGGTTGGTATCGCCCTGGCGAGTGTGCTCCGAATCTGCACTATCAAGTTCCGCTGAACGCCAAGGCCGCCGCAGTTGAAGTGGCGACAATCACGGGTCTGGCATTCTTGATCCCGTAATTTCGCTAAGTGCGCCCGCTGCCACTCCTAATTAATCCTTCGCGACCGTGCACCTCACAAATCGGGAATGCCAAGTAGCTCAAAGGTTGCCGTCAGATGGCAACCGTCAATCCGGAGAAAACATCATTTGATGCCCAACTTTTGGGCAGCCTCTTTGAGGTGTGCGGAAAAAAAATCCTCAGCCTTGGAAGGGATCGACGGATTGTTCTTCAACGCCCGAATCATCAGCGGCAATTCATCCCGAGTGGCCCACAGCAATTCTTTTTCAGCTCGATTTCCCACTGTCTTTTCCAGCGATCTCGCGATTCGCTTGCCGGTGTCTTCTGACTCCAAGATAATGGCCGAATAATCTGTCGTTTGAATTCGACGACTCAGCCGAATCTGATCCAGAACACGTTTCAATTCCGTATAGCGTTTGACGTTTGCGGAATTGCGTCCGGGAAGGTAGTTCCAACTGCCGCAGAGAAGAGTAAGACACACGATACCGATTACGGCCACAGACAGATGATCATGAGTACACTCCCGCGAAGATTTCAAAAACAATCGGCTAGTCTGATTTTTCATGGCCCGTGGCTTCGATTCCCATCGGCCACCGACCGCTCGAGATCGCGATTCCCGCGTTCGTGAGGATGAGGCCAACACGCCTGATGTCGTGATCCTTGTTAAATCCTCCGAGGCAATCGTCAGTCGCTGTCCGGACGGGGCAATCGTCTGATGTCCACTCTGAAACGCGTCACGATGATTCAATTTCGCTCTGTCAATATCGATCTCCGTGCCGGCAGGTAACTGGGCCGTCTCCTTGAGGCCGCGCAGTCGTTCCTTTCTTTCCTGCAGAGGGGTATGCCGTGCATCTTCCGGTTCTTGGCAATCGGCTGAGTTCGCATCGGCATGCACGGTTTGTCTTTTTGTCGGGCCCGGCGAAAACATGGAATTCGTCTCATTGATCCGCCCTGAAGGATAGGGCATGACAGCCATGATTCGACCGATGGAGCCCGCTTGTCGCCATTTCCCATCGGTTCCCAACTTCACCTTGTCGTTCGTCAAAAGGTGTCCTTTTTCGGCGAACTTGATGAGTTTCTGGAAGCCGAAGGGGCCGCTCTCCTGACCATGAAACAAGCAGTACCAACTATCACTTCCGATCGATTTTGAAACGGCTTCGGAAATCGCCTCCGACGGGAAATGATCCGGATCTGGTGCTTGTGTTCGTGGATCAGTCACAGCACGAGCAGCCAGGGTTTTGACTTTGGTCCACTGAGCCTCGGTCACATTCCGGACTTCATCCTCCGCAGCAAGAATTCCCTGTTCGGTGATTTCCCGCAGCTCTTCGAACAGCACCGGACCAAACTCTTGGCCGAAGATGCGATAGTACCATCGTTCGGTCATACGGAAATTCCCGCAGGTGACGCAACGAACTCACAACCCCCAATGACAAGATTCTAGGACAACTCTGATTATGCCATAACGAACGTCGCGCGTCGGATCGGTTTAAAGGCGGGATCGACTCAGACGGTTGAGGACTTGATCTCACTGTCGGCAAGTGATGACCGAAGGGTTCCCCCTCCGTGTCTGTAATAAACATTTTCCTTTTTCGCTGTTACTCGTAGCGGAGATCCCTGCTTTAATTCCAGCTCCCCAAGTCGATCCGACGGGAACAGTGGCTTTACAACAAAATGTTATTCGCTTTTTTTTCCCACGTCGATTAAAAAATCGTAGGATCATCTGAGTCGCTCTCGATTGCGGGACGTTTTTCTCTGTCCCAAAACGCCATCTCTGGATTGGAATCGCATGCTTGGCCGACGATTTTTTTTTCTGATCCTTAGTGGAGTGATGATCATCGCCGTGTGTCGCTGGCGTGTGACGACGAACGTGGCTCAGGACTATGAATCACAGGTTGCGGCGACGATTGCCATGCGGCCGGTCTCCAGTTTTCACGGGGATTTTGAGGGACTGGATGCGGACAACCGCCTTGTCCGACTCGGTGGTTTTCTTGGACGCCACCAAGTGATCGTCTTTTTTTTCGATGGCGAGGCTGGAGCCGATAAGGATGCGGAACTCCTTCGACTGCGGAGTCGCTTTGCCGAGCTTGTTGCACGGGACGTCAAAGTCATTGCTATCAGTTCGGCACTTCCTCAAGAAAACCGGGCGGCGATGAGTATCGAGCGTGCAGGGCCTTATCCTTTTCCGCTGCTGTCGGACTTTGACCCGATCTCACCTGCCGAAGCGTTGCGGATCCATCGTCAATGGGGCCGCTTTGACCCTGTGACGAACAAGCCCATCCCGGGAGCCTTTGTGATTGATCGCAAGGGGCAAGTGCTTTTCGCCGGTCCGGGGCCGAAACCGATGAAAAACATCGACCACGCGGTGGAAACATCGCTTCGCTGACTCTCGGTACCGACGCATGCCGCTCCCGAAGAACCGATCCACAACTGATGATTCGCAGCGCGAAACTGTGCTCCGCCTTGGGAGCATGAAATTTATTGGCTCCGTCATACTTCGGCCTTCGCGAGACTCAACGTCTCATCACGCCACGTACGACACACGGAGAAGATCCAGAGAGGGGAGAACGGAAACGTCTGAAAAAACATCAAACAGAAGGTCTCTCACTCCAACGTTTCATCAGACCGTTTTTGACTCCCAGTTGGTCGCAGAGGCGACCAACAATGAAGTCAATCAGATCCTGAATCGACTGCGGTTCGTGATAAAAACCCGGCATTGCAGGAAGGATCACAGCTCCGGCTTCGGCGAGACGTTTCATATTGTCAAGGGCAATGACACTCAGAGGCGTTTCACGGGGGACGAGTATCAGTTTACGGCGTTCCTTCAAATGGACGTCGGCCGCACGGTGAATCAGATTCTGGGATTGCCCAGCGGCAATACTGGAAAGCGTTCCCATGGAACAGGGGCAGACGACCATTCCGTCGGTGAGAAATGAACCACTGGCAATGCCTGCGGAAAAGTCTCGGTAATGATGGTAGGTGATCGTACCTTTCGGGGCATGAATCACATTCGCAGTTGAGTCCGCCACCGAATCGAGTACTGCGGATGGGCGGGACGGAGCCGTGCCGCCCTTCCCCAACAGATTTCCGCCGGTCTCGAGTTGCCGTGGATCAAAGGCACCAAGATCGATCTCGATCCCTGACTCCACTTTTAAGACTTGGACCGCCGACGGGCTGATCGTCAGATGCACATTGCATCCGGAGGCAACCAAGACCTCCAGTAATCGCAGAGCATAGGCGGAACCGCTGGCGCCGGTCATGGCGAGGACGAGATTGGGCATGAGTGAGTCTCCGAGATCAGGATCAACACCAACGGTTATTCGGCGACCTTGTGTCCGACATATAACGTTACGATGCCGAATGTCAGCGGCGTGAAAGTCACGCTCGACAATCCGCAAGCCGTCATCTTGTCCGCCAGCTTTTGACCGTATGGAAACTGCGACACCGATTCGGGAAGATAGCGGTAGGCCGAATATCGGTTTCTGGAAAAGAGTTGTCCGAGACGTGGCAACACCGACTGGAAGTAATATCGATAGATCCCGCCGAACAGCGGGTTCGTCGGCATCGAAAATTCGAGTACAACAACGCGTCCACCCTTTTGGCAAACCCTGACCATCTCACGCAGTCCTCGTTCGGTGTCGGTCACATTGCGCAAACCAAACGCCACGGAAACAATCTGAAAGTGGTCATTTTCAAAGGGAAGTGTCTGAGTATCAGCCTCGGTAAAATTGAGCGTTCCTGCGTTGCCGGCAGGCAACTTGGCCGATTGCCGATCGCGTTTGATTTCGGCCAGTCTCAACATCTCGGGCGTGAAGTCTGTGGCCTCAATCGGGATTGTCCGGTTTCCCGCTCTCCAGTAGGCCAGAGCCAAGTCTCCTGTTCCCGTACAGACATCAAGGATCGGGGAATTTCCGCAGGGCGGCACAGCGCGGACAGTTCGCCACCTCCAATAGACATCCGCCCCGCCTGAAAGAAGATGGTTCATGAGATCGTAACGCCCAGAAATCTCGCCGAACATTTTGCGAACTCTGGCTTCAGACTTGTCAATTTCAGGCAGTGTTATGGTCATGTTATTCGAATTTTAGCACAGGAGGTTTGAACAGTTGTCCTAAAATATTTCCAGCGTTGAGGCTCACGATTTTGGCAGCCCTAACTCCTGCCAGCGATCGATGACTTTTCGGATCAACTCGTCGGAGTGTTGTAGATCGGCGGGCCAGGATCGGGAATGGCTTTCCTCTGAAAATTTTCGGGTGGCATCAATTCCCAAATTGCAGCCGACACCTCGCGTTGGTGTGGCATGATCATCCATCGACACTGGTCCGTGATTGAAGACGTAGTCGCGGTCCGGGTGCGCGTGGGCACCCACGGCAAACCAAACATCCTCTTCTTTGTGGACGCGGACATCGGCATCGACAATGACGATGATTTTGCTCTGTCCAAAGTGCCCCAGACCCCAGAGGGCATTTAGCACCCGACGCGCCTGCAGCGGGGACTCCTTGAGCATGCTGACAAATAATAAATTACGTCCTGCCCCCGCACAGGGCCGATGCCAATCGATCACTTCAGGAATCAGACGCCGCGTCAACGGAAGGAACAGGCGATCCAGAGCCAGCGAAATCCATGAGTTTTCAGACGGAGGCCGCCCCGTCATGATCACCGGCAGGATGGGGTTGGCACGGTGTGTGATTGCCGTCACGTGTATGACTGGCAACTCGTCCGGAAGTGAGTAGCAACCCGAATGACAGGCGATGGGACTCGCTGCCACTGGTGCGGCCATGTGATCAATGTACCCTTCCAAAATGATCTCCGCCCCCGCAGGAACATTGAGTTCCACGGAGCGACCGACGACATGATCAAGACTTCCACCGCGAAGAAAGCCACCGAACAATCTGCGATCAGTTCCCCCAGGAAACGGCGCGGCGGCCATCAGCGTGAGTAAAGGATCACCCCCCAGAGAAATCGCCACAGGAAGTTGCTTGCGTTCGCGAACGGCGGCCTGCCAGTGACGATAACCATCATGGAAGCGGTGCCAATGCGGAAGCAATTCCTTCGATCCAACAACTTGCAGCGGATGCCACCCGAAATGAACTGCCCCCGACAGCGGATGGCTCGTTATCGTTTGCGCTGCAGTGAGCACAGGATGCGATTCGTCGGGCCAGCAACGCGGAATTGGCAAGTCCCACAAATTGACGTCCCGACCAATCTTCACCACCTGTTGGCAGGCAGCCGTTTTGATCAGACGAGGCGCAAATCGATTTGGGGGGGTCATCAACGCCGTCATTTTCAGTGCATCGAGCCAGCCCCCCTGAAATTCTCTGTTCAACAGACGGTCCATTGCTACCGATGCCTGGTCCAGCGAATCGACTCCCAACGCCAGACACAAACGAGCGTGACTTCCCAACACATTTGTAATCACCGGAATCGAACAGTTTTTCACATTTTCAAAGATCAGTGCCGGACCGCCGCCAGGCGATTTGCTAATCCGATCCGTGATGACCGCCAATTCCAGTGCCGCATCCACCGGAGCCGAAATACGGACCAGTTCGCCGGCATCCTCCAACTTCGATATAAAATCGCTGAGAAACTCGTGAGGCATGGTAGGTCAAATCACTTGATGAATACGAAGTCCGTCTCGGCATGGTCATGCCAAGGAGATCCGATGGAACTGGGACAACCCCGATTATAGGCAGGCCCTTCCACACTTGGCACTCGACGGCTGGCGGGTTAATGTCCCGTAGACCAAAGTTTTCTCAATTAAACATCGAAACGAACATGCTTCAACGTTGGTTACTTTTGTGGCTGCTGGCCTCTTCTGGAATCGCCTTTTTCTGGGTGAAACTGCTTCCAGGAGCTTTCGATCCCTTCGTGGCGACGAAGCCCTATTTGAACGTACCCATTTTTCTTGCCATGTTTGCCGTCGGTTGCCTTCTGCGTTTGGAGGAAGTTCTTGCCGTCGGACGACGTTGGCCAGCTGTGATCTACGGAACGTCGATACAGTTCACCGCCATGCCATTGCTGTCCTATTTCATCGGCCATGCCTTCGGATTCGATTCGATTACAATGCTTGGCGTCATCATGGTCGGTTGCGTTCCTGGTGCGATGGCCTCGAATGTTCTGACCCTGGCTGCCGGAGGGAATGTGAGTTATTCCGTGGCGTTGACAACACTCGCCACAATGATTTCGCCGATCGCGGTACCGCTCGCGTTGTGGTTGACACTCGATATTACGAAAAATGTCAACGAGCAATTCGACGCCATATTCGGCGCAGTCCGATTCTGGAAAACGGCACAAGCCCTGCTAATCCAAGTTGTTTTACCCGTCTTGCTGGGGTTCGGACTGTGCCGAATATGGCCACGTTTTGAGCGATTCGCGATTCGCTTTGGCTCACATGTAGCCAATCTGGCAATCCTGTGGGTGATTGCTGTCGTGGTCGGCTTAAACCGAGATCGACTCGGATCCGTTCTGGGATTTCGTGACGGAGTTCTGGTCTTCGGCGAGTTGAAGTTGCTCATCGCGTTGCTATTGATCAATATCCTCGGCTATTTGGCGGGCTATCTAGGCGGGCGTGTCGCACGATTGAACGACTCCATGACAAGGGCCGTGACACTGGAAATCGGCATGCAAAACTGCGGACTTGGCACGGCATTGATATTGCAACTCTTTCCTGGAAAAGATTACGAAGCGGCGGCAATTCCAACGGCGGCTTATACGTTTTTGTGCGTTTTCACGGCAACAATCTTGGCGCACATCTGGTCCCGCATTCCCCTCGGCGCAGTGGAGACACCGCTCTCGGCGGAACAGAATCCCGCCAGCCTGCTGACTCAAGGCGACTAACGGCATCGGACAGAGTCATTCCGGCGGGGGATTCCGCATCATTTTGCGATTTTTTTCTTGACGGTTTTTTTTACAGACTTCTTGCCGGCCTTCTTTTTGACAACCGGCTTCGATTCCAAAGCGGGTGACGATTTCTTGGCGAAGCGACCCCGGCCGCGTTTCGTGGACGGCCCCTTGGCAACCCGCTCGGCCAGCAGCGGAATCGCCTCTTCCATCGTGAATTCCAACGGATCACGATCTTTGGGGATTGTTGCGTTCACCTTGCCGTGCTTCACATAGGCACCGTACTTGCCTTCATAGACACCGACCGGCTCCTCATCATCGGGGTGCTTGCCCAGTTCTTTCAACGGAAGTACCGGAGCTTTTGTCTTTTTTGCCGCGATCAACTCGAGCGCCCGTGTCAGATCGACGGTGAGAACATCGTCGGTTTTCCCCAACGATGCGAACACTTTTTCGTGCTTGACGTAGGGACCGTACATGCCGACGCCAGCGTTCACAACGTGGCCGGTGTCGGGATGATCACCTAAATGGCGTGGGAGTCGGAGATAGGCGCAGGCCTCGTCGAACGTCAACGATGAGGGGTCACGACCTTTCGGGATCGAAACTCGCTTCGGTTTCGTACCGTCCTCACCGACTTCACCCAATTGCAGGTACGGACCGAACGGACCGACAAGCAAAAAAATCGGCAGGTCTGTTTCCGGATGTGTGCCGAGCGACTGAGGTCCGCGTTGCTTGAGATCGATCAGCTTTTCGGCGACGTCATTCGTCACATCACCAGGGGCCATGTCGGGGGGAAGTGATACCGTAATCGGCTGGCCATCGCGTTCCGTTTCGAGATACGGTCCGTATTTGCCGACTCGAATTCGCGGTGTGAGTCCGGCAAACTCAAGCGTACACGCTGTCCGAGGATCAATATTCGCCTCCTGCGTCTTGACCTGTTCGTTAAGCCCCTCCTGTCCGTCATAAAACTGCTGGAGATATTCCAACCGGTGACCGTCGCCGTTGGCGATGTCATCCAAATCCTGTTCCATCTTTGCCGTGAAACCAAGGTCCACAAGCCGCGGAAAATAGTTTTCGAGGAGCTTTGTCACAGCAAACGCGGTGAAGGTCGGAACGAGCTGGTTGCCGACTTTCGTCACGTACTTGCGATCTTGAATTGTTCCAATAATAGAAGCGTAGGTACTCGGTCGACCGATGCCGTCCGCTTCGAGGGCGCGGACCAAAGTCGCTTCGGTATACCGCGCGGGGGGCTTCGTTTCATGGCCGACGGATTCCAGTTGGCTGCAATCGAGCGTATCGCCCTCTGCAAGGGGCGGAAGCGCCGATTCTGTATCGTCGAGAGCGGCCTCAGGATCGTCAACGCCTTCCACATACGCTCGGAAAAATCCGGCGAATTCGACATGCCGGCCCGTGGCACGGAACTCCGCATCCGCGACATGTATGATTGCCGTTTGGAAGCGAAGCTGAGCTTCCATCATCTGACTGGCAACCGTTCTTTTCCAAATCATTCCATAAAGTGCCGCTTCACGCCCGGACAGTCCGTGTTCCTCGGACGTCCTCATTTCCGTCCCCGCTGGACGAATCGCTTCGTGCGCCTCCTGAGCGTTTTTTGTTTTCGTGGCGTACTGCCGAGGCTCAGGGCTGAGGTACTCAAGACCATACCTGCTGGTGACGCACGAGCGTGCCGCCTGGATTGCCTCCTGAGACAAGTTCACGCTATCGGTTCGCATATAGGTGATGAGTCCCTCTTCATACAGACGCTGTGCGGTCTGCATTGTCTCCCGGGCCGACATGTTCAACTTGCGGTTTGCCTCCTGCTGCATTGTGCTCGTCGTAAACGGGGCATAGGGCTTGCGGGTCTGCAACCGCGTCTCCACGGCAGCAATCGTCCATGGTTGCGTTTGGAGCCGATCTTGGAGTTGCAGAGTTGTTTGTTCGTCGAGCAACATACAGTCGACATCATCCTTCAGCCGACCGGTATGTTCATCGAAGTCCTTTCCGCTGGCAACACGCCTTCCACCGACGCTGTTCAACGACGCGTCGAAGGCGGCCCCACCATCTTTTGCCAATTTGGACTTCAGATCCCAATACGAACCAGACTTGAAGGCTAGTCGCTCGTACTCCCGTTTCACGAGGATGCGAACGGCGACCGACTGAACCCGTCCGGCGGATAATCCAGGGGCGATCTTTTTCCAAAGAAGAGGACTCAATCGATACCCATACAGCCGATCAATCACACGACGCGTTTCCTGTGCCGACACCAAGTTTGTGTCTAGGGCTCGCGTTTGATCAATGGCCTCTTGGATGGCATCCTTGGTGATTTCGGAAAAAACCATCCTCTTGACGGGAACTTTTGGCTGAAGCAATTCGGCCAGATGCCAGCCAATACTTTCCCCCTCGCGGTCTTCGTCGGTCGCGAGAATGAGTTCGTAGGACTCCTTTAAAGCGGACTTCAGTTCGCCTACCAGTTTCTTTTTGTCTTTGGGGATGATGTAAAGCGGTTCAAAACTACTGGTGACATTGACACCCAGATTCGACCAACTTTCCTTTTTCACCTCAGCAGGGATTTCACTGGCACTGGAGGGGAGATCACGAACGTGTCCCATGCTCGCCATGACAATGAAGTCTTTGCCCAAATAGCCGCCGATCTTCTTCGCCTTTGCAGGAGATTCGACAATCACCAGTCGCTTGGTTAGTTTGCCTGCCACTGGGAGAAATTCCAATAAAAAAGAGGACAACGATGATTTTAGAGACTCAATCAACCGCCGGTGCGGTTCCGATCATTTCACAATTGACGGAGTCCACGAATTTTTGCTCGACGGATCAAGCCAACATCCCTCAAAAAAAGATCTTCACCAAAATAGAGAAGTCTCTGCAACGCGCGGCCAGTAATTCAGTGGATCGTTTGTCAGAATCAAACATAAAACTGAGGTGTCAAACGATAGAATAATGCGGTAGTTGTCGCCAACCTTCTTCACGTCTCTTGTGCGGTCAATCGGCCTAGCTACAATGCGAACCGCCGTCGCAGAGACTTCCAATAGGTGATTCTGCGCCGGTCTGTCAAGCGTTGTTGCCTACCGCGAGTGTGTCGCTCCTGTTGTAGAAACCCGTCAGCAGGGTCAACGATAGGGTAAAGGATCCCTTGAATAATGATTAACAAATTTTCTGATTCTGTGCGACGCAATCAAAAGCAATGGATGGTGGTCATTACCATTCTCGCGGTGTTCTCCTTTGTGTTCGATGACCTTGTGCGGAATTCGGGAACGCTCTCGATAGGCAACATGATTTTTGTCGCGGTGTTTTGCGCTGCCGGCATGTCGATCATTGGGTACAAGCGTGGAAAGACTGCCGAGTACGGCATCGGCGGATTGGTCGTCGGAGCGATCGTCGGCTACATCGGAATCAACGCTTCCGGCCCGCCTGTGGTCGTTCGAACAACACTCGGCAATCTCACTCGCTCGAATCTGAATCAGCTCAGATCCCGGCGCATGAAGGTGGAAAATTTTCTGATGACGGCGGTTAAAAAAATCGGCAAAGAATCGTCGGCACCGAGGTTTGGCGGTTTGGATGATGGCTCGATGATTTCGTTTTCTCTGCTTCAGAAAGAGGCGCGCCGTATGGGTGTGTCGATCACTGACGAAGCAGTCAATGCCTTCCTCTCCAAGGCGACTCAGGAGAAGTTAACCAATAAGGAATACTATGCATCGCTCAGCGATGCAGGCATGTCGGAAGGTGAGTTATTCGATATCGTCCGTAGTGAACTCGAAGTTCAGCTTGTCGCGGAACTCCTATTCGCGCCTGCCGATTCTCATCAAATGATGGCGCAATTCACCCGAGGCGCGCACTCCGGTCGTATTGCTGGACAGACCCCCGAGCAGTTGTGGCAAGACTATCGCCGGTTGCATGTTCATCAAGCACTCTCCGTCATTGCGGTTCCTGCCACAGACTTTGTCAAACTGGTCCCTGATCCCACCGATTCCGAAGTGCGGAATTTTTTCGACCGATACAAAAACAACTATGGAGACCGTCAGGGGACTCCTGGCTTTCTAACCCCACCCAAAGTGCAGTTAGCGTATTTGGTCGCATCCAATTTGGAGGCCTTTGAAAAACAGGTTTCTGAAATTACGGATGCTGAGGTGACCGATTACTACTCTAAAAACAAGAACAACTACCGTGCGATCGAACTTGCCGATCCGACCAGCAGCCTTCCCGAGTTGAAACAAACGCCCGAGACAGGCGTTGCTGATTCGGCCGATCCGACAAAACCTGAAAGTACCGAAATTGAAAAAGATACGGATATTCCCGGTGAAAGTCCCCCGACGAATTCCGCACCAAACATAGAAACACCCGCTGGCGAGGCCGAGACGGCAGCCGAGAACTTAGAGGCTGAAAAGAAAACGCTCCCCACAGCGGAATCAACACCTTCGGAGCAATCGCCGTCCCAAACCGCCGAGGAATCCGCGGCGACGGAGACTACCCCTCCCAACAAAAATGAAGGGCAGGAGGGGGATCAATCAAATCGGTCGAAGGTTGCAGAATCCTCACCTGTTTCCGATCAGAGTTCTGCCCCCGCCATCAAATATCAGGAGCTCGACGACGACTTGAAGGAACAGATCCGCGAGACAATATTAAGAGACAAAGCCTTGATTAAAATGGGTATGGCGTCTGATAAATCGCTTGAATTTATGATGGAATTAAGCCTGAAGCATATGACGCTCGAAAGTCCAAACCGGGGAACGTTCGCGGAGACCTTTGCGGAGTCTTTGCAAACTTACGCTGCGGACAATCACTTGGAGTACAAAGAAACGAAGACCATGACTCAAATGGAATTCGTGACCTCGCTCGACGAGCAAATCGGAAGTGCAACAGATCCTGTGGTTGGCACACGCGGCAGCCGGCCTCAGACCTCCGTGGCCGAAGAAATCTTCGAGCAAGACTCGTCCGGCAGAGGATATCGGCTGCAAGTCTACACACCGCGTCGCGCCGACACATTGCGCGGTTCGAGATTCGTTTATTGGAAGATCCTCGAAGTCCCCGCACAGATTCCAAACCCCAAGGACGAAGCGGTAGAAAAGTCCGTCATAAGTGCTTGGAAACTCGATCAGGCACGACCGCTCGCGGAGAAGAGAGCCAAAGAGTTCGTGGAAGCGATCAAGACGACTGAAGCGGATATTCCTGCTGCCATTTCCGGAAAAACGATCAATGGGACTGTGGATTCGTTGCCCGCGGTAGTCTCTGTGACACCCCGATTTACGTGGTTAAGAGTTGCCGAAAGCTTGCCCCAATTCGGGCTCCAACAGCCGGTTGAATCAACGATCGAAGGAATTGGACAGCCGGGCTATGCCTTCATGAAGACTATTTTTGATGATTTGGGCAATGGAGAAACCGGCGTTGTGTTTTCACAGTCGGCTCAGACGTATTATGCTGTGCGGGTTCAAGATCGAGACGCCGCCGGCTCTGAAGCGGAAGGAATTACAACACTCGGCGAATTGCAATCGAAGTTCGTCATGGAAAAGTTCACGGGGTTCCTACCCACGCCCTATGACTTTATCGGTTCCGAATTTCAGCAGATCATTGACGACAATTGGCGAGAGTCCTTCAAAAAACGATATGCGATCCAATTTGAATCGGATTCCAATTCTGATCCTGTGGACGAATGACGAATCTCTCTGGCCATGCGTAGCCATTTCTGATGGGCGGACAGGCACCATGACAGGATTCAGACCACTACTTCTGATTGTTGGTGGCATGCTGATCGCGTTTGGCGGATGCATCTACGACCCTGGGATTCCCTACCAAGACCCGACACCGGAGATGTCCGCGAGCTATGCACATCATGCCGGCATCGCGTCGATGATTCGTTGGTTTGGCGTTGCCCTCTTTCTGATTGGATGGATGGGTAGTGTGAGACGTTTTTGGCCACTGCTTCCCATTATTGGCGGCGGCCTTCTGGCGTTCGGGAGCTTCGGTTTCGCTGCCTTTTTCGCTGGCCTTCCACGATCAGAGCATGTTGTCGACATCGCGTCCATGATCGGTTGGTGTGCCGTTGCTGTCTTGATTTTTGGAGTGGTTGCCGGTGGCATTCTTCGCGTCAAACGGAAGCCCTCCGTTGTTTCGTGAGTTATGGGGGACGACAACGCTTATCAATCCGATGAGGCCAACAGGAGGGATCGCGGCCATGCCGCTGGTGAATGCGAGCGTTCTTGGCGCGATCCCTCCTGTCGGCTGTCTTCCGCGGATCGAAAATCCCGTCTTTTTTCGGAACCGTTCATTCCCGGGGGGGGAGGGAGCGATCGCGCCAACATCAGAATGTGCCAAGTCGATCAACGTATTCAGCCGGCATATTTGTCGATTCCAGTCTCCCCTCTGCGGAGATGACACAATAGGTTGTCTTCATCTCCCCGATCGCCAAAACTGTGTGGCCACATCGAAATTCATAGCCGGTTGTCAACGAACGGGCAGTGCGGTTGAGCACATCGACCTGAATTTCGATCTCATCGTCATAGCGGGCCGGCGCCCGAAACACACAGCTTGCGGAGACGCGTGGCCATCCAAAGGCGGTCCCGTCAGGCAGTCGCCCATGAATCTTTAATGAGAGCGAACGGAAGTAATCATGCTCCGCTTTTTCCATATAACGGTAGTAGTTCGAGAAGTGCACGATCCCCGCAAGATCCGTATCGCAAAACTCAACACGACGGCAGGTAACAAATGGCTTGCTCATGTCCGGATAATACCAGCACACCACGAGCGAAGTCACGGTAAGAATTCCCAGAGGTAGGACAGGGGACGGCGGTGCTGTCGTTGATTGCGAAACGATGCTCCGTCGTGATCAAAACAGCAAGATCGTCGATTCGGACCGTAACTCAAAGGAATAGTAAGAATCTGACTTGCTGGGGCGTTCTCGAAACCTCGGCCGGATTCGAGTTGTTAAATATTTGGGATTTCGATTGATGAAGGCTCTGATTCCTAGCCGCAGAACCTTTCGCTGTTCCTTAAGCCTTTGGCAGACACGTCATCACTCAACGGCACGTGAACGCGGGTGATGCCGATGCGAAGGTCGTTCTTGTCCGCGACGGGCGTGTCGTACATCGGTCGGTCAGCAGCGGGAGCAGCTAGGGCAGACGGGTCATTGAAATTTCCTGACGATTCGCACGGGGGGGCCCCATCGAACACCGTCTGCCGAGCGAAATACCGATTTTCAATTGCTGTTACAAGAATCCGCTGAACGTAAACAGCAACGAATGCCAAAGAGTTCAAGGGAAGACACTCCTAAGCAGTCGGTGGCAATTGGGGGCCCGTTGTGATGAAACGTCTAAGCTCCGGTCAGCAGCACTCGCATCCACGGGAGCGTTCACCCCTAACAATGTCGGGTGGAATTGACATTCAGCGGTCTGGAGTTTCGATTACACATGTCGGAGCGCTTCGATCGGATCCATACGCGCTGCAGATCGAGCAGGATAGATGCCGAAGACAATGCCAATGCCAACCGAGATGCCAAATGCAACGGGCAAACTCCACCAGGCGATCCGCGGTTCCAATCCATAAAACATCATTCCCATAGGAGAGACATCCGAAGCCTGATCGAACACAAAGTTTCGGACAATCTCTTTCAATCCTTGGAACGCCAGAGGGGTTGCCAGCCCGAACAAAATGCCGATCAACCCTCCCGACCCCGCCAGAACAATCGTTTCAGTCAGAAATTGGTCAATGATATCACGCTGTCTGGCTCCCAACGCGCGGCGAATACCAATTTCGCGGGTTCGTTCTGTGACTGTCGCAAGCATAATGTTCATGATTCCAATTCCGCCAACAACGAGACTGATCGCCGCGATGGAACCGAGTACGACATTAAAAATCTGCCGAATTTGATCCGCCTGTCTCAACAATTCCAGCGGGACAATCACCTCAAAATCGGCCTTAGTTCCGTGCGTCAGTCGCAGGGACTCGCGGACAACCTCGGAGGTCGGAATCACCTCTGAACGATCCGTCACCTTCAAGGTGATTTGATTCAGCTCAACTTCCTCGGCACTGAACGTTCCGCTGAGTCGCGTGACGACCATATCCCCGATACGCGAGCGGAACGTGCTCAACGGAACGTAAACGTCCTTGTTGAAATCTTGCCCCGAGAGACTGCCCCCGATCGACGCCGAAGCCGTTCGCATTTTCGTGACTCCGATGACCGTGTAACGGTGTGAACGAATCTGAATCGCGTTGCCGATCGGATCATCAAACGGGAACAGAGTCGCGGCAGCCGACGCTCCAAGAACAACAACATTCGCCATGTCATTTTCGTCTTGGTCCGACAAAAACCGTCCCCGCAGCAGATGTAGGTGGTTCATTTCGGCGTATTCGGCAGTGGAGCCGACGAGCCTGGCATTAAGCCCCTGTTGAAGGTAGCGAACCTCGCTCACGATTTCTCGCATCCGAACGGCTCCGGAAATCGTCTTAATCGTCTTCGTCATCAATTCATAATCCGCTCGCAAAAGACCGTATTTGGGGACGGAAAATCCTCGTGACCCACTACGGCCTGCGCCTTGCGACTGCGAAGAATCGGTGGGGGGTTTGACGGTCACGCAAATGATATTCGTGGCACCCAGAGCCAGAACCTGCTGCTGCGCCTGGATACTCGCACCTTCTCCGATCGCCAGCATCGCGATGACTGAAAAGACACCGAAAACAATTCCCAACATCGTCAGGCCCGAGCGAAGCTTGTGCAGCATCAGGCTCTTCAATGCCAAGCGAATCGTACGAAGAGTGTTGGCGATTGGCATTGTCTGACAACTCACGGAATGAGTAAAGAGGCCTCGGGCTCCTGTGTGGCAATTCGGCGTTGAGCCTATTTCGATTCCCCATCGTTGTTGAACATCCCGTCACTGGCAATCAATCCATCCTGCATCACAATTTGATGGCGTGCCCGACGAGCAACGCTGGTTTCGTGTGTCACCATGATGATGGTCCGGCCCTCACGATTCAGCCCGGTCAATAGTTCCATAATTTCTTTTTCCGTCACCGAATCCAGATTTCCCGTCGGCTCATCTGCCAGAATGATTTCCGGATCATTGATCAGCGCCCGAGCAATCGCCACGCGTTGTTGCTGTCCCCCTGACAACTGAAACGGCCGGTGATCGAGTCGATCACCCAAACCGACCTTGTTGGCGAGATCTAAACACCGATTCATGTCTGCCGGACCGATCGTGCGACAGTCACTGCGATAATGAAGTGGCACCTGAATGTTTTCGAGGACCGTGTATTGCGGAATTAAATTGTAGGACTGAAAAATGAATCCGATGAGCCGGTTCCGAATTTCTGACAGGTGATCATCGTTGAGCGTCCCAACGTCATGACCCGACAACACGTAGTGCCCGCTGGTCGGTCGATCCAAGGCCCCCAAAAGATTGAGTAAGGTGCTTTTTCCGCTTCCTGAAGAACCCATAATCGCCACAAAGTCACCTGCGGGAATATCCACCGTGATACCACGCAAAGCGCGAACAACATTGTCTCCAAGAAAATAAGTCTTCGTCAATTCGATCAGGCGAGCAGCGTACATACAGTGACAGTCTCTACCGCGATGGACTCAACACGGCTCTGAGTGCGACGCACGTTTCTGAGTGGCGGCACAACGCGTGATTGCGTCACAACCGTTCCGAGTATTCTGGGTGCGTCAATTACAGGCCGCCGCTCTTCGAATCGTCTGGAGATCGGGAAGCCGCGGTCGGCAATCGACTCTGGAGCTTCAACGGCACCCTTTTTAATTCTTCTTGGCTGATTGTCCCGTTGCCATTGACATCGGCGGACTTGAAACCGGAAAGCAACGGCTCATCCACCTCATGCTTCGCCAACTTGCCGTCACCATTTTTGTCTAGCCCCTTGAAGCGAACTGCCAAATCCACAGAGGATTGATCTCCCGACGGCGAATGGTCTCCGGTAGGCGGCACCTTTTCCGACGGAGGCGGAAAGACGTTCGGCTTCAGTGTCGGGGATTCATGGCCTTGAGATTGCCGATCCGCTTCCACCGTCTCGAGTATTTCAATGTCTTTCTGGAAATGGGATCGAGGATTCATCACCACCTTTTCACCCTCCGTTAAACCGGTCAGAATCTCGATCGTCCGGTCATTCGTCTGTCCAATCGAAATCTCTTTTTGCTCGACATCACCGTCAACGGAAGCGACAAATGCGAACTGCTTCGCACCGAATGAAAGAACTGACTGCACGGGTATCTGCAGCACGTCCTCGCGACGTTCAATCAATACTTCGACGGTGGCTGTCAAACCGGGCCGCAGCTTATTGACCTTGTCGGCATCGTCATTAATTTTTACGACGGCTTCGTATTCTTTAAAGTCACGACTGTAGGAACCTGTCGAACTCGGCACGGACGCGACGGAATGAACCACACCGTGGAACACGTCCTCGGAATACGCATCAATTTTGATCTTGACCAAAAGTCCTTCACGAATCAGCGAAATTCGCGATTCGTGAATGCGCGCATTGACTTTCATCGAATCGAGATCGGGAAGGTTGATGATCGCCTGACGTTCGCGAACTTGGCTCCCCACTTCAATTAAGACATCGCCAGGTCGACCATCGCGACCATTGGCGTATACGACCTGTCCATCTTGATCCGCCCTGATCTGACAGGCTTCAATCTGTTTTTTGAGACGACCGAGTTTCTTCGATTCAACCTCATAAGTCAGCTCACGCGACTTGTACTCGGCCTCAAACTGAGCCATGGCCGCCACATTCCTGCGTTTGACTCGACCAAGATTGCGTTCCGCTTCATGCTTGTTGGCTGTGAGTTCCGACTCTGTCCTCTTTTTCGTAAATAAATTGAGAACTTCGAACCTCTTTCTTGCCGATTCGGCTTTATGCCTTGCGTCCTGAAGATTCAGTTCTTCTGCTTCGAGATCATTCTGATTTCGCAGGCCTTTTTGGACAAGTCGGCGAACGAAAATGCAGCTTTCTGTGAAACGAGTCAGATTGGCCTCCGACGTCGTTTTTTCGGCATTGAGCGCGGCGATCTGCTGAGGGAATGTCCCCTCGACAAACATTTCGAGATCGAGTGTTGCGAGTTGAAGCCTCAATTCAGAGGCTTCAACATCACTTTCGTTTTGAGTTTTTCGGATTAATAAATCCTCTTGAGCCTGCCGCAAGAGAGCACTCGACTTGACGACTAAAACCTCTTGCAGCGTCTCTTTGTCAATGAGCAGTGAAGAATCTAGCTCGCAGACAACATCCCCCTGCTTGACGTACGAGCCCTCAGGGACGATGTTGATGATTGTCGTTGTCCCTTCAACTTTACTCAACAGCGTCAGATTCCGCATGCTGTCGATCGTCCCTTTTTCAGTCACCATCAACTGAAATGGAGCTCGTTTGACTGTTTCAAAGACCAGCCCTTCTGTCATGGCTGCTGTGGGCGTCCAATACGATTCAATCGCCGTCCAATAAACAATCCCGACACCAAGACATCCCGTCACAACTGTCAAGCAAACCAGCCGAACACGCCCGACACTTCGTCGTTTCAAAACCGCTCGGTTCGGAATTGAGTCAGGCAAACTCTGCAGAGTCTTTCCCTCGATTGAAAGAGGCGAAACCAACTGAGAATTCGTGGGGTGAGACATTAGCTAAGGCTCGTTATTGGTAGGATCATCGGGGCGGTGGGGCGGTGGTCTATCGCAGATCTTGGTAAACTGGATCGAGCCAAAGACCTGTCTCATCGATCTGCATTGTATCCATATCTCGATAAATGTTAACCCTAGATCGCTCGTGATCTACCCAAAGCTGAATCAAGGTGTTTTGGGCTTGTAATACGGAGTTCAATGCATTCAGTAAATTCAGACCGTTATTGCCGGTAGAGGCCGTCATTCCCGCTCGACCCACCTGTGACCGATTCGGGTCTTCTGCATTCGTCACCACTGTATCAAGCTGGAATGCGGCTTGGCGAAGGTTTTTTCGGCTGACTTCAAAATTCGTGCGAGTCACATTCAATTGTCGCCAATGGGTCCGCACCTCAAACTTGGCCAAGTCCTCCTGGCGCATGTAGTCACGCCGAAGACGCTGATACGAAATTAAGGATGCTCGGTAGGCGTTTCGTTCAGCGACCTGATCAATGGGGGCCGTCATCTGGACTCCGAATCGGAAAGAACTGCGACTTCCACGAAAACTGAAAGGCTGGTTCGAGTTTTCAAGCGTGTTCAGATCACCGGCTGCGACAAGGTTGACCACGGCTTCCAACCGATTGGCTACGACTTCCATGGCGCGCCGTGCATCCATCACTCGGCCACGAGAGTTCATCAAATCGAGTCGATTTTCGACAGCAATCGATACCACCGATTCGAGCGAGAGGTCAAATTCTGGAAGCGTGATCAATTCACTACGAAGCCCAATTTCTATGACTCTCAAACTCTGAACGACTGTAAACAATTTTTCACGGGTATCATTGATGGCGGTGAGTGCCCGGCGGCGTTCATCTGCTGAGGCATCCTCCTTCTTTAACAGGCGCTGGGACATTCGAAAAAGAGTCCCAGCACTCGGGTCCGTATGTGCCTGACCTTCCGGACCATCAACGTTCTCCTGAATCATTTCTAAAAGAACACGGTCGCGGGCGAGTGCCTTTTGAACCTGCTCACGAGAATTCTCGAACTTCAGTCTCGACAATCTCACGGGCAGATTTTCCATGACCTGTTCAAAAAGTTCGGGAACCTCATCGAAAGTATAATTCCGCACAGATTCGAGGAGATTCGACAATGAGTCAGCCGCGAGACGAACCTGCTTAAGAGGTGGATCCAGGTCGTCGATCAGAGACGTTTGGTTGACGAATTCCACAAGGGCCAACTCCAGTTGTTGGTTCTGCGGACTAATCAATTGGAATTGCTTGATCAGTGTCAGATCCACCGTGGTTGGCAAGTCCGTTGGTAGGCCGAGAAACAACTTGTACCGGTCCACTGCGTCTGCGTAATTTCGCTGCAACGCTCGGAGTTGAATTTCTGCACTCGACAGTTGCGTTGCCAGTTGAAGAACGTCAGTGCTTGTCCCACCAACTAACAGGAGATCAAATAACTGTTTGACTTCCCGCTTGTAGCCCGCATCATCACTTAACAAGAGCAACTGCCGCAGCTCGTCCGGTGTCATTGGATTTACGGCTTTCCAATACAGCAGTTCTCGATCTGGCTGAAATTCAATTTTTTGCTTTAAGTCTGGTGGAAATTCAATTCCCGGAGGAAACGCACCCGGGGCAAAATGCCGATACGGCGTCTTCGCCACCAATTGACGTTGTCGCTCTGTTTGAGTGTAAAGCCCCGCAACATACGCACTCTGATTGTCGATCGCCTGTGCCTGCCTTAACAAATCCAGGAATCCGCCATTTGATCCAGTCACCGTGTCGGCAAAAAAGAGCTTTCGATAACGGGCGAGCGTGCGGAGGTCATAGAGCGATTCACGTTCACTCAAAGTGAGGTTTTCGAGACCGATCTTGCGGCCCGCTCCTAATAACAGGGGTTGGACAAGTGAATAAGAAAGTACGGACGCTGATGTTGATTGTTGTCCTCCCGAGAACAGCCAAAGCGTGTTGTTTGCCATCTCAACAATCCATTGACCGCCGGTCGGCAACAACTGACTGACTCCGAATCGGGACTTCAAGCCCACCGTATCGCTTGTTGAGGGAACATCCGTCCCGGTCAGAATTCCCGTTGGCTTTTGAGCACCAAATCCAAGATACCTGACCTCGAATTGAAATTGGTCAAGAGTCAGTTGCAACGCAGACAGATAGGCATCCTCGATCTGTGTTTGGTACTCACGACTGTTGATATTTCCGAGTTCGACCGCCTGTGCCAACGTCAATTTTTCAATCGTCGGGACTAACTCCGCTGGGGTCTCGTCGGTGACCTCCTCGGACAACGCACGGACCGTCGTCAATCCATCAGAAAATGCGTAGTCGTTTTCAGGAACTGGCACCGAAAGGCGAAAATTTTCCAGCCATCCAGGGTTTTCCACCGACAGCGACTCTCCAAATTTGTGCCAACTCTTGTAACCACGCATCCCATGAACCAACTGCATGTACTGACCGGATGCCGGATCATCGGGAGGTAACGGCGGGGAGTCTGCGTCAAACGGATCAAAAAAACGGCTGCGGGGATCCGGTTCAACCGTGGTTCGCGGAATCGTCCAGCGCGAGTCGAACTGTTTTCGCTGCAGGAGGTTGTAAGTGTCGAAATCTGCCTGCGAACGCCAGAACATTCTCGAACAACCGCTGCTCAGGCATAGGGATACGATAACCATCAACCTCATGGCTAGCCTCGATCGCTTCGCAACGATCATCTCCCCCCCTTGGCAGACTGCTTGTTCAAACCGAGTGTTGAAAGCATTTGACGCAGAGCCACATGCGGTGAATTCAAGGGGACCTCGTCGGCCGGATGACATTCGATCCTGTGCTGCTCATGGTTCACCGCAGACCGCTCGCGTTTCGGGGCCATCTTCTCGTCTGTCTCGCGATTCATTTCAAGATTTTCGCTGATGTGTCTGATCACAGAAGCAAAAGTCAAGCGTTGATGCATCGGAACGTCACCTAACAGCAAAGCGGACCAATGCCTTTTTGCGTGTGCGATTTGTTCCAGTAATTGTCTCGCATCGGGGCTGATGAATAGAACTCGCTTGCGAAGATCGATCACAGACCGCGAGCGGACGACTAACCCCTCGCGTTGCATCCGTTCAATGAGAGTGCTGACATTCGATTCAGACTGCATCAACTTCACGGCCAATTCGGACTGAGACAAACCCTCCGCATCTGCATTTTCCAAGGCCAGCAGAACGCTATAGCGGGCTTCCGTCAGTCCGTAGCGTTCAACGAATGTCGCCCGTCTCGATCGGATATGAACCGCCGCCCGCAGCAGTCGTTCCAAGATATCGCCGGCCTCATCAGGCCATTCCCGTCGGGAACCAATCCACTCTCGTTCGTCGACGTTCATCATAACTCCCGATTTCCAGAGGAGACCACCCCTGCCGACGGCTTGAGCAACACCTTTGTTTCTTATGATTCGGCAAAGAATAGTTCGAGACTGAAGGAATTTCCGGAACAGACGGTCAATTCGCATGATCACAATCTGCCGGAAATCTGCCGAAAAAAAATAGACTCCGAAGATATGTCCGCGAATTGTCGCTTGACCTTGCTGCCAATTCGGGGATTGACAGCCGTATTCGAAACCGGCAAAGAATGCCGAGGCGTCGAGCCGATCTCTTCAAGCATCGAGCGGCTTGAGAAGCCGAGATCGGGAATCTCATCAGGGAACGCTCTTAGCGAACTTCAAAAAAGTTACTTGAGAGCGTTGCCAGACACGGCTACCATAGAACCTGCACGGACGCTTTTACCATTTGGTATTTTTTTGCGTCCCGCTTTCAATCCGTCCTAGGGACCACTTTCCAATGAGTGACCTGTTGCATTTGGAGCTGACGGATCGCCAACGAGATCTGTTGCTGCGCGGCTTGCGCTTCGTACGCAGCAGTCGTATGCTCGAAATTCGCGATTCTTCGGACATCACAGACGATCAACGTCAGATAGAACTTGGTGAGCTCGGTCGGCTCACCGATATGCTGGGTGTCGGCAAAAAAGGGGCATCGTCCGTTCGCGTTTGAGTTCGTGTGCCGAAGGACAGATCTCCCCCCAGCATGCTTGACCCTGAATAATTGGATGTCTGTTTCGGATGTGTCAATCGTCCTCACGCAAGCCGTGATGTTTTCTTACGGATTCCGGTAATGCCGCGAGAATCCAGAAACTGATAGACGCCGCCAGCCTCTGTCATTTTCAGACTTGCGCCGCGGCTTCGTCTCTTGTGGTCGTTGTTTGCATCGGCGAATTCGTTCAGCAGATACGGGCAATCTCGATTTCACGCGTTGGCATCGTGGAGCCGTTTTGCAACCGTCTTCTGATCGCTATACCGTCTTCTGATCGCTATAGGGAGTTGATGCAAACGCTGGAGGCCAGCAGTATACTCAGCGGATGGCTCGATCGACCGAGGAATACAATCGCGACGCTTGAGGGGGACGCATCACCCTTGGCATGAGTTCATCAAGGGTCATTTTCCATGGATCCGCTTGGTTGGTCCTTACATCGCGTGTTTTACGTGTGGCTGACCCTCTGGGTGACAGGCCAGGGCTTGGCCACCGATCTGATTTCCGAGGCGACCGGAACCGTTGCCGACGCGCAGACTTTGGCATTTTTTGAATCAAAAATTCGCCCGCTCTTGGAAAAAAAATGCATTGAATGCCATGGAAGGCAAAAGCAGGAAGGCGGGCTGAGGCTGGATTCTCAGCCGGGCTGGCGTCAGGGAGGCAACAGAGGACCAGCTCTCGTGCCCGGGAAACCGGCAGAGAGCCTGCTGATTAAAGCCGTCCAGTATGTCGATATCGACATCCAGATGCCGCCCGAAGATCGACTTGGGGCCGATGACGTGGCGTTACTGGAAACGTGGATTCAACAGGGTGCATTCGACCCGCGAACCGATGTTGCTCCGGCCAGCAATTTGGCGGCCACGGAATGGGCGAAGGCCTTCCAGAAACGATTGGCCTGGTGGAGCCTGCAGCCACTTCGCAAATTTCACCCGCCCGACGTCAAGATTACCGAAGGGACTCTCGAACCTGTTGACCGATTCATTTGCCGTTCATTGAATGACGTCCGACTGGAACCCGCCTCTCCTGCCGAGCCGGAAATCCTCTTGCGACGTCTGGCGTTCGTGTTAACGGGATTACCGCCGACACCACATCAACGCATCGCATTTCTGGAAAACTGGAAGACGAATCCGACGACGGCTTATGAGACTCTTGTTGATCGTTTTCTGGCGTCGCCGTTCTTTGGTGAACGATTCGCGAGACACTGGATGGACGCGGTTCGATACACGGACACTTACGGTTATGAATGGGATAACCCAGCCAAGGGGTCTTGGGAGTATCGCGATTATCTCATCCGGGCATTCAATCAAGATATCGGATTCGATCAACTCCTCCGCGAGCAACTAGCCGGAGACCTGTTACCGTCGCCGCGCATTGATCGAGAACGGGAAATCAACGAGAGCCTGATTGGTCCGGCATTCTACCATCTCGGTGAGCATCGACATGGAAGCAGCCTGATGTTTAACGGCATCCACCAAGACATGGTGAACAACAAGATTGAGGCTTTTTCCGAAGCATTCCTGGCCACAACAGTTGCGTGCGCTCGATGTCACGATCATAAATTAGAGGCTGTATCGCAGCGAGACTATTATTCTTTGGCAGCCGTTTTCATGACGCCGCGATGGACCTCGCGTGTGGTAGATCTGCCGGGAAAACACGACATTGCCATCATCAAGCTTCAAAAACTGCGTGCACAAATTCAGCGTGAAATGGCTTCACGTTGGCTCTCTGTTGTGAGTGAAGCAGGGGCATTCTTGCCGAAGATTTTAAGTCGTGCCAATTCGGTAAAAGAACTCTCTGAAGTGACTATTGATGATGTCTTGTATCCCCTGACGCTTCTGACAAAAGGAAACACTGACATCGAGAAACGTTGGATTGACTTTGCGGCGGAATGGAGACAGGCACGTGCCAAAAGAATCGAAGCAAACTCGGAATTTCAGATTCTTGCGGATTTTCGGAAACCGATTTTTCCTGACGGATGGGTGTGGGAAGGGGACGGCATCAAACATGGGTACGTGGTCGACGGTACGCCACTCATTGCTCTAGAAGGTGACTTGATCGTCGCACGACTCTTACCGAGCGGTTTTCATACAAATGCATTGTCATCGAAACTCCCCGGTTCACTCCGATCACCTCCACAGGGGTCCATTGCAAGAAAGATCGCCAGCGTTCAACTCGCAGGAGGTGAATTTGGTGGGCATCTCGTGGTGGATGGCAATGCCTTTCAGAATGAAACGATTGGTTTCCTGAATTCCCCGGAACCAACGTGGATCTCATTTGCCGATACGCCGTTAAAAAACGGAGTCACACAGGTAACGATCGAATTGACAACCGCGTCGCTCAATCCCAATTTTCCTCCCCGCACGGGACTGGCCAAGGGACTGGCGCATACCGATTTAGGTTATGACAAAAGAAGTTGGCTGAGCATCACCGGCATCGTCGCTCACGAGAAGGCGGAAACTCCACAGAGAACCCTCCAGCACTTAACAACCCTGTTTGAAGGCGTGTTGCCCCGAACGGAGGACGAGGCTGTTCAGCGAGTCCGCGGATGGTTGATGGCCACTGTTCGACGCTGGTGCCTCGGCAAATCGGAAGAAGGTGACCTGCTGGTTCTGCAGTGGATCCTTGCCAACGACCTCTTGCCAAACGTGGCGGACGCCGGGACGCCCCTCGCCACACTGCTGGCCGAATATCGAGCAGTCGAGCAGGGAATTGCCCATGCGCACACGGTGAACAGCATGGATGAGCGAGGATCGGCAAAGGTCCGTTATCCGTTGAACGTGCGAGGAAACGTCGATGTCCTCGGGGAATGGGTCTCGCCCGACTTTCTGAGCATGTTCGCCGGTCGTAACAACGTATCAGAAAGTCGTGGGAGCGGACGTCTGGAGTTGGCCGAGTCGTTACTCCAGCCGAGTCATCCGCTGACATCCCGAGTGTATTCCAACCGCATTTGGCAATGGATATTCGGAACGGGGATCGTCGCATCGCCTGACGATTTTGGCCATCTTGGGGCAATACCATCGCATCCAGAGTTACTGGATTACCTAGCACAGGAGCTGATTCACGGTGGCTGGTCCACCAAGCGGCTGGTGCGTCGCCTCGTCCTCAGCCAGACTTTTCGTCAATCGGGATTGGTGAGTCCTCTCGCTCAGGAGATTGACCCCGGCAATCGCCTGCTGCACCATTATTCCACTCGTCGGCTGGAGGCGGAAGCGATTCGCGATTCACTGCTGTCCGTGTCTGGCACGCTGAATCCGGCACTTTTTGGCCACCCGATTGACCCACCACGTGTTGCGGAAGACTCGAAAAAACGGCTATTTGCTGGCCCGGTGGATGGGCATGGTCGACGATCTCTGTATCTTAAGATGTCGATTATGGAACCTCCAAAGTTTCTGGCTGGCTTCAATTTACCGGACCTCAAGCTTCCCACAGGACGTCGTGATATGACGAATGATCCGACGCAAGCATTGATGATGCTGAATGATCCGTTTGTGAAAGCGATGTCACAACAGTGGGCAGAACAGCTGATCCATCAGCCCGATTCTTCCAGCGGCGGTCGCATTGCCACCATGTTCATTCGAGCTTTCGGACGAGAGCCCGACAGATCCGAGTCCGCGCGATGGTCGATTGCGTTGACCGAATTGACGCCGGAGGGATGCCAAAACGTGATGACCGATGCATTGGCATGGGAGCGTCTTGCGCATGTCTTTTTCAATTCCCCCGAGTTCATCTACTATCACTGACACTCAAGGTCACCTGCCGAGGTGTCACGGAGAACGACCGTGTCGATCAATCCACTCTCAAACGGCAACTGCAACGGGCGCATTGCCAATGCCAATTCAAGACGCGGTTTTCTGCAACAAGCGTCGGCCGGATTCGGATGGCTGGCACTCAATGGTTTGTTTGCCCAGCGCGCGGCGGCGGCATCGATCCCACAGCATGCGCCTTGCGCGAAAAACATCATTTTTTGTTTCATGGACGGCGGACCGAGCCATGTCGATACATTCGATCCAAAGCCGATGCTGAAGCAGCATGAAGGGAAGCCGATCGGGAAGATTGGGGAAGTGGATGCCAAGCGTTCGCAACGGTCTTCCGATGATCGTGTCTGGTTCGGCAGCCCTTGGGCGTTTCATCAACGGGGAGAAAGCGGGCTTTGGATCAGCGATCTTTTCCCACGGATCGCCACAGTCGCGGATCGTCTGTGCGTTGTTCGTTCCATGGTTGGCGAACTTCCCCTCCACGGGCAGCAGAATCTTTTGTTGCACACAGGGCGGATCCTTGGACAGGCTCCGAGCCTCGGAGCCTGGGTCTCCTATGGACTGGGAACCGAAAATCGCAATCTCCCAGGTTATCTTGTGCTCAACAATGACTGGGTGCCGAATGGTGGCCTCGAAAATTTCGGCAGTTCTTTTCTGCCCGCCAGTCACCAAGCGACGATGATGCGTGCCAAGGGTGAGCCAGTGGATAACATTAAACCAGGCGACACACCAGCAGTTCAGAGGCGTCAGTTGGCATTGGCAGCGGAGCAAGGGCGCTCCTTTGCCGCTCACAGTTCAGACGCCTTAGCGATTGAAGGGGCAATCGCTAATTATGAAACCGCATTTTTGATGCAAAGTACCGTTCCTGAAGTGGCCGACATCGACGGTGAAACGGAACAAACTCGCCGACTCTATGGATTGGACTCCACCGACGAGCACCAGCGGTTCTACGCGACTCAGGCGTTGCGCGCTCGAAGACTGGTGGAGGCTGGTGTTCGTTTCGTGGAAATTACCTGCCCGAGCTTTGACAGCAACAACTCCCCTTGGGATCAACACGGACATCTCAAGGCAAATCATGAAAAGAATGCTCAAATCACGGACCAATCAGTGGCAGCCCTGATCATCGATCTCGAGCAACGCGGGCTACTCGATGAGACCATCGTTTTTTGGGCTGGCGAGATGGGACGCACTCCGCATACTTCAAAAATCTCGGAAACGAGTGGCCGGGACCACCACGTCGGTTGTTACTCGCTCTTCATGGCCGGGGGAGGTTTTAAACCAGGCGTGACCTACGGCGAAACCGATGAATTTGGCATTTCCGTGATAAGTAATCCACTCGACATTCACGATATCCACGCCACAATACTGCACCAACTGGGCTTGGATCATACACAATTGACCTACAGACATGCCGGACGGGATTTCCGTCTGACGGATGTTCACGGTCGAGTGATTCGCGAGATTCTGGCGTGACCGGAGTGATTCGACGGCGAAGAGGAAGGGACCCCTATCGTGGACCTCGATGACACCATTTGTTACTGTTTTCACATTTCAAAGCGCAAAATCGTAAACTTCGTCCGTGTGAATCAACCGCATCGAGCCAGCCAGTTGAGTGAATGTGGTGGCGCCGGGTCGGGATGTGGTTGGTGTGTAACGTATCTCCAGCGTTTCTTCGTGGAGTCCAGTGCATTCGGGATGGCGACACGCGATGCCGTGATCCCCAACGATTATGCTCAGCAACGCGCGGCGTACATTAAAGCCGGTCGTGGCAAGCCCGCGACTGGCGCGATCCCCTTACCTTTGACACAGATCTCCGATCAGCCGAAGTTGTCTGACGATGTGCCATAATCCATCGTTTCCGGCGATCTGAAAAAGAATAGCTCCGCTCCAATGCCACTGCCAGTTGTCCGAATATCATTGATGACACACGCTTGCCATGAACTTATTTCCACCGCTCGAATCGTGCGTATCGGGTTGATGATCGGGCTTGCTGGATGTTATTTCAGCGCCGGATCGGTTCGGACGTGGGGGGCTCCGGACAGTGGCTCAGCGGATATTGATTATCCATTGGCGGTTTTTAATTACTCCAGTCTGCAGCGATTGCGTGATGGTGCAGACTTCCTGTTTCAGACGGCTGACCAACAGAGTCGGGCGGAGGGCATCGATCCTTGGATAAAATCGGTTTTGCATGATTTGAACGGGATCGATCGTCATCGCCCATTTGGAATCATGATTTATCAGCAATCTGGGCTCATTGGAACACCCGTTGCCATTGCCTACGTTCCGGTGACGCATCGGACGGATGCTCTGGACACACTAGCTTTTCACAACGGACTCATTGATCCCAGCGACGGACTGGCGGAAAGACACAGCATTCGCTTCGGCGAACGCTTCCATATCCGAACACGATTTCGCGGCGACTATCTGTTTCTGGTCGGCCCGGACGGTGACGACGATGTGCTGGAACGAAACTTTCCCGACCCTTCTCGACTGTCCGCCCGCCAATCGAGTCAACACGACCTGTCGATTGCACTGCTGCTTAAGTTCCTCCCTCCGGGCCTAAAAACGTTATTCGTCGAATTTTTTAAAAATCAATCCATGGCGGAGTTTCAGCAGAGGGACGGGGAATCGGAATCGGCTTACCGACTGCGTCGTGCAAGCGGCGAAAGCTGGCTTGATCTATTCGAAAAAGTCGTCAATCAAGGCGAAGAACTGAGCATCGGTAGTCGCATCGACTCCGTTCGCCGCCGGATACTGCTCGATTTGGAAATTATCGGAACACCAGGCAGCAAGCTCATTGTATTGCTGCAAAGCCTGGTCGGGAAACGAACTCATTTCTTCAATCTCCTCCAAAATCCTGCGGCGCTCACCATGTCCGTTTCTTGGTTGATCGACTCAAAACAACGCGGACTGACGAACCAATTTTTGAATACGGCGGAGAAGGACTTCAGCGACATGGCAGAAAGAGGAGGCCTTTCTGGTATGACTCAGAGGATTGGGCCGATATTCAAATCGCTTCAGGCGACGGCAGAGACCGGTCATTTCGATGCTTTCCTCCAGTGTACTGGAGACGAATCGGGGGGATTGGCTTGGGTCGGTGGAGTAAAGTTGCTCAGCAACCGAAGTCTGCCAACTCAAATGACGGAGATGCTTCAATGGGCCGAGGACCGTTTGAATGAACATCATGCCATCGAAAACATCGAGTTGTCCATTGACGCCATCAACTCTTATCCTATCCACCGGCTACAGGGGGGGCAGATCGACAACTGGCTCTGGCCAACGTTCGCAAAATCGCCTTATCTCTTCTTCCATGTGACACCGCAGGTTGTTTGGTTTGCATTGGGACGTGATTCCGCGGTGGAGATCCTGAAGAACGCCATTACCCAAACTGCGATGCCACAAAATCCGCAAAAGAATGGTGACCGGATTCCATTCCAAGTGTCAGCACACGCGACACACTGGATTGACTTCGCCAGCGATCCGTTGCTGGATAAGTTCGGCTTCAGCCGGCCGGCTCTGGCAATATTCCATTCTGAAAACGACTCAATCCGCGTCCAGGTTCGTCCCAAAAATAATGGAATGAGTCTGGCTGTGGAACTGGAGGAAGGGTTTATCGAGTTGTGGGGCCGGCACATTTCCCGCCTGATGGATGACGGAGCCATCCGCCGCCCGCGAAGCGAACCTCGTGCTCCACAAATCGATCCCACCGCTGAGGACGGGGAAAAATGAGACGACCGCTTCCAATCAGAGAGTCCCTTCAACGCCCATCGGCATCCGTTATCGTCTCTACAAGCGAGTTGTATGCAGCCACATAACACCACAAATGCAGAGACAGATGCCGTGTATCTCGTGCGTTATGGTGTCATTCCTGAGGTGGCTCGGATTGGGGGCTTGTCGCAGCGAATGACTTCTCGGGGAACAACCGTCGTCGTAGAAACAGATCGAGGCCTTCAACTGGGAACGGTTTTGGAACGACTCAAACCATCGTCCGTCTCTCTTGACTGGAAGATCGACTCTCGTATTGTTCGAGACGCAACGGCTGCAGACATCGCGGCCTTTCAAGAACTCTCCGCGGAATGCGAAAAGGGATTTCACGAATGGTGCGAGAGAATTCTTCACTGGAAACTACAACTCGAACTGATTGATCTCGAATGGACACTCGACAGGCAATGCTTGATCTTGTACGTGCTTTGCGAACGCGGCCCGGACAGTACACAGTTAGCCCTGCGAGCGGAGTCTACGGGACTGGGCAAGATCGAAGTCCAACCGGTCTCCGCAAATGGACTGACCCCCATTCGGAAGGAATCGATCGTAGTCACTCTGTAGATCGGGGGCTGCATCAGCCATCAACAGTCCAGCCCGATCTTCCTGCGGCACCCGGAAAGGCGATTTTCGAATTTTTTTGCGGAACACGAGATCTGAACAGACGGGCGGTAGAATCTGTCGACTACGAAAGATGCCGAATCTGGTCGGGCAGACGGGCTATTGCTAGAATTTGGCGGCGAATCGTTCATTGCGAGCGGTCGTTTTGAGGATTTCCCCAGCCCCGTTGAAAGAACAATGAAACAAATCGCTTCGGGGATGTATGAGCCCGTGCCACCAGACCACACACTAGGAGTGTTTGATAATGATTCTCGCATGTCGTCGATTGAGATTCCCTCTTTTTATTGGCGGCGTTCTTTCGCTGTTCGCCGCGTTCTCCTTAAACTCACAGGCTCAATCGACCGCCGATTTGAATTCCATTCAACAGACCAAAGTCATGTTGGGTGATGCGCGGCTGACCTCCGGCATCCCGGGCCAAGGGCCACTCACGGTTGCAGACATTAGCACGTGGCTGATGAAGGCCGAAAACCACGTTTCGCTCGATGTGGAACTTCCGATGGGCCTTGACGCCGGATCCCTCCAAATTGTGGGACTCACGGAGAATCCGTTGACACGTGCCAAAGTGGAACTTGGCCGTCAACTTTACTTCGATACGCGATTGTCATCAGACAATACAATCAGTTGTGCTTCTTGTCATCATCCGGACGAAGGATATGGTCGACGAACGCAATTCGGAATCGGGGTCAAAGGTCAACAGGGAGGTCGAAATTCTCCGATCAGTTACAACCGAATTTTGAGCGGCCTGCAGTTTTGGGATGGTCGAGCCGCATCTCTGGAAGAGCAGGCCAAGGGACCGATTGCGAATCCCACAGAAATGGGAAACACACACGAGAAGGCCATTGAAACATTGAAGTCGGTGCCGGGATACGTCCAGCAATTCAACACCGTTTTCGGAGCGAAAGGGATGACGATCGACACGGCCGCGCAGGCCATCGCGTCCTTCGAAAGATGTCTCGTGACAGCCCCCTCACCGTACGACTATGCCGAGCAAATGAAGCGGTTTGAAAAATTGACACCCGCGGACATTAACGAACTCAAAACGGACGATGTCGAATTCTATGAGACTTACCAACAGGCGTTGGTCGACGCAAAACGATTTCCGATGTCTGAGAGTGCAAAGCGGGGTCGAGAGCTCTTCTTTAGTGTTCGCGTCAATTGCAGTGCGTGCCATGTCGGTGCCAACCTGACAGACGAAAAGTACCACAATCTGGGAGTCGGAATCGACAAGGCGACACCGGACGAAGGGCGATTCGCAATCACGAAAGATCGCAAGGACTGGGGTGCCTTCAAAACGCCAACCATTCGTAATGTTGCCTCATCCGCTCCGTACATGCATGACGGCAGCCTCAAAACTCTCGAAGACGTTGTTGAGCATTACAATAAAGGAGGAGTTCCCAACAAAAACCTCAGCGACAAAATCAAAAAACTCGATCTTAAAAATCACGAGAAAACCGAACTTGTCGAATTCATGAAGGCCTGTACCGGCAGCTTTCCAAAGGTCGAAACAGCCCGTCTACCACAATGATTCGGGCGGGGGATGCGTCCGTCATGAGTGTCAACCGCGGCGGGCCGGGTCTTACCATGCTTCTCCGCGAGACCGCCAGACGTCACACACCTCGACGACGCATGGTTCACAAAACGTGGTGATGAGAACCCCGCAGAACTGTCTCGATGTCAATCCCGTCGTGGCCAGATTTTTGTGGATACTTTTTCGATCGATTTCTGTTGCAACATGCTAGAAGAGGCCTCGGAAACCTGCTATTAATTCATCGGCTCAAGCCTACGCTTACACAGAGACATCAAGCCATTGGAAGACTGGTCTCCTGTGAATTTATGGTCCGACAGACAGGAGTATTTTCTTGAATTTCGAGTCCCTACGACCCGCATTTGACCGTGATGGCTTTGTGATCGTTCGTCAACTGCTCGCCGCCGATGAATTTTCTGAACTGAACCGTGAACTCGATCGCTACGTTCGTGAGGTCGTGCCAGGCCTGCCATCGACAGACGCTTTTTATGTTGATAAATCGCGTCCCCTAACACTGAAACAGATGCAGCATATGCAAAATGATCCATTTTTTAAGGGATATACGGAGCAGCCGAAGTGGAAAGCCCTTGCCGAAACGTTGGTGGGAGAATCGGCGTCATGTGAGTCGCCGGAATGGTTCAACAAGCCACCGGGCGTCGAGGCACCGACACCGGCACATCAAGACAACTATTATTTCTGTTTGACCCCAAGCAACGTCGTCACACTTTGGATGGCGCTCGATCCTGTCGACGCTCGGAATGGCTGTGTCCGTTACATCCCTGGATCGCATTTGCGAGCGATCCGCCCCCATAGCCAATCGTCCGTGCTCGGTTTCTCGCAGGGAATTTCAGATTATTCCGATGCCGATCGGTGCCATGAAGTCATCACGGACCTTCAGCCGGGTGACGTCGTTGCGCACCACGGTAACACTATTCATCGAGCGGATCCCAATGGAACATCAGATCGCCACCGACGAGCTTTCGCGATGGTATTTCAGGGCGTCAGTTGTCGCCGTGACGAAGACGCGTATGCTCGTTATCAGGAAACTTTAACTCTGCAACATCAACACCTTGGAGTGAAGTCGTAGTGGAAAACGTGCCCAGACGCGCCGATTCGATCATGGCATCGAGTGGCCTCGTCGTGGTGGTCGTGTTGGATTGGTATTCGATGCTCTTGGAAGCACTCCTCTCGCATGCCGCGATGATCAAGAAATTACCCCAAGGCACAACAATACCCCTGAGGTCGGCAGCGAAGATCTTTCGCGTTGCTTCTGGACTCGGCATGAAGGCTGAAGAATTCGCGAGAACAACACCGTGGAATCTTGGGACCGAATCGTTAGGGAATCGATAACTTAGCGGCCTCTGACGACACACCGACCCCCAAAGATGTCCTTCGTAGTCGGCGCATCGTCAGATGCCCAGAGCTTCGTCAAACTCGACAACAACTCGGCGATTCCAGCGGCCGGCCGATCACGAGACAGGACGTGGCCTGAGCTCATTCGTGGAACCGGTTGGTCAACGAAAGGTCTGCTTTAATCCCGGCGTAAGGCTCCCCAGAAACGCCCCTTCCTGTCGTAATCCTTCACGACGTTGCGACTCACAATATCAAAACTCATCGTCGTTGCGGGTTCGGTCGCAGTGAGAGACAGACAGTGCCGCAAGCATCCAAACCAAAGTCTACCGATTCAAATCGAGGCCTTTTCTCACGGAATTTACTGCGTTCAATCCCCCGTCACGAAACTCGACCGGTATTCTGGACTCAAGATCACTATTGGAATTGAGCCCAACCGCAATGATGGAATCTGCCCCGAAAAGTGATCGCTCCCGATTGACATACAAGCGGGCGGAGCGTTACTACCACGTGACAACGTCGAGCAGAAATTCAATGATGCTAGGCTCAGCATGATTGGATTACAAATGCGATTGGGGCAGACGACATGTGAACGCCCCTCACCAGAGATCCTCTGAGCTTGGGTCTGTCAACGTGCGAATTGCCGAGTTATTTCATTCCATTCAAGGAGAGGGCGAGTTCGCTGGAACATCGTCGATCTTCGTGCGGACGACTGGCTGTAACTTACGTTGCTGGTTTTGTGACAGTCCTGATACGTCGTGGAAACCACAAGGCGAACTCCGTCCTTGGCGAGAGATCTTGAGCGATGTCCTGGACATTGCCTGTGAGCATGTCGTTCTCACAGGCGGTGAGCCGCTACTTCAGCCCGAGATTGTGCCCCTGTCTCAAGCGCTCCGCAGGGCAGGGCGGATCGTGACCGTGGAGACAGCGGGGACCGTTTCTCGACTTGTGGAAGCCGACCTGATGTCAATCAGCCCCAAGTTGACCAATTCGACTCCGCGTGACACTTCCCGTTGGCGACAACGACACGAGCGTGACCGTCTGCGATATCGCGTTGTGGCAAAATTAATTGAGTCGGCAAGATATCAACTTAAGTTTGTCGTCGATCAGCCTGAGGACTTGGACGAGGTCGTCCAATACCTGCGAGGTCTCCCTCAGATTTCAAAAGACCGAGTCTGGCTGATGCCTCAGGGGATCGACGCCCGCGAGTTGGCCGAGCGAACGAAATGGCTAGCCCCCGCCGCAGACCATCTTGGCTTTCAACTTTCCTCGCGAAGGCACATCGAGTTATTCGGACATATTCGCGGAACATAGTGGCTGCTCATTGGCGATTCCGTATTCGTATTGTGACAGATCTGGTGTTGTTGAATGGAGCGGATGGATTGTTTGAGGAGCGGGGGGATCCATGGGAAATTTGATATGCCGCGTCACCGCGGTTGCGACGCCCTTTCAAACAAAGATCCGTGCCGCTGTGTCAAAAAACGGGAGCCTGTTGTTGACTGCACGCACAAAAGAAACGATCTCGATTCGTCAATTGATGAAGAGACTCGACAAAACGGATGATCTCACGTGGAGACAATGATGATTGAACATACTCTGTCGGTTCGAGTCCGCTATTGCGAGACCGACGCCATGGGCTGCCTGCATCACTCGCAGTTCGTGAATTACTTTGAACAGGGCCGAACAGAACTGCTACGCGCCCAAGGGGGCTGCTATCGCGACATGGAATCAGCGGGCTTGTTTCTGGTCGTCGTCCGCCTCCAATGTAGCTATCACGCCCCCGCCCGCTACGACGATTTATTGACGCTCGTCACCCGAGTTGACAATGTCTCCGCAGTCAAGATCGAACACAGCTACAAACTTTTGCGAGGTGAACAGCTCTTGGCTTCGGGGACCAGTACTCTTGCCTGCGTTGATCACTCGGGAAAAGTTGTCAGGCTTCCCAATTCCATCACGAAGGCGTGAAACGTCGAAAGAGCATCACCGGCTTGATCGCTAAAAATCAGGACCGGCTGTTGCAATTCAATCTCTGAGCGTTAGGATTCGACTCACGACATGGGTGCTCTAGGCGTGTTGCCGAGAGAGAATAGGGAAGACGGTGCGAATCCGTTGCGGTCCCGCCGCTGTAACCGGGGACGAACGCTGCAAACGCCACTGAAGTCAAACTTCGGGAAGGCGCGGCTATTAGATCGATCCGGAAGCCAGAAGACCTGCCCAGATGTCGATTGAGTTTTTTCTACGGTTCTCGCTTCGGACGAGACTCCGCTGTTTTCTTTCGTCAGCGTGATACTTGAGCAAGAGGGATTCAGCGACGGAATTCCTTTTGTGAGAAGTCTTCTCGTGCGTTGGATCAGGCCGAGTTTTGTGGCAGCGTTTCCGTGGTTTGTGTCGACAACGGAGAATTGTCATGCGCGATGTGCTTGTTCCTGTCCCCAGCTCAACCCCGATCCCCAGCTCAACCCCGAGTCGGTCGATGGAGTCGGAGGCCGACCCCGGAATCTGTCTCCGACGACTGAGCCAGAGCCGTCATTTGAGTCACCGTGGATTCACTCTGATTGAGTTGCTGGTGGTGATCGCAATCATCGCCGTGCTGGTTGCGCTATTGTTACCCGCCGTTCAACAAGCGCGGGAGGCCGCTCGTCGAACTCAGTGCAAAAACAATCTCCGACAACTGGCACTCGCATTCCACAACTATGCGGAGACCTACTACGGGCAGTTAATGCCCTATCGAATCGATGATGCGAAATTCATCGCCAACGCTGCGGCCTATCCTTCGATCGGTCAGGCACGGTTTTGGTTCGGCAACGTAAACTATGACGAACCAAATCCTGCCGAACAGCTCGACTTTTCGGCGAGCCCGCTCGCACCGTACGTGGAAACGAATCGCTCCTTGTTTCAGTGCTCGACTTTTGATGAATCGCAACTGGATATCGTTCGGTTTGGAAAAATGTCGAGCGCCTACGGATTCAATGGACGCTATCTCGGCTATGGCATCGACTATGATTACTCGGATTGGCCAAACGTCACGCCAATCACGAAGTTTCGCAGGATGCGGGATGTCATGCAAATGACAAACACGCTGCTCTTTGCCGACAGCGCTCAAGTCGATTTTTCTTTGAATTTTCAGGAGGCTTGGCTACTTGAGCCGCCGAGCGAAAATTTTCCTAACATTCATTTTCGGCACTTCAACACAGCAAACGTTGCCTATGTGGACGGTCATGTCGATTCACGAAATCGTGCCTATAAAATTGAGGTCCCAGGCCAAAACTTCATCAGCTCCGCACAAGCCGACCGTATCGAAGAAAAACGACTGGGCTACGTGAGCGACGGAAATCTTAGTGATCCGGCCAAGCAAGACGAAGTCTATGACTTGTTCCTCATCATCGACAGCGACTCGCACAACAGCGCGTGGTGAGGCTCAGTCCCCCGTCGGAAGCCGCTCAAAAGCCCTCGCCACTTGTTTCGCAAAGCCGAAGCAACCAGAACTCCTCGGCTGAAGATTTCGGTGAGTCACGGCCAAAGAGCTGCGGGAAAAGAAGTGGGGCGGCAGGCCGCAGTGTCAATCTTTTGTCGAGGCTTGGTGCAATTGTCGTGAAGAGACGGCCGCACCAAGCCGTGACCATGGTCGCCACAGCAAGACTCGGGCACATGTGTCGAAAGTTCGGTTCGTAGACCGTTTTCGTGAACCCGGTTTTCGGCGCCGGACAGCGATTCACCGTGGACCGTTTGCCGAACCTGATCCCCCTGAGTAAACACATCCTCAGTAACACGTTTTATTTTCTAAGGAACCATCTCATGATTGGGGGTTATCGTCTGTGGCTGTCATTGGCTCTTCTCCTCATTGCAGGTCGACTGCTTTTTCCCGCATTCTCGGGGGTTCGCTTGTTGCAATCGCAAAACGACGAGCGTCAGGAAGTGATCTATGTTTGCAGTGAAACCGGGGCGGCATTTTCTCTCCGCTCCAAGGTCTCTCCTGAAAAGAACCCCGAGACCGGACGGCTGACACTGCTGCCAGGACTGTACTGCGAGACATGCCATGCATGGAAATCGTGCCCCTCGTGGCAAATTCTTCAACATAACCCCTCAGCCCGGATCTGCTCGATGCACAAAACGTTGATGACCTTCAATGGCCCTCTAGAAAAAAAGTAGTCCCACGGACGGTCACGCAGTGATGGGGATGCCCACGCGGCCTGAATCTGGTTTTATTCATGTTCGGCTGCTGTCATTGACCCGCAACGTTTGAAGGACAAAAGACGCAGACTCTCGTTTGGTTGATCACTAAGTCCGTTTCGGCGTAACCCGGCTTTGTCAACAACGCCACCCTGACGTGTTGAGCTTTTTAACGAGGAACACAATGCCGCAATCCAAACCGATTTTACTGCTGACGCTACTTGCCTACGCGGTGGCGATGCGTCTGCTCCCCTACGGCTTGTCCAATTGCGATATTGAATACGACCGAACCATCATCTTCTATCCGTGGAATTTTTCTCCGCTGACAGCGATTTGCCTGATGAGTGGCGTCTGTTTTGTTGATCGACGGCTTGCCATGCTCCTGCCTCTTGGGGCCCTGCTGCTCAGCAATATCGGTATCGGGGTCCTTTCGGGACACTGGGATTGGGCCTTCCCCGCCGATACTTGGTGGCTACCCTACGTTAGCTACTCTGCTGCTGCCGGGATGGGCTCATGGCTTCGCTGTTGCAAGCCTCGCGATTTACTTCTCCGGGGCGTGTGCCTGGGTCTTGGTTTCGAAATATTCTTTTTTTTGGTGTCAAACATCCTCTGTGTTTACGGAACAGCCCCAATCTATCCTCGAACCATAGCGGGGGTTCTGGAATGCTATACCGCAGCATTGCCATTCTTTCGCAACGCATCAGTCAGCACTCTCGCCTACGTTTTGTTGATTTTCGGGCCCTTGGGCGTCTACGCATCCAAGAACTGTGAACACTCACTCGGGGAGTTGGCTGCTGAACCGGTACAATAAGGGTCCCTCGTCTGTCACAAACTCAACCCGAGGCTCTTTTTCACGCATTTTTTTCAGCTGGAGTTGAACGACCGAATCGCACTCGTTACCCTGCACGTTCTGCGGCAGGCGTGTCATACCTTGTTTCAGATTTAAAGAAAGACCCGAATCCACGACGTTGCAGGTCATTTCCAAAATGCAACATGTAGCGAATTTTGCCAGTATCGACGGAAGGCTGATAACGTGATTGCTCCGCAAACAACTTTTATGAAAGCTGCCGACAAAGTCCATGGTGGCCGCTGTGAGCCACAATGGTTCGTGGTCGATGCCAGCGATTTAGTCGTCGGTCACCTAGCCACAAAGCTTGCCACCATTTTAATGGGAAAACACAAGCCCGAGTACACTCCGCATGTTGACACCGGCGATTTTGTGGTTGTGATCAATGCTGATAAGGTGCGATTCAGCGGACGGCCGATTAAACATGACGAAAATGAAAACTACACCAAGAAAATGGCCCAAAAAACATATACTTGGTATACCGGTTGGCCTGGGGGGCAACGCCACATCAGTGCCATCGATTTGTGGTCCAAAAAACCGACGGATATCCTAAAATTAGCCGTTAAGCGAATGCTGCCGAAAAATGCATTGGCTCGGCACATGTTGGATAAATTGAAACTATTCTCTGGCCCGAACCATACTCATCAGGCCCAGCAGCCGATTCCTCTACCCGAATTTCTACATCCGAATCGGGTTCAGAATTCCTAGAGGCCAACCATTGCCGACAGGAACCGTCCGTTAAAGATTTTGCCGAGAATAACGTAAAAACTCAGCAAACGGTCAGCACGACAACAACTTGGATTGGTAGTGAATTGATGGATGATCTCGAAGTTCCAGACACAGTCGATCTCATTTTTAGCCAAGACGAAACGGTATCCGTTCCCGTTGTGATTCAGCACGCGCCACGCGTGATTCGCGGGAAAATCGATCGTTTTGGCGTCGCGATGGGGACTGGTCGACGCAAGACCTCTGTCGCACGGGTTCGGATCCAGCAGGGGACCGGAAAAATTCAAATCAACAAGAGGGGTTTGGACGAATTTTTCTGCATTGAGAAGGATCGAATGACTGTTCTCAGCCCCTTGAGAGCGACTGAGAAAATCGGCATGGTCGATGTTACGATTCGCGTCAACGGTGGGGGCACGACGGGTCAGGCCGGAGCGATTCTGATGGGAATTGCCCGAGCACTCGAAGCGATGAATCCGAGTCTCTTTCCGATCCTCAAAGAGGGTGGATTTATGACGCGAGACAGTCGAATGGTCGAGCGTAAAAAGTACGGTCACAAGAAGTCTCGTCGCGGTTTTCAGTTCTCGAAGCGTTAGAAACAGTATCGCTGGAAATTGCCTGCTACGGCAAGTTTCGTCTTCCCCGTCGGATCAATTCCGGTGGGGATTTTTTTCACCTGCCCCCCACTCTGACATTTTTACTGGTCTCAGAGAAACAGACGGTGTTTATCAATCATCGGATCGGCAGAGGCGACGCTGGCTGTTTTTGAGCTGTCCGCAATCTCCGATGAGGGCAGCGGTACTGCATGGAGAAAAACGTTCCTGAGCATCCTACGGCAGCGACAACGCGGTTCACTCGTGACATCCCCTGCCGACGTGAGGCGTTGGCCTGCGGCCACGAATAAGTCAGGGGGGGCACTCTGGAAAATTGTGATCGGTTGGAGGGCTCGTGCCCAGCCATTTCTGTTTAAGTCGTTTCGGGGATCTCTATGAATAGCATCCGAAGTCTCCACGGATTAAATGTTTACAATCCACTGTTGCAGCCGGACGTCAAATTGATGCTGGCGGAGGATGACACTCTTGGTCTGCAACAGTTCTGCGAGGTTCTCAATCCCGTGATTGTTGCCGAAGTGCTTCACGGTTTGGAAGCTTCGCAGACATGGCAGGTCCTCGGTTCAACGAACATCAAGAAGCAGGCCGAAGTTTTTGAGCAGATTGAACCGTCGCAGCAGATTGAGCTTGTTGCTTTCATTGATCGCAAGCATCTGTCACAGCTGGTTGAAGCGATGTCTCCCGACGATCGCGTTGGCTTGCTAGAGCACATGGGTGACGAGCAACTCGAGTCGCTCCTGCCCTTGATCGCCCAGGCTGAGCGGGACGAGATCCGTAAGATGTTGTCGTATCCTGAAAATTCCGCCGGATCAATAATGACCACTGAGTATGCTTCTCTCCCTGAGAACATATCGGTCACCGAGGCTCTTAACAGGCTCAGGCAACAGGCACCCAATCGAGAAACGATTTACTACATTTTCGTTGTGGATGATGCACGTCGACTGCACGGCGTGATCACTTTGCGAGAACTGATTCTCGCTCGACCTGGCGCCATTCTCGCGGACGTAATGCAACGAAAGGTGATCTCCGCACATGTTGAAGACGATCAAGAAGACGTGGCAAAATCAATTGCCCGTTTCGACTTGATTGCCTTGCCGGTGCTCGATGAGCAGAGCCGACTCGTGGGCATCGTCACACATGACGACGTGCTTGATATCGTGCAGGAGGAAGCCATTGAAGACGCCTATCGCCAATCGGCAATCCAACCCCTCGAGCACAGTTACCTGTCAACGCCACTCCTGACAATTGCCTGGAAACGTGGTGTCTGGCTCTTAATTCTTTCCATCATGGCGATGGGAACCGCCACTGTCATGCGGGCCTTTGGTCACTTCGAAAATGACGACAACTGGCTCGACTTGTTTCTCCCACTGGTTCTGGCGAGCGGCGGCAACACGGGATCACAGTCGGCCACGCTCGTGATTCGCACGATGGCCACCGTGGCACTGACGCGTGGTGACAAATTGCGGATGGCCTTCCGAGAATTGCTGACCGGTGCGATTTTGGGGCTTTGCTTGGCGATGTTTTCGTGGATCGCCTTGCAGTTAATTTTTGGGCGAACATGGACGCAGGCTGGCGTTGTCGGATTGACGATTTCCTTGGTGGTTACCATGGGCAGCGTCACCGGTTCTTTACTACCCATGTTCTTCGAATGGCTCGGGATGGATCCGGCAATTATGTCCAATCCACTGATCGCTGCAATCAGCGACATTTCGGGCGTCGTGATCTACTTTACGGTCGCCATCGCAGTGCTGTCTAACGCTTGAATGTTCTGCGACATGCGATCCGAATCAACGGATCCTCTGTTGACGTTTCGTGATCTCAAACTGTTGGCCAATCCCGCTCATCAGCAAACCGCGAGCTGACCGAAACCCTTAGCGATCGACTATTGACGACGCCAGCAGTAATTTAACGCGGTCCTGTAAATCATTCCGATTTCGGCAACACGAAGATTGAGAACGACGATGACGGTTTCCAAGAAACTCCCGCTGCTGTATACACATCCGATCGGTTCACTGCCACGACCTCTTGTCGTTCGCGACCTGCTCCGTCAACGAGATGAACGCCCGAACGATCTCTCGGTCCACGCAGCGCTCGACGATTTCGTTCGATTCGCAATACGGCTTCAAGAGACCGCCGGGATGGATGTCGTCAGTGATGGTGAATGGCGTCGAACGCAATACATTCAAGAATTTCTGATGCGGGTTGGTGGATTTGAGGCTTGCCGGGTCATTGAACACCAGGGCGAAGTCAAGATGTCATCCGTCGTTGTTCGTCGCATGCCCACAAAGGCCCCTGTGTTTGCCGATGATGCGCAGTTTTTGGTTGCAAATACCGAGCGATTTACGAAGTTTGCCCTCCCCAGTCCATTCCTGATTGCCGTTCGTTATTGGCACGAAGACTACAGTCGGGAGGCGTATCCAACCGCCCAACATTTCATGGATCACTTGACCGAAATTCTGGCGGTCGAAGCACGAGTGTTGGCGGAAATCGGAATTGATGTGATCCAGTTGGATGATCCTGCACTGACCTATTACTGCGATCCAAATTTAATGGCTGGCAAATCCATTCACGACCAGCGTTTGCTCAGGCTGTGGGATGCCAATCGAGAGGTGCCGGCGGCGGTGGAGGCCATCAACCGGATCGCTGATGGGCTTCAGGCAGAAGTTCATGTGCATTCCTGTCACAGCGTCTATAAACGACAGGCGGATGTTGTCGGCGACTACAAGCCGCTTCTTCCGAGATTAGACAACTTGCGTGTTGACCGGGTGAATTTGGAATTTGCCTATCCTCAAACCGGAGATGTCAGCGATTTGGATCTCCTGCCGAATCAGCTACAAGTCGGACTGGGTATCGTTGATGTTCGCACGGAACAGTTGCAATCGGTAGAGCAAATTGCGGGCATTGCGCGGGCCGGCATTCAGCGGTTGGGTGTTCATCGCATTGCTCTGAATCCGGATTGTGGATTTGCGCCGGACGCCGGCGAACCTCCAACTATCGATGAAGCTTATCAGAAACTCTGTCGGCTGACTGAAGCGGCCCGACAGTTGCGGGCGGAGCACTCTGCGAAATCAAGCACACCCCTTTGAAGTCCGATCTTTCACCGTTTATTGAAAACGTTCCACAGGCGAAACAAGAGCGATGAAATCGAATTCCAGAGCTCGTTTGAACGTCCTCTCGGGTCCCCTTGTTTCACTCCAACCATCCGGCTACGCTCTCCGACGAACTAGGCCGTCGCACTAGTGCGACGGAATTTTTTTTTCTTGGAAAGGTAGGTCTTTCGTTAATGAACAAGCTGCTGACCGCTGTCTTTGCTGTGGCAACCGCATTGAGTATCAACTGGTCATTTGCCGAAGAGCTGACGATCGGTTCGAAGGCCCCCAAATTGGACGTGAAAGAGTTTGTGAAGGGGGACGCGGTAGACAGGTTTGAAAATGGAAAGGTTTACATTGTCGAACTTTGGGCCACGTGGTGTGGGCCTTGTAAGACCACGATTCCTCGCTTAACAAAGCTCCAAAAGAAGTACACAGATTTAACAATCATCGGCATCGCCATTCTGGAAGAGGATCAGACATTGGTTGCTCCATTCGTGGAGGAAATGGGTGAAAAAATGAGCTATCGCGTTGCTCTGGACAATGTTCCCGAAGGGGGTGATCCGAAGGACGGAGCGACCGTCAAGAACTGGATGGAAGCATCTGAACAAAGTGGCATACCAGCCTCCTTTATCGTGAATGGCGATGGAGTTATTGCTTGGATTGGACATCCCGGCGAAATCGATGAGCCGTTGGCCATGATTATTTCTGGCAAATGGGACCTTCAAAAGGAGGCCTTGAAAAGTAAGGAAATTTTTGCTCAACGCAAAAAACTGGAGGCAACTTTCAAAACATTGCAGGCCCTTTTCGTAAAATTTCAAGACGATGGCGACTCTACCGAATTGATGGCTCATCTCGAGACAGCCTCGAAGGAACTTCCCGACCGGGCGGACCAGTTTTCGCTCATCCAGTTTCAGATATTGGTCAGCCCAAAAGGAAATTCCGATCAGGCCTTGGCACTTGGCAATAAGCTTCTGGAATCTGAACTCGGTGAAAATCCCGAAGCATTGAACAACCTCGCATGGTTACTCGTCAGTCCGGATCGCGTAAACAAGGCCGATCCCAATCTTTTGAAGTTCGCTCTGAAAGCCGCCATCAAGGCCGACAATCTTTCCAAGCGAGAAGACTCCTCGGTGGCTGATACACTGGCTAAGGTCTTTTTCGATAATGGACAATTTGACAAGGCTGTGGAAACTCAAGAGCGAGTGATCGAACTTGCGATCGGTACTCCGATGGAAAATGATCCCGGCATGAAAAAGCGGCTACGGCAGTATAAACGCTCGCTAGACGAATCCAAAAAGGATCCCTCTCCAAAAAAATGAGAGATCTCAACGCACGGAAAATCCCAAATGACCTCAATAAATACGGATGCTCCCTGAACGGTTTGAGAATTCCGATGGCTTGAATTTGTCGTTGGATGCTAAACCAGAGGATACCTCAGACATCAAGAATCAGCCCAACGGCGACTGGAGAACATCCTCCAGTCGCTGCATGCCGGTCAAGGAGCAAACACGATCAGGCTCAGCAGTTCATCCTTGGACAGTGGTCACGTGAGTGGCCACGACCCAACCTTGCCCCCGGAAGGACTGTTGGATCGCGTTCCTCTGTTGGATCATCGTCTTCACTGTGGGATTTCGCTGTCTCGACGCAGGCGAAACAGGCACGACAGTCTCTTCTCGTCGATGCTGGACGATTGCGTCTGCTGGCTAACGCAGGACGAGTCTGATGGTCGCAAGGCTCCATCGGGTCCATCCTGGCCACGGGTGAGTTGCGTGGTGATGACCACGTTTACGGCCTGAGTGCCGGCAGTCATGTTTTGTACTTGTTGGACCTCGCCAATGCCGAATCTGTTGGCGATATGCGTCTGGCAGGACATCGTTAGACACGGGACACTCATCGTCCCGGACGCTCGGCCGGAAGTCATTTGGCAGCAGTCTCTCGTTGACGACTGTGAATGAGACGAGAGGGCGGATCATGGGGGAAGTCCGATTGCACCGGATCGGTCTCAACCTGAACAGCCCGTGTTTTGGAACGTCCGTCGTTTTCGATATCGAGGATTCGAGGTACGCACGGGAGACGGCCTCGACTGTCAACGTCGAATACCGATTCAATCGTGCTGCCCCTGAGGTGAAGGCACCATTCGGCCGGGCATCGAATTCGTTCGGCATACCGGGCTAGCGCTGAAGTACTCACATCCGAATGCCACAAGCATCACGGTCGATTTTGGTGGCGATAGTCAGGAACATTTTTTCAACGGTCGTTTCTGCATCGGCGCTGATGAGACCCGTCAAGGAAAGTTGGTTTGTCGATCTCCGTGTTCTGTGACATGGTCAAACATTACAGATCTTGACGGCGATCGACTCGGCGAAATCACTGCCGTCTCCGACGGCGTATTGTGATGTTGAAATCGGCTGGCTGCTCAGTCGAGCGGGCAAGCGACGCTCGTCACGTAAAATCTGGAGTCGGTTGATTCGATCAAATTTCGAAACCGCCGAAACCTGCAATCGAGCGCACGGTCGCCCTGCGACTTTGGCCGCGAATCTCGCATCGTGTCCAGGGTGACACGAGGACATCACTCCGTCTCCGTATTGTTTTGAAAAAACCTGAAATCGCTGCCATAGCTCGATTTTCAGGGTATCGCGCGCATCGTCCTTCAGACGGAGCGCCGTCACGCAAATCCGATTCGAAGTGAGCTCAATACCGCAAGCGAGACAGTCACGTCGTCCTTTCCGAGGCCTGCGTGACTGTCTCGCTTTCCAGCAAGAGAATCTTCGGACAACCGATTCTCTTTAGTCAAGACGATCACAATCAGGTGCGTCAGCCGAGTCTGTCAGACTGAAAAATTACGGTCTTGATTTCGGATCTGTCGGGGATCAGAAATGCGGGCTAGCCGATCTCGGCAAAGTCTCTTAAAATCAATGGCAGTTCTCAGGTCTCTTGACCTACTGGAAACTCAGTCCAATCGTGGTCCGTCATTTTCCGCGTGTTGGCAGGGACACCAGCCGCTAGAGAATCGGTGAAAAAACGTTCTGTTAGGATTTGATTTCCGTGGAATTGAGTCACGTGCGATGACACGGAATGGGACACGGAAGCGCAGGATGCGGACTCCGAAAACGCGATCTCTGACAATCGGACCGACGACCTCAGTAGCCACGATCTTGTTGCTGTTGGTCGGGGTTACTGCATCTCCAGCACTTGCAGAACAATTCGAGTCTAGCTTCGACGGTCCCAGCATCAGCTGGAAAGTGCGTTGCCGTGATTCTGAGACGACGCTTCGGGTTCACGAGCGACGGCGTGATGCGGGACATCGGGGCGGAGCCGAATTTGTTGGATTGAATTCACTCCAGGACAATGTTTCTGTCCACATTGAACATCAGATCCCGGTTGCTCAAGTTTTGGATGAATTGGAAGCTCGGGTGTGGATTCATTCCGATCGTCCCGGTGCGGTCTTGGCATTGAGGATTGGGTTTCGTGGTCTCGTCGATACCAAGACCGGCGTTCCGCTGACAATGATCGTTTCCGGCGATGCGTATCAGTCAGCCGGAAAGTGGCAACAGCTGACGTGTCGCACGTCGGAAAAAAACATCAACAACCAACTCCGAATCCTTCGCGCCAACAACCGCATTTCTATTGACCCCGCGACGATGTACGTCGATCGAGTCGTTCTGCGGTGCAATCTGTCGTCAGGGGGCACTCAAATCCTGCTGGACGATTTAGGCGTCGGGCCAATCGTTTCACCCCTTTTCGTTACCGATTCCAATGCGACAGTCACTCAAACAACCGCGACTATCGATGAACCAACGAAGTCCGTTCCCGTCGAATTCCAACTCAAAAAACTGCGTGTTCAAGGGGAACCGTTTCTGCCTCGCATCATTCGGGACTCCGGGACGATCCCCGGGGTCTTGGCGGCAGCAGGATTCAATGTCGCTTGGGTCTCAGACCCGGATGCCAACACCGTCACGGGACCTCTGCGCCGAGAGGGACTGTGGTTGACGGCCACTCCTCCATTTGCCAAGGATACCAGTGGCGATCCGCTCGATTCGGAAGACGCCAGCCTGCTCCCGTTTGCCCGCAATACCGAACCGATCATTTTCTGGATGATGGGGACTCGATTGACCGCCATGGACCGGCCCAAGTTGCCCAGTTGGTCCAATCAGGTGCGTGATGCTGATCGAACATTCAAGCGACCGTTGGCCGCAGATGTGGCTGATGACGAAAAGTTCTGCTCGCGGCATTTGGATCTGTTGGGGATCAGTCGCCACGTCTTGAACAGTGAGACAACGCTGATCGAATATCGAGAGTGGATCGCTCAAAAACGCGAACGGGCATGGCCTGGAACACTTTGTTGGACTTGGATTCAGACGGAACCAACACCCGAAATCCTGAGCCTGACGGGATCATCAGGAATAGTTCCAATGATCGAACCCGAACAGATTCGCATGCAGGTCTATGCGGCCTTGGCTGCCGGTTGTCGCGGTCTAGGCTATTGGACCACAACCCGTCTCGATGCTGAGGGATCCGCCGCACGCGAACGCCTGTTGGCCTTGACGCAAATCAACTTAGAGCTGTCGCTGTTCGAACCTTGGCTGGCCACCGGGTCTTCTGTTCAAATCATACCAATGACCGTCGATTCTCGCTTTGATGTCGCCGCGACAACGCCGAAAAACCCTCTCGGCATGATGCCGAAAAACCCTCTCGGCCTCAAGACCGCTCACAAGAAATCCGCAACGTTTGATACCAACCAATCGACTAAGCGAGAATTGAGTGCCGCCCTGATTCGTTCTGAGCTTGGCGTCTTGCTTTTGCCAATGTGGATTGAAGACCAATCACAGTTTGTCCCAGGAAAAATGACGGCAAATAATGTCACGATTGTCGTGCCAGGAGGAGGCGAAACCGTTGCTGCTTGGGAAGTCTCGACGACGAAACGACTACAAAACCTGCCTCGAGAGACGGTGGCGGGCGGTGTGAAAATTGTTCTGCCCCGACTCGATCAAACTACGGCGATTCTGTTGACCTCAGACCAAGCGAACATCGAACGACTGAATCAACGAATCGCCGCAATTCAGGATCGCAGCGCAGCAGCCATCGTCGAACTTGGCCGACTGAAACTCGAGCGTGTCCGGGAAACCGACCTGCAGTTACAAAAACTAGGAGTCGGATTGCCCGAAGCGAAACAACTACTGGAAAAAGCCCAGTCCTGTTCTGAAAAAGCGAACGACGCTTTCAAGCAACAGCAATACCACGCGTCTCAAACATACGCGCTTGATGTCATGCAGTTCACACGCATGCTGCAACGAGCACATTGGGACAACGCCGTGAAGAACCTTGCATCACCAATTACCAGTCCTTACACCGTTTGTTTTCAAACACTTCCTGCTCACTGGCGTTTCATCAGGGGTGTCACTGAATCTCGGGAGTCCGTTGCCGAAAACAAACTTCCCTCGGGTGAGTTTGAAGACCTCGATACACTCATTGCGGCAGGGTGGCGTCATGAACAGCAAGCCATCCCCGGCCTCCACTCCGTGGCGGAACTGCACCCGTCCGCGAAGCAGGGGCAGTACAGTTTGAGAATTGCCACGCAGCAAACCTCGAGCGAGCAACAGCCACCCTGCTTGGGAAAAATTCCGATCTCGGTCATATCACCGCCACTCCCAACGCATGCCGGACAAGTTGTCAAAATCAGCGGTTGGACAAAACTGACACACCCCGTAGAAAGAAGCATCGACGGCGTCACAATTCATGACAGCTTAATGGGTAAGACGGGGGCTTGGCGTGTCAGAGTCGCACGCGAATGGCAGCGTTTCGAGTTGTTACGAGTCGTCTCAGAAAGCCAAGACATGACGGTTACAATTTCGCTGCACGGACTCGGAGAATTATCGATTGATGACTTGCAAATCGTGACGTTCAACCCATCGTACGAAATGACGGAATCGCTGATCCCGATGGAATCCGCAGTCAAACCAGCGAGATTCCTTCCGCTCGAAGCTCTCGACATCAAACGCCTCAATCCCTTGTCGAAACGAAAATGACAGCCGGTATCAAACGGGTGATTTCGAGAAGCATCACCCGGTGTGCCACCTCCCACCGAGAATAATGGCTAACCTCCGGACTATCGTTTCACCCGCTTCCCATTCGGTAACGCCACCCCGTGACGCCAGCATTGTCTCGGTCGAGGTCCTGAAGGATGGGATTAGAGGTCTTGATTGGCGTTGTTCCTGTGAGCGGGACCGCATTTTGCGACGTTGCTGCGGATGGAAGATTCCGGTCGTCGCCTTTCTTAACTCCTCCCGTCCGAATCGCGTCTCGACGATTTTCGGCAGGGGGGACAAAGAGATGATCATTGCCGTCTGAATACCAAACCGAAAGTTTATCGACCGAGTGCGCGCCGGCAACGCGGCAGAAGATTGCGATGGCGACAAGATTGTGGCAACTGCGACACCGAGCGATTTCCGCAAAGTCGGGCACGAATGCGCCGGAGGCATCATTGCGTTTCGATCCGAAAGGATGCCGGAAACCCTGGCGGGCATCTTCGACGCGTTGGGGGTTCAGCGCGTCCGATGTCAAACGCGCCAAGCGGACGCTCAACGGTCAGGTCACTTTTCCAATGAACAGCAATTCCGGCCAAGGCCACAACACCCCACACATTCGGTCCCAGCATCGCCCACATTGGCGAAAAAACATCGCAATGCCAATACAGAGTCGCGGTACGATTCACGATGAGACCTCGCTATTTTCATCGCGCGTTGCGGCCAAGACAGCAACCAAACCGGACGGCATTGGTTGGTTGACACGCGTTCTCGATCTCGTACGAATGCAGCGGCGGGTGAGGGTCACTGACGTGATTAAACTGCGTTTCGTCTTCGTGGAAGACTTACCGTCGCTCGAGGAGATGCTCTGCGCAGATCCGCTCCAGCCGATCGCCGAACGTTTTTAAAAAATATTTTGAGCCACGAAGATTGGCTGAGGACTGTTGCGGATGCCGGAGAGAAACGCATAGCGAAGTGAGGGAAGAGCCCCTATTCGGCATGCGGTGAACTTCGTCGATACGCTGTTTCGACAACTCCACTTTTTCAAGCATGACGAGGATCTGGCATCCGCAACTCGGTTTGGTGGCCAAGCGGGCGCAATAGTCCTGGTCTTCACACGCGATCCGCTGGGAGGCCTGCCGCAGGATTGTCCGTAACTATTTGTCCCAATCGATTCGCAGGTTCTGACCGGCAATGCGTTGTTGATCGTATTCCGAATGAGGAACCAAGACCTTTCTCCTCGCCGCTCTCCGTGATCAACACTTCCGCATTCCCTTCGGACCCTCGGGGAATCGCTGAGGAACCGGGGGAGAGCAGCGTTTACAAATTCGGTCCTCGGTACGTCGACCACTCTTTCGGTTCGTCCCACAAACAAAATACGCTTCTTTTTGGATCGGATCCCCAAGAAATAAAAAAAGACGCTGGTCGGAGACCAACGTCTTCTGAGTGCATTCCGAAACAAACTCGGTCAACGGATATTGCCCGCCAACGACATCGCATCCCTCGCAACCCACTGACTCACTCGTACCACACTCGGCGTTCGCATCGGCTGCGTTGTCGGATCCCCCGCTCGAGCCGGGACTATCGATTCCGTCATGCGACCTTGATCGGTCGGTTGCTCAATCGATGTCGGGTACGAAGATTTTCTGATCGTCCCTTGATTTTCGTTGAAACTGTCCGGCTCTAAGTTGGGCGAAAACGCATCGAGCTTTCCGTTGGCTGTTCTCTTCGGAGTCCCGTCGGAATTCTGAGCCGACGCCTTGTTGTCGGGTGTCGGTTGTAGTGCAGTCCGGCCGCCATCTCCACCAGCTCCACTGCCAAGGGGAGCGTAGCTGATACGGGTTCCAATCTGCATCGTCTTGGCAACCGTGACGGCCTTCATCGCAGTCACTTCTTCTTCAACATATCGAACAGAATTGACGGCGACCTTGCGAGTGGTCTGCCTAGGTAGCATCGAAGTGACGTTGTAAGTCACCTGCTTCATTCCTGGAACCGCGACCTTTTTGGTGCAGGGCACGGTACAGGTCATCGTCTGCGGGATAAACTGACGGGTTGCTCGAACCTGTGGCGTGAAGGCATTCCGCAACTGAAACCCAGTTCGGTTCATCGCCGCAATCATCCCCGGACGGTTGTCGTATTGACACGGAGACAGCTTGCCCGTTGCTTCGTTCTTGGTGACCCAGTAGCCCACCTGTTTCTGCACTTTTTTGTATTCCGTGATCGACTGATAATCGACGGTCGGAACATTCACTGTCCGCTGTTGCGTGACCGGCTGCATTTCGGTTACGGATTGATCGATCCACTTCGTTTCGACAATCGGTTTCTGAACCTTTTGCTTCACCGGCTGATACTCCGTCACACGAACCGTGTCATAGACGGGATGCACGACCGGCTGAAGCGGCTCGACTCGTACCGCCTGAACCATCGATCGGATTTGAACAGGCTGCTCAATAGTGCAATTGATTGGTTGACCACACTGGACCGATTCAGAAACCATCGCGGTTTGGTAGATCGGCATTGCTGCGGAACTGTAGCCCGCACTGGCCGACTGATACCTTAGAGGCGGCAACCCAAATAATGCTGGACGAGGACCACAATCGCAGCGACTTCCACTGAAGGGAAGCCATTGAGCGGATGAGGTGCTCGTTGCAGCCAGAACGACTAGGCCGCCACAGAACGAGGCCAAGCCAAACGAAGAACGGACCATGAGCGTCTTCCTACCTGAAGTGAGGGCTAAGAGCCACAGAACGAGACATGTTTTTGAGAGGAGACCAGCAAATTTCACCGATGGCCGAACGGCCGACAGTCGAAGTGGGCGGGGTTTTAGAAGAATTCAAATTTTGGGTCAAGACCGGCAATCACAGCCTGTCCGACTTCGTCCAAATTTAAGATTTTTTCCCTCTACCCCGAGGGGGATGCTGTCCTTAAATGACACGATCGTTCTCCGGATCCCTCCTTCGTCCGGAAGCCGGCCTCTACCGAAAAAACGATCACAACGGCACGAATCGCCGAAATAGGAAAAACGGATTCGGAAGGTCGACACTTCGGCGAGCTGCCTGCGACTTGCCCTACCACTCTCTGCAACTCACAATAGGGCGACTGTCTGGCTTCGCTCGTTATCCTCATTCGTTTACTGCACCATGCCCCAATTTCGTCTCGCCATCGCCACCCGTTGTTTTCGTCAGTCGCTTCAAACGTCTTTCAAGTCGGCTTCCGGCCTTAATGCCACTGGCGTTCAATTGGACTTGAACAACGAAGTCAGCGCGCTCAGTTTGTCTGATACCGGACGACGGCATCTGTTACATCACATCTCGGAGTTAAACCTCTCCGTAGCCGGAGCCACTTTTCCGCTGAAACATCCGTTGACAGAGGAAACAGAACTAGACCGTCGTGTGAGCTCCCTTCGAGATGCAATGACATTCGCCTATTCCTTGAAGGCCACGACACTGTGTTGCCGTGTCGGTCGCATTCCGAGCGACCACGCATCAAAATCCCGGCAGCTTTTGGTGGAGATACTGAGCGATTTGGCACGACACGGGAACCATGTGGGAACCATTCTGTGCATCACGCCGACGGATGACTCGGCCGAGGACCTGCTCGCGCTCATCTCGGAGATCAAGACTGGACCTGTTGGCGTAGATTTTGATCCGGCTCATTTTACAATGACCGGTCGGTCTTCGGCAGACGCTCTCCGGACACTTCATGCCGTCACGTCGCATGTGCAGTTGCGGGATGGATTGCGTGATTTCAGTGGAGGGAGCCAAGAGGCGGCGATTGGCCAAGGAGCGGTCGACTGGCCAGAGGTGTTTGCACTTCTCAACGAAATGGATTATCGCGGCTGGTTGACAGTCATCCGCACGCAGGGAGACGATCGCATCGGCGACATGAGTCGCGCGATCACGTTCGTTCGAAACTTGCTGCCCGGCATTTAATGCGACTTTATGACTGGTGAACGAAACGTGACTACTTCCGTATTGCCATCTCCTGAAACGATTCCGGTTCTCACGGTGAGTGCCCTCACATTCGTGATGAAAAAGGCTGTTGAAGCTTCCTTTGCCCACGTTTGGGTCAGTGGTGAGATTTCCAATTTCACTCGGGCCAGTTCAGGACACTGCTATTTCACTCTGAAGGACGATACGGCACAGCTCAAAGCCGTGATGTGGCGAGGAATCGCTCAACGTCTTCGCTTCGATCTGAAAGATGGGATGCAGGTTATCGCAGCGGGCCCGATCGAGGTCTATGAAGCGCGCGGCGTCTACCAGATTGTCGTGGAACAACTGCAACCCAAAGGAATCGGGCCTCTCGAACTAGCGTTTCGACAACTGCAACAGAAGCTCGCCTCTGAAGGGTTGTTCGCCGCCGAACGGAAACGGCCATTACCGGCATTTCCACGGCGTATTGCCCTGATTACCAGTCCCACAGGAGCTGCCGTTCACGATATGATTCAGGTCATCACTCGACGTTCTCCACGGGCAAACATCGTCATTGTCCCTGTGGCCGTCCAAGGAACAGGTGCCGCCGCGCAGATCGCCCAAGCTTTGCGAACTGTTCATACAATCCCAGACGTCGATGTTTGCATCTGTGGTCGGGGCGGAGGGAGCCTTGAGGACCTGTGGGCATTCAACGAAGAGGTTGTCGCGCGAGCGATCTTTGCCTGTCAGATTCCTGTCATTAGTGCCGTCGGTCATGAAATCGATGTGACGATCGCAGACCTCGTCGCAGATCGACGGGCGTTGACACCCAGTGAGGCCGGGGAACTTGTTGTCCCCCTAGAATCCGAGGTGCGTGCGGAATTATCTCAACTGCGTCAGCGGCTGACATCCTCGTTGAAACAGCAATCACAACGGGCACGATTGGTGCTGGAGTCGATTGCTAGTCGCCGGTGTTTCACGCGGCCGTTGGACCACATTCGGGACCGGTGCCTGCAACTCGACGACTTGGACGCACGGTTGCAACGAGCCATGAAGCAGTCGATTGCCATGTCGCGTCAGCAATTGGGAGGCCTCTCCGCGTCGTTGAATGCCCTGAGTCCGCTCGCGGTCCTCGACCGCGGCTACTCGTTGACAAAACGTTTGTCTGATGGCGGACTCATTGACAATGCTGCAACATTACATCCTGGAGATCGACTCTCCACATTGCTGGGGCAGGGCAGTTTCATCAGCCACGTCGTGTCAATCGACGTTGACGACAGTTAGAAATTGCTCCTCTGAGAAAAGTCGGGCAGTGGAAGCAATCACGAGACAAGTCGTTGCGACTCCAAGGCGCACTTAGACTCGCATTCCCGACTTTCGTCAGATCTTCTACATTTCGGCGCACACCACAAACGATCTGTTGGAGAATGACATCATGAAGATTCGAAGCCGCTGGCTGACTTGGATTGCTGCTGCAACTGTTGTCAGTTTAATGAAATTATTATTCGCGAGTTGTCGTAAAATCTACGTCGGTGTCGATCTTCAAAAGCGACTCGACTACATTCCCTCCCGTGAGCCCACGGAGTATTTTGTCGTCTGCGTTTGGCATGACTCCTTATTAATCCCGACTTTTGCTGCTCCCCGCGGCTTGCGTGAACGAACATGCGCATTAGTCAGCCAGCATCAGGACGGCTCGTATCTTGCCAAGGCAATGACACTGCTTGGATACAGAACCATTCGCGGTTCGAGTCGCAGAGGCGGAGTGCAAGCCTTGAAACAGCTTCTCGAAGAAACCGAAAACATGCACATCGTCTTTACGCCCGACGGTCCGATTGGCCCACGACGGCAGATCAAACAGGGGTGTGTGTTTGTGGCTTCCGAGTTGAGACGCCGTATTCTGCCGGGAGCATTTGTCGCGACACGCGCCTGGCATCCCCAAGGAAAGTGGACCGATCTCTTAATTCCGATGCCATTCAGCACGATCTACGTTGTGACCGGCGAGCCAATTCTAGTCCCCGAGAGTTTGACTCGCGATCAGATCACTGAGTTGATTTCCCGTGTTCAACACTCCATGAACACACTGAATGAGGAAGCAGAGAACCGACTGACGCGGCTCGGTGTGCCTAAATCAAAGGTCAGAACTCGCACTGCCGCCTAATCACAATCCTCATGAACGGCGGCTGAATTTCCACTGTTCGCCTGCCGAGGCGACATGTTCCCCGCCCCGGAATGGGGCGGAATATTGGACACGTCGTTTTTGACTCTGAAGACGTCCTTCCGAAAACGAAGAGACCGCGATCACAGCAGATGGACGCCTCATGCAGCATCGCAATTGCCACGCTGAGGCCTTTTGCAGTGCGTTAAGAACCGCGTTGAGCAGCGATCCGTTTTCAGAATTCCGGACCAATATCAACGATTGACGTTCGGCATCCGGACCTTGTGCCGCCACGTCGTCAGACCCACGATTTTTGGAGGGTCGATTAAATTGTCAAGGTGTCGCGGTCACGGACCATCGGTGATGGTTTTCCGAAGACACCGAGCGGACCATCAGCCCCCGTCAACAAGGAAATTCTTGCCGGTCAACAAAAAATAATCCATTTTTTCTTCAATAAATGACGGCCATATCGACCAAGAGTGACGGAAACTCGAGCACGAGTTATCGGACTTCCGGCGTTTCAGACGGTGTCTCGATTTCTTGAGAAATCAGGCTAGCCATGTCGAACGACTTCGGATACTTTCCGCCGCTCCACGCTACAGGCTTAGTGCCGTGCGTGCGATGGACACCGAAACAAAGGTCTGCTTAGGGTGGCAAGGAGGTCGTTTTGAGCATTGACAATGGACCAATACGTTCAGCCCAGAAGACACGCTGCGACGTGCAGATTCGCTGGATGATTCGTCGTGATATGCCTGAGGTTCTCGACATCGAACGTCACTGTTTCAACTTCGCGTGGACTGAGGAAGACTTTCTGTGCTGTCTCCGCCAGCGGAATTGCATCGGAATGGTTGCCGAGCGACAAGAACGCATCGTCGGGTTTATGATCTACGAACTTTTGACGTCACAGTTGCACGTTCTCAATTTCGCCGTCGCTCCATGGGCGCGCCGTCAGGGGACTGGCAGTCAAATGATCGAAAAGCTGATCAACAAGTTGTCGCAGCAGCGTCGACAGGAGATCTGCCTCGAAGTCCGTGAAACAAATCTTGACGCTCAACTCTTCTTTCGTCGCTTGGGCCTGCAAGCCAAAGGTGTGCTCCGCGAACATTATCAAGACACCGAAGAAGATGCCTACGCCATGAGCTATCAGTTGTATTCGTCCGATATCAATATCCTGCCATTTATTTCGAAAAATCGGATCGCTCAGATGGATGACGATCGCGGGGCAGAGGCGGCCTGATCTCCGCTGATCGGCAGGCGTTCGCAATCATCCGCCAAACATCGTGGATGAGATCGTGGAAGGGGCTCGGATGGAGTTCCTCCTCCCGAATGTTGATTTCGGGCGGAGATTCTATCCCTGCCGTTCCGTGTTCCATTTGTTGGCAGGCCGCGCGCCGAGACTCTCGAGAACCGTCTGCCTGCGCATGCGTCGCACCCAAATTTTTCGTCCCTTCTCAGAGGATTGTTCTGCAGAAACCAGACGCCACGCATTCAGATCGATGCTCCCCAATGCTCCCGCTCCCGCCCAACGGGAGGCAGACACCTCCACCGCGGAGAATCCCCAGTCGCCTCCGTCATCGCATCCGAATTGAGCCGATTGAACGACGATCTCCGCCGGAGACAACGGACGATCCGAAACGCAGTTGACGCGCCCGTCTTTAGCGAGTGAGACCACTTCCGATAGTCAACCTGAAGAGATCAATTAGTCGCCATTCTCTGTGATTCGATACCGGACACGCTCTGTGCTTAACAGACTTGAAACCAGGGTCACTTCCCCGCTCAGCGCCGAATCGTTCCGCTCACCATGCCGCACTTGAGGCGTTATCGACGATTGGTGCCCCCGTGGACATGCGTTCGGCAGCAACACAAAAACAGCTTCCGATTCGTGTCGATCACCGCCTGCCATTCGTCGTCAGACGGCATCTGTGAAGCCTTCTGAGCCGCAAGCGAATTTCAGAGGACACGCCCCTCTTCAACTCGGAATCGATCGATCACAGTGCGGCAAACTCTAGCAGCCCGTGGTGAAAGGCAATTATTGGAGTTCGAGTCGGCGATGGACCGGCAACTCAGGCGAGTGTGGGTGTCGGTTGTGTCCAATGAATTGTTCGCGGTCGAGACGGCAGAAATGTTGGAGCGGCGGACCAACAGCGCCAGCC
>CAMCMU010000012.1 GCA_945876035.1 Schlesneria paludicola DSM 18645 | reverse complement strand
ACGAGTTAGGTGCCTTGCAGACGTTACAAGATGTGGTTGGATTGGCGGAAAAGCGGACCGTAGAGCCTCGGGTCAGGATCGAGGGACTGGCTTCAACACCGTCTGTGGCCGTTTTACCCAGTTCACAAATCCGCTCACCTGGATCCTCATCCGATTCGGTTGACGATGTTCCAGGTGCGTCACTGGCGACGACCGTCCTGGCGATTGTTTCGGAGAAGACCGGCTATCCGATTGAAATGTTGAACTTGGGTATGAGTCTTGACCATGACCTGGGAATTGACTCCATCAAACGCGTTGAAATCTTGTCCGCATTGCAGGATCGTGTTCCGAATCTTCCGGAATTTCGGCCAGACGAGTTAGGTGCCTTGCAGACGTTACAAGATGTGGTTGGATTGGCGGAAAAGCGACAGTTTTCCGTGATTGCTCTTCCTTCTGAAGAGGTTGTTTTCCTAACGCAACAACCTCAAGGGTCGTCGCTGGCATCATCCCACCTGCCGTTGGCCCGGCCTGTGTACTCCACGTTCGATTCCATGACTCGCAGCATCGTTCGGCCGATTTCGTTGCCGGCAAGCGACTCACGGCCATTGCTTCCGCTCGCGCGTGGGGCGGAAATCTGGATTACCGAAGACGGTTTGGAATTGTCTTTGAGCATTGCAAAGGAGTTGTCCGGTCTCGGTTTTCAACCGCGTGTAGTCAATCTTGACGAACCTTTTGAATCGAGCGTATCGGGGCTTCTTGTGGGCTTGATTATAATTGCTCCGGCGGGGGGGATTGGTGACCGACAATTGTGGCGGGCGTTGGAGTGGTTACAGCGAGTCGGGCCGTGTTTACGACACGCGACAGCGGCAGGAGCCGCTGTGTTGGCCACGGTCTCAAAAATGGATGGTCGTTTCGGCTTCGAAGCGACCGCCTCACTAGCGGACCCCAACTCAGGAGGGCTCTCCGGGTTGCTGAAGTCAGCGTCTCGTGAGTGGCCTGAATTGACATGTAAGGCATTCGATATATCCCGCGGCTGGAAGTCTGCCTCCGACGCGGCCCATGCGTTGGTTCATGAATTCCTGCGTGTCGGTCCGATTGAGATCGGGCTGTCACCGCAGGGAGTGTGCGCATTGAGCGTCATTGAAGAAGGCCTTGCAACGCCTAGCGACACCGCTGCGCCAGTCCTTCCCTGTGAGTTATTCATTGTGAGTGGTGGGGCGCGTGGTGTCACCGCGGAAGTCGCTATTGCCATTGCCAAGGCGTGGCGGCCGCGGATCGTGATTCTCGGTCGCAGTTCCCTGCCGACAGACGAACCCGAGTGGCTGGCTCCTTTGCTGACCGAAAATGTGATCAGACAGACGTTGATTTCTCGTGCTCCGGCGGGAACGCTGCCTCGATCGATTGAATTGCAACTCCGACAAATTCTGGCAGAACGGGAGGTGGCGGTTTCCCTGTCCCTGTTGCGGGCAACGGGGGCTCAAATCGTCTATCGCTCAGTGGATGTGCGAGATCAAGCGGTGCTGCGAGCGTTAATCTCAAATTTGCAGCGTGAGTTCGGTCCGGTCCGTGGACTCATTCATGGAGCGGGTGTGCTGGCGGATGGACGGATCGAAGACAAGACACGTGATCAGTTTGATCGTGTTTTCGAAACCAAAGTTTCCGGGCTTCGAAATCTTTTGGGATCGATTGATCCAGACGATTTACGTGTCTTATGTGTCTTCTCTTCTTACACCGCCCGCTACGGACGAGTGGGTCAGTCCGATTATGCGATGGCGAATGAAGTGTTGAACAAGATGTCACTTCAATTTGCGATTCAGCATCCGAAGGCGAAAGTTATCTCATTCAATTGGGGGCCTTGGAATGGTGGAATGGTGACCCAGAGCCTAAAGGCAATCTTCGCGGCAGAAGGGGTCGGCCTGATACCGATGGCGGACGGCGCGGAATTGCTCGTTCGAGAACTGACTCAGACACCGAGTCGATCCGTCGAGCGGATGGTTATTGGAAAGTTCGAGGCATCGAGCTCTCTAAACTCTATGGCCTATCAACCGGGGCAGGCGACATTTGAAGGGCAACAATCAATCCCAGGTATCGGTTTAAATCCTCCGCTTTTAACAGCGTTGCAACCAAGTTGCGTGTCTCAGAAAGACCTCTCAACTAGTCTCTGGGCGGGTTCGGTCAAAACTGAGTTAGACAGTGAAACCGTTTTACAGGAAACGCCTGCTTCTGGAGTGCTTAGTGGGTTCGGTCAGGCCAACGTACCGGTACCCGACGACATTAAGCCCGCATTTGAACGGATTTTGGATTTGGAAAACCATCCATTTCTGGAATCTCATGTGATCGATGGCAAGGCCGTATTGCCCGTCTCGGTGATCGCGGAATGGTTGGCCCATGCCGCGATTCATCGAAATCCAGGTCTGGAGTTGCACGGTTTTGACGATCTGCGGATCTTTCAAGGTGTTCGCGTGGATCGACACAATTCGGCAACTCTGAGTGTGCTCGCGGGAAAACCACGCCGGATTGATGATCTGTTCGATGCTAAAACTCAACTCATTGGCAAGGTCAACAACCGCAACGTCGTTCACGCGGCAGCACAGGTGATCTTGTCACCCAGTTATCACGCCGCACCGGTTCCCTCGCTTCATGTTTCTGCGCATCGCTATGCGATTGACTTGGCAACGACGTATCAAACCCGCTTGTTTCACGGAATTCGGTTTCAAGGCATCATGGCCATTGAAGCCTGTTCAAGCGATGGCATCGTGTTGGAATCGCGCACAACATCTGCCCCTTGGGAATGGATGAGAGAGCCGCTACGCAATACGTGGCTGATTGACCCACTGGCGATTGACGTGGCCCTTCAGGCCGTGATCATTTGGTCTCAAGAAATGAGACAGGAACCCTGTTTGCCTTGCTTCATCTCGCGTTATCGTCAATACCGTCGAGTGTTCCCTCGCGAGGGCGTTCGAATCGTTGTCCGCGTTAGGCAGGCGACCGGGCACACGATTCGATGCGACGTGGAGTTCATTGACTTTCAGGGGCTACTGATTGCTCGCATGGAAGGTTGTGAAAGCGTGGCCGATGCGTCGCTGTCTGCCGCGTTCAAAAAGAACCGACTTGCCTGAAACGTCTTCCGACAGCCGGAACCGTTCTCCTGTGCTGAAACTCCCGTTGATTCCAATATTCCCATAGAGACCAATTGATGCGGATTCGCTTAGTTTTTTTTTTGCTCCTGATTCTGTGCGTCGATGCGTTGGCAAAGGCCGAGGAATCAAAAATCCTGATGGGCCATACCGCTCCTGTTTACACAGGCCTCTACACCGGTAATGGAACCCAGTTGCTGACAGGCAGCTTTGATAAGACTCTCCGCCTGTGGGATCTCGCCGCAGGATCAACGGTACGCACGATGGCTGGTCACACGGCATCGATTCTTTGTGCGGCGATTTCAAGTGACGGCAGCCGACTGGTCAGCGGTTCACACGATCACACGATCCGGCTGTGGGATATTCCGGTCTCCCAGCCGCTATTTTCTCATCCGGTGGATCAGGGGACAACGCGTCTGGCTCTGAATCACGATGGAACACAGTGGCTGACGGGTGGTGCGGACAGGACACTGCGTCTCTGGAACGCGACAGATCGTCGTTTAATGAAGGAGATCAGAGGACTGCCGTTCTCGATAACGCGCGTTGCGTTTCGCTCTGACGGAGGGCAAATAGCGGCTGCCGATTCCGCAGGCTGTGTGCGACTTTTCAATCCTGCCGACGGATCCCCACAAGGTGTGTTGGGTGCACACAGAGCCGAAATTACCGGACTCAGCTATACGCCTGACACAACTTGGATTGTGACCAGCGGCGCCGAAGGACTGGTGAAGCGGTTCCCCGTTCATTGTGCTCCGATCCGAGTCATCAAGGGACACACCCAACCGATCCTGACGATGCGAGTCAGTCCGGACAACACGAGGATCGTGACAGGTTCGGCCGATCACAAGTGCCTGTTGTGGAATACTGACGAACGACAGACCGTGATCCCTTTGGAGGGCCATCAGGGGCCAGTCACGGCCGTCTGCTTCTCATTCGCGGGGACGCAGATTCTCACCGGTTGCGCGGACAAGATCGCGCGCCTGTTCGACGTTCGAGATGGACAACTGATCCGAGCGTATCCCAAAACGGCGGCTGCGATTACTGCCGTTGCGATCCCTCCCAACGATCAGGAGATTGCCGTTGCCGATGCCACCGGCGCGATTACCGTTTTGAATCTTCTCGAGGGAACGCAGATCCGCACGGTCCCCGGTCATGAAGGCGGAACGTTGGCCATTGCCTATTCCGCAAATCAGCAGAACCTCGTCTCGACCGGCGCAAACCGGCGAATTCGGATTTGGAATGCCTCCGACGGGATGCTGATGCGTGAACACGAGTTGACCAGTTCTGCGAGTACCCTTGCCCTCTCTGGAGATAGCAAGTGGCTGGCCGCAGGTTGCGACGATCATCATGTCCGTATCTGGGATCTCAGTCAGGGAACGCCATGGCATGACTACGTTGGGCATACCGCTAAAATCACGTCGCTGGATTACAGTCGCGACGGCATCAATCTTCTTTCATCAAGTGCCGATGGAACAGCGCGTGTCTGGAGTCTGCAACTCAGTCTTGAGAAACAACACTTCCGTTCGCCCGTGAACGCCGAGATCAATGCGGCCGCTTGGTATAACGATAGCAAAAGATTGGTGTTTGCCGGCGATGACGGAACCCTTTATTGGGACAGGTACAACCTCGAGCAGGTCTATGTGGCAGACGCGACGCGTGTCAACGCCCTGTATGTCCATCCGAATTCATCTCACCATTTCACCGCGGGTCAGGATGGCGTTGTGAAATATTGGGACGGCAGCAATGGCCAATTGCTGCGAGAATTCACCGGTCACAACGGGCCAGTCCGCGTGCTGGCTCTTAGCCCAAACCAACAACAACTGGCCAGCGGAGGGAGCGATCGGTGGGTCAAGTTATGGAACATGGCCGATTCCTCAAAGCCTGCGATCGATATCGAAACTCCGGCCGAAGTCGTTCAAGTGACCTATAGTACGGATCAAAAAAAACTGCTTGTCGCCGGAAGCGATTCCGTGATTCGAAGCTACGACCCTTCAACCCCCGGCCCGACGGCACCCCTGTACGCAACTCACCCGCATTCGAAACAGCCCAACGCGATTGTCCCGGAAATAACCAGTTTGGCGTTTATGCCCGACGACCGCCAAGCGTTGAGTGCCGAGAACGATGGTTCGATCTACGGTTGGGCCATTCCGTCATCTCGTGAAACTCTCGTATTCAACGGACACCTTTCACCCGTCTACGCCGTCGCGTTTCATCCCACACTTCCCCTAATTGCATCCGGATCAAATGATCAGACAATCAAGATCTGGGACTTCGAAAAAAATCGCCATCTGCGAACAATGCAGTCACCTGGCGGCGCAATCTATGGCTTGGTCTTCAACGCCGACGGCAAATTTATTCTGACGGGATCTGCCGACGGGGTGGTTCGCATTTACAGTCAGGTCGATGGGCGTGAGGTCGGTCTCTATCGTGGTTCCAGCGGTGCCGTCTACTCGGTCGCCGTGAGCGGCGACAATCGACTTGTCGCTGCCGCTGGCTCGGATCGAAAAATTTTTATCTGGAATCTGGCTGATTTTCGTTTGATCCATTCGTTCATCGGGCATTCAGACGACGTTTTTAAAGTCGAGTTCAACTCAGCAAGCAACCGACTGCTGTCGATTGGTGTGGAGGGCCAGGTGAACATCTGGGACGTTCCCCAAGGCCAAGCACGATACCGCCACAAATTTCCGACACGGTGTTACTCTGGTTCTTGGTCACCGTCGGGAAAACAAATTGCGGTCATGGGTAACGACGGAAAGATCTATTTGGAGGATCTGCCCGCTGATGCCCAGTAATAGCCGTTCTCGAGCCGGATCTCGCGTCCCTAGTTTTTGGCGGTTTTCCGAAGATTGACACGGAAAACCAGTCCTCTCCAAGTCGTGCGATCCAACGTGGGCATCTGTCACAACAAACCGGTCGCGAGATGACGGTGCCGATCAGGATTCGAACCGTGTTAAAGAATCCGCGGCTGTATCAACCGAGCCCCTAAACGGATTCTCGGAGTCCTTGCATTCCCTGCGCCGCCGCTAATTTTTTCGCGATCTTTTCGGAGACTTGCCGAAGACATCTTGCCTCGTGTGTCCGATAAGTCTACTGTTCTCCGGCTTGAGATCTTTTTTTCTTTCAGCAGGTGCAATAGGCGAGAAGGCATGCATAAGAGTTTAAAACCCGGAGATCCTGTCGTCGTCCGTGTTAGCAAAAACAGCACCGATCCCGGTCCACGGGCGAAAGAGGTTCATCCGGCAAAGCATGGTGACTGGTATTCGTATGAAGTCGAAAAGTTTTGGACGGTCTCCGAAGTGCTCGCCGATGGTTCACTGAATTTGGTCACCCGTCGAGGAAAAACCCATACGTTGCAGGTCGATGACCCCCGTCTTCGTCCGCTCCGATGGTGGGAACATTGGTTTTATCGAGATCGCATTCCGCTGCTCACGGCAACGCCGAATCCTGCGGAATTCAATCAGACATCTTCGTAGTTCTAGAAGAGGAACAGGGGCCGCCAGCGCGTGGCGTGGTCTCGACCTTGTGAGGATCTCTGTCGTGAGACTCTCGCCGGATTTGTGCCAAGGCGGGCTCATTGTGAGATACCCGAAAGAGTCTCCGGCCTGACCGACCATGGCGATCAGACCTCCGCGGAAGATTGGCAACACTGCAGGACTCGCGAGAAGATACGATCGGGGTCCAAAGCCGATAGTGTTTATATCGGCCATGACTTCTCGAATGGACGATTCGCCGCGTTATGTCTCCCCAACGACAATCGTGTCATCGAAATCGCCGTCGGCCGAATGATCACCGTGTGCGTCCAAAGCCGTGAGGTGTCTTGGTGATGTCGAAAAGAGTTGACCGCGATCTCCACAATAACGAATTTTTGGCGAGGCGATTCGTTGTCGGACGACAAACACAACGCTTCAAATCACCCCCGTGCGGTGTGGTTGAAGACGCATTGGCACCGGCTTTTTTAAGGGCCAGTTTTGGGATCCTTTTCAATAAACCGTTCCGCCGACTTTAGATCCGGATCCTCGATCGGCCTCGTTCGGTTTTCATTTTTCAATTGCCGGGTTGACTGTCTCACGCTAGCATCCACTCTTCAGTGGCTGCGTGACCTTAAAATAATATCCGAGTTGACTGTCGCCCGTCCTTGTTGTGTTTGATGTACCCTACAGGAAAATGCTCCCGTGGCGTTTTTGAAAGTCATCAAGGGAACTTCCACCGGTCAGATGCTATCTCTGTCTGGAGAACGCTCAATCTTGGGTCGACATCCGAACTGCCAAATCGTTTTGGAAAGCAATTCGGTCAGTCGTCAGCACGCTCAGATTATCGATGTGCTGGGAATTTTTTTTGTGGAGGATCTTCACAGCCGAAACGGGACCCAGGTCAACGGTATTTCCATTCGTCAACGAACGGAATTGATGGATCAGGATGTGTTGCAGGTTTGCGATTATTCATTTCGGTTTGAGCGACAGGAAAAAAAAGCCTCAGACGAAAGTGACGTCTCGCAGGTCGCACTCAGCGATGACGAAGCAGCCAGTCCTTGGGGAGTGGAAGTAGAGATCGACAAATTCGAAGACGAATTTGCACCGGCAGCCGGGCGGTCTGCTGCCGGTTCGCGATTGTTGACCAACTCTTCCGTTGTGGCCGCCATCCAGACCGGATCCTCAGCTTTCGGTCTTCGATTGAATGTACGGCCTGAGGTCAAACTTCGAGCGGTGCTGGAAATCAGCGCGGCACTTGGACGGTTGCTCAAATTGAATGATGTGTTACCGGTGATTCTCAAGTCGCTGTTCAAAATTTTTCCTCAGGCGGACTGGGGTTTTGTGCTGTTAAAAGAGGGCGACAGCGAAAAATTACGAGTTCGCGCGTCGTTGTCCCGACGACCGAACGACGACAGTGACGCACCGATCAGTATGACGGTCGTGCGTCAGACGATGCGCAACGTGGAGGCAATTCTAAGTGCCGATGTGATGTGTGACACGCGGTTTAGTGCTAGTCAAAGCCTTTCCGACATGCAACTTCGGTCGCTGATGTGCGTTCCGTTGACGTACAATTCCGGGGATTCAATCGGCGTGATTCAACTCAGTACACGCGACGTGTCTCAACCCTTTAATGCCGACGATTTAGACCTACTGGTCAGTGTTTCTGCTCAGGCCTCATTAGCTGTCGAAAATGCGTCACTGCATGACGTGATTTTGCGTCAGCATGATTACGATCGGGACATGGAGTTTGCAGCACAAGTGCAGCATGGATTTCTGCCAAGCGAACCACCGGAATTGCCGGGATATGAGTTCGCCGACTACTACGAGGCCGCCTTCAGCGTTGGCGGGGATTACTTTGACTATATTCGATTTCCCGACGGACGCATTGCCATGGCCGTCGGCGATGTTGCCGGGAAGGGTGTGTCCGCAGCGCTGCTCATGGCCCGTCTGCATGCTTCAGCACGTTATCATTTATTGAATACTCTTTCGCCTTCGATGGCGATGAACAACCTCAATGCGGAAGTCGCAAGTAGTAGCCTCGGCTTTCGATTCATCACGCTGGTGTTTGCCGTAATTGACTCGCAAAAGAATGAAATCTGTATTTCCAATGCAGGTCATCTTCCGCCTGTAAGACGCAATGCACAAGGCGAGTCAGAACTGATTGGAATGCGAGAATCAGGGATGCCTTTGGGCGTTTTAGCGGACCAGCAGTTCGAGGAAATCGTGGTGAAAATGCAGCCGAATGACTCGTTTTTATTTTACACCGACGGGATTACCGAGGCGATGAATTCAGACAACGAACTGTACGGCAAGGCACGACTGATGCAGGCGGTGACATCCTCGACAGTACTAGCCAAAGATCTTGTGAAAAGCGTGGTTGCGTCCGTGGATCACTTTTGCGATGAGCGACAGCAGCGCGATGATATTTGCGTGACGGCGGTGAGACGCTTTAGCGGGATGGGAGACTGATCTGGTGTCCCTTGACAGCCTTCAGGTGCTTGGCCACGGCGGCCAGATTGCCAAACGACTGGTTCACTACGAAGCTCGATCGGAACAACTGGAGATGGCCGTCGCCGTTGAGCAGGCGATTGCACGCGGTGAGCACCTTGTGGTGGAAGCCGGAACGGGAACGGGCAAAAGTTTTGCTTATCTCGTTCCCGCAATTCTGGCCGCGACGTCTGGACAGGGGGAAGGCGGTGCGCGTCGGAGAGTTGTCATCTCGACCCACACCATCAGCCTTCAGGAACAACTGATTGCCAAAGACATCCCATTCTTGAATGCGGTATTACCCGTTGAATTTTCCGCAGTTCTCGTCAAAGGCCGATCCAATTACATCAGCTTGCGTCGATTGAAGGGGGCTGTTGAACGCTCTCAATCGCTGTTTTCCCGCCCTGAAGAAGTCGATCATCTGCAGCAAATGATCGAATGGTCGCGCACAACCGAAGACGGAAGCCTCGCCGATCTTTCATTCAAGCCTCTGCCTCAAGTCTGGGACGAAACTCGCAGTGAGCACGGAAACTGTCTGGGCAAGGCGTGCCCGACGTATGAAAGCTGTCTGTATTACCGCGCTCGCCGACGAGTTTGGAACGCTGATATTTTGGTCGTGAACCATGCCCTGTTTTTTGCCGATCTCGCTCTGCGACGTGAGGGAGCCAGTGTGCTGCCGGAATATGACGTCGTCGTTTTCGACGAAGCACATACGCTCGAACAGGTGGCCGCAGAACACATGGGACTTTCAGTCACCAATGGCCAGATTGAATACCTGCTCAACAAGATCTACAACGAGCGGACCCACAAAGGCCTGCTGATTAAGGCTCCCCTTTCTGATGTTGCGGCTCTTCGGGCTCAGCATCGGGCTGAGCAGCTGGTCGATCGCACCCGATTTCTTAGTCGAGATCTCTTCGATGCGTTACGCGAACATCAACAAAAATATGCATCGACAAATGGCCGCCTGCGCACGCCTGCAGATGTTCAGAATGATGTCAGCCCCGCCTTGAAAGAATTGGCGGCAGTCTTGGTGATGCTAGGAAATTCGATCGATCGTGACGATGTTCGGATTGAGTATACTGCGGCCTCGGAGCGTTGTTCCGGATTAGCGAATTCGCTAAATTCTTGGCTGCAGCAAACGGATGTCGGGGCGGTCTACTGGATGGAGAAGAGTGGTCCTCAAGATCAACGTGTCCGTCTCGTGTCCGCTGCCGTGGATGTCGGACCTGTCTTGCGAGACCAATTATTTTCCAAAGTCAAAACCGCCATCCTGACAAGCGCCACACTGGCCGTCGGACGACAGAGCTTTGATTTCATTCGTCAGCGACTGGGTTTGACGAAATGCAACGAGTTGAAACTCGGTAGTCCTTTCGATTATCGGTCACAAATGAAGTTGGTTCTGCCGCAGAGCATGCCAGATCCGACGGAATCACCGAGTCAGTATCTTTCAGCGGTCTGTTCTCGCATCGAAGAGTATGTGGCTTTCACAAAAGGCCGTGCATTCGTGCTCTTCACCAGTTATCAAATGCTGCGAGAAGTCGCGCGTCGCATGACTCCGTGGTTTGTGTCTCACAACTATGGACTCTATGTCCAAGGGGAAGAGATGCCACGATCACTGATGCTCGAACGATTTCGAACGGATCCCGCCGGAGTTCTTTTTGGCGCGGATAGCTTCTGGCAGGGAGTGGATGTTCCCGGTGAGGCCCTGCAAAATGTGATCATTACGAAACTCCCGTTTGGGGTGCCTGATCAACCGTTGTTGGAAGCGAGAATCGAGGCGATTCGTGCCGATGGCGGCCAACCCTTCATGGATTATCAACTTCCAGAGGCCATCATCAAACTCAAACAAGGTGTCGGCCGATTGATTCGAACACGCACAGACTCTGGGCTGGTGGCGATTCTTGATCCTCGAATTCGCACCAAACGTTATGGACAACTGTTCCTCGACAGCCTGCCAAATGCCGAAATTGTAGAGACTCCCGAATGTGGAACAGGTTCTGCCTAACGAAGGATATTTCACACACATGCCATCGCCCCTGGCGATTCCGAATCCGCTATGGCACAGTCTTTCGCTGAGGAAATGCGGCGTGCCCGAACGGCGTTCTTGACGCCGCGATCTCATGTCTGCCCCGAAAGAATCGATTGGAAAATAACGCGGGAGGCAGTCAACGTCCCTCGATCCTCCCGCAGATCAGGAGGGGCGATCCGTCAGCGGACATTGACCTTAAATGTCACAACTCCACCGGTGTTCGGCGGCAGTGGCTCAGCAAGTTCCCAGATCAAAACAACACTTCCTTCCCCATTGTCTTCGACGACCAATTGGCCTTTGTGAGTACACGTCGCACTGTCCTCGAGATACGACAAACGCGGCGTCAGGTTATCGACGATGCGCACACCATGAACCGGATTTCGGCCGAGGTTATCAAACCGAAGAGTGAATTCAATGACGTCCCCCGATGCGGCGGTATTCTTGTCCGCAAGTTTGACGATGCGCAGATGACCCGGCTCGTCCGATTTTTTGTCATCGATGCCCACAATGGTCGCGGCATGAGCTTCATAGACTCCCGCCATCGCGGAATCCAACTTTGCCGCGATGATCGGGTATTCTGCATGTGACCAAGCCAGCCCAGCCTGAATTCCGAAGCGGAGACGCGCGGCATCCGAATGCCGAGCCGCACCGATCTGAACAAATGACAGGTCCTGATAGATATTCAACAATTTGTCATGCACGGCGAGTCGCTTGGTTTCGGACACATCATCGTGCAATTGCTCGCTTTCTAAGCCGCCCGCTCGTGATCGAACCAAAATCCGTTCGGACATCTCATTCTTCATGTGCATCGCCGGCCTCAAGCGAGTACGCATTAAATTGGAACCTGAGGAATGATCAACATCCGCGATCTTGTGCAGATTCGAATCCTCATGCGGACCACTCACCGTTCGCACTGAGGAAAAACGGGGCGCGTAGACACAGACGCGATTGGATGGCGAGATCCGACTCTTCCCTTTGTGATCGGTGAACTCGGCAATGGTATCTTCCGTGTCGAGGCCGAATCGAACGTACTTGTCGTAGTGGACTGGCGAATCCCTGTCGCCACCATCGCACAGATATTCATCGGGGAAATTTTCCAGTAGGACCGTGCTTTCACACTGAGATCCCAGCATTCCTGCGGCAAACGGATTCGTCGATGGGGCCGCCCAACGCGGTTCAGGGGAACATTGATCAATGGTGAATGGCTCGCCAGGAACGGCCGTATCAGCGGCCGATATCTCATAAGACACCGTTTGGACCGGGCCATCGAGTTTTGACGTTTCCGAATCGCCTCGATCCCTGTGCGCGATTGGTCGTTGTTGATCGCTCTTTCTACGCGTTAAACGGACGACACCGATCTCGTCCGTCCGATGTTGTTCCAAATCGGGAGCAGCGGCACCATTTGTTGCGATGGCATCTATTTCAGGCGTGATCGTATGAAAAGCATCATTGTTTGGAGAATTCAAGTGGGTCGCGGAACGGGAATTCACGCAGGCGCAGCAGGCCAATGACACGACAGCAATTGTCACCGTTCGGGCGATGGCATTCAGGGTGTTTGTTGCGTGTTTCATCAGAGTCCTCAAACCGTTTCTGTGACGGGTGATCTATTGGCCGGATTGGCGATGCGAGATCGGATTCATGACCGTCTGTTTCGACATCGTTGATGGGGGCCTGGCAGCAATCCGAAGCGGACCTCCGGGCCCAAAAAAGTACGGATCAGGACGGAGTGGATCTGGAGTACGACCGCCGATGCGAACGATCGCCATCGGACGTCCCAACGCATCGGCTTCGGCTAAAGCGTTGTGGGACGGTTCAACCGTCAAAATCCGTTGTTCACCGGTCAGAATCGATTTTGGAACTCGCTGAGGTTGCTCGAGGTACACAACTTTGGTGACCAATTGACCGTTGGCAGCCCACTCCAGCTCATCCACAGTCAACTCAAAATCAATGGGGAAATCTTCTTCTCGGCCTGCGGGTGGGTGCAGGCGGTCGATTAACTCGATAGTTGGATAAAATTCAACCCCCGGAAAGTCTTCGAGGCCCCGAACTCTGAGTCGATAGATGTTTCCCACAATTAATCCGACCTGAGCGGGTGCTCCGAGTTCGACGGGACGATTCGCGGCTTCGTAGATGGTGACTTGCCCGGTGGAGGGCAAGCGGATTTGCACGGGTTGAAACTGTCGTGGCAATCCGCGGCCAACGTTCGCTGCCCATTGAGCTGCGGTGCCAGGCGGATTCATTTGGTTCAGAGGAAATTGCCGTCCGTCCACGGGCGGATACTGCTGTGCTGTGACGCAGTTCTGATGAGTCAAGACAGCCAACACAAGGAGCGGCACGGTGATGATTGGCATGGTCCGAATCACGATGCGTCGTCCTCAAAAGTCGGGGAATAAGAAGACATGGATTTGTCCGATTTCCGTCATAAAATCGCAGGCAAGACCCTGTCGGACGCCAGTTGAGCGAACTGACGATCGGAGCACTTGGTCCCCAACAGTTGTCATGGGAATTTGGCCCGGCTGACGTTTATCAACCGGGCCAAATTTTGTTCTCATGTTCCGAGCAGTCCCCAAAATTTTTACCGCTGCCCGTCATTCCAAGCCGGATTCGACAATTCACCCGGCGAGTAGATCGGATGCTTTTCGGTGTATTCAATGTATTTCACCGGTTCAGGCAGACTCAATCCGGGTTCGTGCTTCACATCGATCAGCATGTGATCGACGGGTTTTGGCAGATTCATACTGGTTCGATTACGAACGGTATGCGATTTCAATCCTGCTGGCCCACCGTAGGGGAGGTGCGTTGGCCCCGGCAAACCAATCGGAGTCCCCGTGATGGGCATTCCCCATGCTTGCATATTCATTCCCGAAATCGGCTGACCTGGGAGGCCTGCTCCTGCAACCATCATCGCGTTGGGAATCCCGGGCGCCCCCGACCCCGCCGGACCGATCGGCAATGGCGGAAGCAGTTGGCCGTTGTCACCATCGACGGAGTAATGCCCGGTCTGCTCTAAGCCATCCGCTGCACGACCAACCATCGATTTGCCGCCAGGTTGTCCGGGCATTTCCATATCCATGTTGCCGATGCGCATATCCATGTTGCCGATGCGTAGGACAGCCATGATCGTGCCTCGCTTGTCAGCCTCTTGAACCGGATCGACTCCGGGGTCAAGCCGTGTGGAAACGAGTGTTTCGACATTAGCAATGGCCAGCTCCTGATATTTGGCATCCGGTAGATAAATGACTTTCGTCACAAAGTTGTTGGCTTCAATCTGATCGAGATCCTCCTCCGTCATCTGCAGCGGCACGCTATTGTGTGCCAGATAGGCTTCTGTATTTGGATGCCCTGCAAAAACCATCAATGTCGGATAAAGTTCCAGTCCCTCACGACCTGGGATATTAGCGACTTTCAGGCGATAGGTGGCACCTTGGAAGAAGTTGTATCGTGCGGGAGTCACCAGCTGATTCTTGGCGTATCCACCCGGAATCTGCCATCCAATGTGCATCCCGTCCGGTCCCACAAACCGGACCTGTGTGGTTTGTGGCGGATACGGTCTCATCCCACCCGGTCCACCCAGTCCACCCGGTCCGCCGGGTCCACAAGGCATTCCACCAGGGCCCGGCATCATGCCGCCGGGTCCACCGGGCACCATACCAGCCATCACTCCAGGACCTGGTCCGTCAACCATCGGTCCGGGTCGCTGCATCATTGCGGCGGGGGGAGCGTGGTACTCACCCTTTCCGGTGTGTTGACTTCCATCCATGGCGCAGCCGACGCACACGACAACGACCGTTCCCAACGCTAAAAAATAACACTTCATCGCGACCCCTTCCGGTAACAGGCTCCGCGACTCCACGCGTTGTGCGATGACGAACACTCGCCATCCCTCATCATCGCGTTTGAATCGGCCGTCCTTGCCGAATTCCGCATGCCCAGAACACGTACCACGAATCTCCATCGACTGGCCTGTTGGCTTCCGGCTAGACTACAATCCCGCATTACGGCTCCGCACTTACGGAAATTCTTAAGGGAAGCATTCTTGTTCGGATTGGCAACACTTCAGTCTCTTCTCTTTTCGGAAGGAAACTCATTGCATCTTTGGCAAATCCGTTATATTCCGATCCGTAGGCAAAAGTTCATCAGAATCTCGCTGCAACAGGGGCTAATGCTGCTGCTTGGGGTTTGGGTCGGACAGGGCATTCCTGTTTCGTCGAGCGAAGCGAATGATCAAAATTCGCCAGTGACCTCCCCCACCTCGGCGATCACGACAACACAGTCATTGAAGACACGAGACCAAGCGGCGGCAGAGTTTGTGGCTCGGATGCATGCGGCACTTCGCAGCCATTCGTCGGTGACTGCCGATATTGAGCAAACGGTTTCCATCGCGGAGCAACGGTTTACTCTCACAGGACGATATCTCGCGGCAGGCCCCAAATTGAGACTGGAATTTGCCGTGAAACCGAATCAGGGTCCCGAAGGATCCTTGATCGAAGTCTGCGACGGTGAGGAACTCTGGAGTCAGATCAACCTCGGAAAAACCAAGCGAGTGACCCGCCGCGATATTCATCAAATCAAGACCGCCATCGCCGCCATGAAGTCCGTTCCCGATTCGGTATTAGTCGCCGAGCTTGGACTCGGTGGATTGACGGCATTGTTCGCGTCACTGGAGCGGACGATGGCGTTTAATGTGATGAAAGAAGATGTGGTTCGGGATCGTCCCCGCACGGTGGTTCAGGGCCATTGGAAGAGCGATTTTGTCAGTCAGTGGAAACGCAAACCGAACGAACCCCTGCCCGCCTACGTTCCGGATGTTGTGCGCATCATCGCCGATTCAAATACTCTTTTTCCAGACCGCATCATTTATCTCAAAAAACAAACGGAAAAAAGTCAGAAAGGCTATCGAGCCTTAGTGAGTCTGCAGTTCACAAACGTTGAAATTGGCGAGATGATCGACGAACGGGAGTTCACGTATTTGCCGCCGGAGGATATTGTACCGGATGATATCACACGGCATTATCTCGAAATGCTCACCAAGAGCGAAGCAGAGACTGTGGATTCGGTGTCTGCAAAACCACTCCCCCGTTGATTCTGACGACTGGTCAACAACGGTACCTCGAATTTCTTTGCTGAAGGTCCCGCATGTCACAACCGTACGACGCTATCCTGATCGTCTCATTCGGTGGTCCGGAACATCGTGATGACGTTATTCCCTTTCTCGAAAATGTACTTCGGGGAAAGCCTGTTCCACGTGAGCGACTACTCGAAGTGGCCGAGCATTACTATCACTTTGAGGGGGTCAGTCCGATTAACGGGCAAGTCCGAGAGTTTATTTCTGCGCTCCGCGGCGAACTGGATCGAGGGGGAGTCGATCTGCCCCTCTATTGGGGGAATCGAAATTGGCATCCGATGTTGTCGGACACAATTCAAACAATGACGCAGGACGGACGTAAACGGGTTCTTGCATTTTTCACCTCGGCGTACAGTTCCTATTCCGGATGTCGTCAATATCGAGAAAACGTGACAGACGCGTGTGCGGCTGTTGGTCCGAACGCCCCGACGATCGACAAGATTCGAGTGTTCTACAATCACCCTAATTTTGTGGCGGCGAATGTCGAAAGAATCCGTGCGGCTCAAGACAAAATTCCCGAATCATTGCGGCCCCTGATGCGACTCGCTTTTACGGCTCACAGCATTCCTTTGAGCATGGCCAATAATTGCAACTATGCTACTCAACTGCAGGAAACATGCTCGTTGATTGCTCAGGAGCTGGACCTCCGTCCTGAACAATGGAGTCTCGTGTATCAAAGTCGGAGTGGTCGTCCTACCGATCCGTGGTTGGAACCGAGTGTTGTTGATCACGTGCGGACACTCGGTGAACAGGGTATTCAATCGCTGGTCATCGCGCCCGTTGGATTTGTCTCGGACCATATGGAAATCCTGTTTGACCTTGATGAAGAAGCTCAGGCGGCTTGTTCCGAACAGGGAATCACCATGTCTCGGGCACACACCGTAGGAACACACCCGCTCTATGTCAGCATGGTTCGCGAGTTAATTCAGGAACGGCTTAACCCCGCCTCTGAACGTCGAGCCATCGGCGTTCGTGGTCCGAGTCATGATGTTTGTCCGCAGGACTGCTGTCTCTATCCGATTCAAGGGCGTCCGAGCCCTGGGAAAGAGATACCTTCGCAAGAGACCGTGAATCGTCGAACGTGATCCGATGTGAATTCCCCAGCAGGCGAACCGCAGTGCTTCATGACCCGTTAACAAGTCAACTGCGCAGGTGTTTTTGATCCGTCGTTTCATCCTCTCCGAAGGTTGATGCCAAGTTTTCCGGGTGTGTTAAGGGATTAATTACAGGACCGGCGAGAACATGCGACAGACATTTTCACGGAGTCTGGCAATCATCGAACGCTGGGCCCACTCGAGGGGAATAATTCGGCGGGCATTGAGTAGATCTCGATCAAAGTCATGGTCCAGTTGTTCCGCCAGTCCGACGTCATATAAGACGACTCCCACTTCAAAGTTCAGACATAAGCTTCGCGAGTCACAATTCGGCGTTCCGACCAGTGACCAGCAACCATCAATCGTCAGGGTTTTGGAGTGTAACTGACCGGCTTGGTATTCGTAGATTTCCACTCCGGCTCGGAGAAGTGAATCGTAATACGAACGACCGGCATTGAGCGTCGCCCAGTAGGTTCTGGATCCGGACAACAAAATGCGAGTTGTCACGCCGCGCAACGCGGCGCTTTCCAGGGCACTGACGAGTGGCGAAGTCGGAACGAAATAGGATGTTGCGAGGGTGATATGGTTTTTGGCACGATTGATCGCTGCGAATATCAGCAAATGAAAGACCTCGTCCTCATTGTCCGGTCCTCCTGCCAAAACTTGAGCAAGGACATGACCGTTTTCGACGGGCGTTCGAAAGGAGTCTACCGGCAGATCTTCGCCAGTGGCATAATGCCAGTCGATCGCAAAAACCTCTTGTAACTGAATTACGGAGGGCCCTCGTAAGGAGAGGTGAGTGTCTCGCCATTCGCCAAAAAACGGATCCCTTCCGAGATACTCGTCTCCTACATTCATTCCGCCCGTGAACCCGACCTGACCATCGACAATCACGATTTTGCGATGACTGCGAAGGTTGATCGACCAGCGTTCTCGAAGCGACTGCCCGGGAACAAATGTGGCCACGCGAACACCTGCGTCGCGCATGGCCTGTAAAAATTGATGAGTCAATCGAGAAGAGCCAATCGCGTCGTAAAGAAAACGGACTTGCACGCCTTGCTTGGCTTTCGCAATCAATCGGTTGCGCAGCTCCGTCCCCAATCGATCCGGTTGCCAGATGTAGTATTCGAGGTGAATCGACGAGCGTGCAGAGTCGATTGCTGCGGCGATCTCTTCAAACGTGAGACGTGCATTGGTTAAGAGTTGCACGCGATTGCCGACAGTCGCCCGAGTCCCCGCAACCCGCTCGGCCAACTGCCACAATTCGCGTTGAGTCTCATTCAGTCGGCTTTCCGACAAATGATGGTGTCCGGCCAACTGGGGAACCGAGCGACTCACATTCCGGATCGCAGCCAAGCGACTTTCGACCCGTCGCCCCACCCGGTTAATTCCGAAAACAAGAAACAGGAACGCACCCAGATAAGGCATCGTCACGATGGCCATGACCCACGCAACGGTCGCTACCGACTCACGTTTTCTTGTTAGCAAAACGACGGGGAGCAGCCACAACGTCAGCAGATATCCTAAGACAGAAAGAACCGCCAGCAGAGTTTGCATGAGAGAACGATATCAAATCTTAGAGCCGTCATCGCACCACCGACCCCACGCCCGCATCACTCGGCATGGCTCGAACAGAACGATGATACTGGTCACAAATAGTTATTGTTATTGTCGTCGCCCCGCTGAAAATTTCGCCAATGATCGCGGTCTCGGACTTCGCGACGAACGCAAGCCGAGGCTCTATTCACGATTGGCTCTATTGGCGATTAACAGATGCCCGTTGACCGTCAAATTCCATCGGATCACACAAAACTATAACAAGACGTTGTGTGGTCGGCGCTGAGGTTTCTCAAGTTTGTGTGAGCTAGCCTCGAACCGACAAGAATCGTCCGTTCGAAAATCCCGAGCAAAGTCGATCCCTGAAAATACCAGCGTCCGACTCTGTGGAGTTCCTGAATAACGCAATCCAAGATTCGATTTGTCAACAAACTGTTTTTCGACTGGGTTGGACGCACGACCTTTTCACGAGTCGACGAAGATCCCCTTCTGCTCCCAGAAGAATGACCTAGAACGACAGATCCCCGTCTGGAGTTCACTCAAGGCTCGTCTTTAGGGCCTCACAAAAAAACAGCCCTTGGTCCGATCCAAAGTCCGTTGCGCCGCTGCGAACGATTTCAACGATTGTCGATAGGCAATGGGAGAGGGTCTATAAAACCTCAGGCAGTGGTTCGTTTCCCGGTTCGACGAGGTATTGCGGCACACCCGCTTGGTCGAAAATACGGATATTCTGAGTGTCGATGCCCGCGCACTTGTAGAGCGTCGCAAAAATTTCCTGAAATGTCACGGGCCTGGTTTGCGGTTTTTCGCCATTTTTGTTGGTGGAACCGACCGTTTGGCCGGTTCTCATTCCGCCACCTGCGAGGACCGCCGTATTTGCTTGCGGCCAGTGGTCACGACTGTTCATGCCGTTAATCTTCGGTGTCCTGCCAAACTCACCCCAGACAACGATGGAGACATCGCGGTCGAGACCTCGCTCGTGGAGATCCGTGACGAGTGCCGAAAGTCCCTGGTCCAGCAGCGGACATTCTTCGCGACATTGGGGATAATTCAACCCGTCTGGACCATGCCAGTCCCAGCGACTGTAGTTCATCGAGATAAATCGAGCACCGGCCTCGACGAGGCGTCGCGCCAGACACAGATTCTCGATCATCGGTGGAGCACCGTCCCGTTGAAACTGTGTGTTGCTCCGGCCGTAACGGGCAAGGATCTTCGGGTCTTCTTGGGAGAGATCCAGAGCGTCCACCAGTTTCGACGTGGTGAGAATTCCCAAGGCCTGCTCGGCATAGACATCGAGTTTGGTCATCATCCCCTGCTGATCGGCATCACGGCGAAAACGGTCGAGAGACTGACGAAGTTTTGTCCGGTCGTGGAGTTTGTCAAGTGTCACTCCCTGCAGCAGCATGTTCGGGTTCGTGCTGCGAGCTTCGCGGCCGAGAACATTGAAAGGGGTATGAGCCACTCCCAAAAATCCGCCGTCGCCGGTTGCCCCCCAGCGTCGTTCGCCGGTCGGGTACATCAACGCCACATTGGCGGGCACGGCTGAATTGACCGGGCCTAATGCATGCGAAACCCAAGCCCCAGCCTGAGGCCACCCACCGGGGGGAGTTCGCCCTCCCCGGTGGCGGCCGGTCATACACTGATACGCATCGTGATCGTTTGCCGAATCCGCCAGCGATCGGATCAGGACAAACTTGTCCATCATCTGCGCCATTCGCGGAAACATCTCGCTGACACTAATTCCCGGTACGTTTGTCTGGATCGTCTGAAACTCACCCCGAATCTCAGCGGGAGCGTTTGGCTTGGGATCCCACATGTCGATGTGCGGCGGCCCACCCGGCAAATAAATGTTGATGATCGCCTTATGAGATGACGAACGCCCCTGCTCTGCCCACAATGCGTCGCCAAGCCCGATCCCGCCCAGAGCCATCCCGCCAATCGTCAGAAAGTCGCGTCGAGAGATTCCGTCGCAGAAACCTTGCTCCCTCAGGCGGGTGGGGCCGAGAACGGTTAGCATGGCCAATTCCTTCGAGTCAATCGATATCAGGCGGGATAATAAGGCATTTCAAAAGTACGAAGCAATCCTCAAATTTGATCGGAGTGACCGTCCAGCGTCAATGCTCAATAAAAATGATTTGCCCGGATGTCACCACAAGAAGCAGTCGCCCGATGGCAGAATCAGGAGACACGGTCTACACCAGCGACGGAACGCGTGTCCGTTCCTCTTCCGTTATCTCGCGGATCCCAATCGCCGTTGCTGTTGCGGACAGTCCTTGACCTTCCGCCTCATCAGCGAGGAATCGGTCGTTTCCCGTGTTCGTGAAATACGGACTCTGAGTTGCGGCACTAGCCGAAAAAAAAGGCGACGGCTAAAGTGATGGCGGTCTGGCTGAACGATGACCGTTTGTGGTGGACTCGTTGGACGCCGCTGGACGTCGGATCTGAGTAAAACAGGAGATTTTCATGCAACCGAAAACGAGCGAACAGCGAATGGTATGGCTGGGGATGGGACTGGCCGCGGGATTATGTCTCGCCTACTTCTGGCCTCATGAATTGGCCCAGGCGGTTGCGACTGACCGAGCGGACCGATTTGCAATTTGTACGGTTGATGTCGGAACCGGCAATCCTGATGCGGTCTTCGTCTTGGATTTTCTCACCGGTCGGTTGCTCGGTGCCATGCTGAGTCAACAGACGGGATTATTCACGAACTTCTGGTCTCGAAATATTGCATCCGATTTCCAGATTCAAGGGGAATCGGCTTCCAAAGCCAAGTATGTGATCATCCCCGGCAATGCTGGCTTGAATAGTTTCAGCGGAGCAACGACCGCCACAGGCGTGGTCTACATTGGTGAATTGACTTCAGGGAAGATTGTCGCTTATCGTTTCCCCTTCAAGATATCGAAACAGGTATTACCCGTTCACGAAATCCTTCCGATCGCCTTCTTTCCGTTTCGGGAAGAGACACGCGACTAACTCCGTCGAAACCATTCCCCAGAGAGAGATCCAAAACGACAATCAAACAACGGTTGCGCGGCCATCTTTGGCCGTGGTATTGCAATAGCCCTTGCGATCACTCCGACCGTTGATGACCGTCCCGTGTGTGGCATTGTGGTTTCCAAGATTCTGGAAGGAATCGATTTGATCCGTGATCGACCGGGCAGACTCCCTCTCAAGCGATCCGGCGCGATGTCTTCCGGCGATTTGGCAAATTTTTCTGATCCGGGCGTTCCTCAGATCGCAACAGAACCCCGTCGATGAACATCTGAAAATCACGTCAACGACTTCGTAGACCATCAGGAAAACAACAATGAAATGTCGGGACATCGTGTTGATGGTGGCCTTGATCTCGCTGGTCGGATGTAATTCGGGGCCAGCAACGAATGGAAATATTGCCATTCCCAAGGCGCCTGCACTCACCGAAACGGAGACGTCTGCAGAGGGAACGGATACGTACCGAGTCGAGTTCCAAACGACGGCCGGCGACTTTGTTGTCGAGGTTCATCCAGACTGGGCGCCCCGAGGTGCCGAACGTTTCCGAGAATTGGTTCAGGCCGACTTCCTAGCGGACTGCCGTTTCTTCCGTGTCATCAAGGATTTCATGGTCCAGTTCGGAATCCACGGCGATCCCACCGTGTCCACAGTCTGGAAAGAGAAAACCATTATGGACGATCCCGTCAAAAAATCGAATAAACGAGGCTATGTCACGTTCGCCACATCAGGTCCTGATTCCCGCACGAGCCAAATCTTCATCAATTACAAGGACAACCGGCAATTGGACGACAACGGTTTTTCTCCGATTGGACAGGTGATCTCGGGGATGGATGTCGTTGACAACTTGAACGACAACTACGGAGGTACACCGTCAGATTTCCAGCCTCAAATTCAAGATCAAGGCAACGCATTCCTTGACGCCAAGTTTCCCGGATTGGATTTCATCAAGACGGCCAAGATCATCGAACCTTAGCCCCGCTTGATTTCACGACGTTGATCGGCTAGTGCCGGACGGGATTCCTCGCTCGGGAGTGTTGGCCTGAAAAAGACAGACAACGAATACGCGGCCCCCCCAAATCGTGTGTCCCTTGTGCGGAAAGAAATTGTGTATGAAAGTCGGAGTCATTGTCGCCACCTACAACACACCGGAATGGCTTGCAAAAGTTTTTTTTGGCTACGAGCAGCAGACGGATTTAGATTTCCATTTGATTGTCGCGGACGATGGATCGGGTGTGGAGACGGCCCAAGTGATCGAACGCTTCCGTCAACGAGGGCGGCTCTCCCTACAACATGTCTGGCAGCAAGATTCCGGCTTTCGTAAGTGTGGTATTCTGAATCGGGCAATCGCCTCTTGCGACTGCGACTACCTGATCTTCACCGATGGAGACTGTATTCCTCGACGCGATTTTGTGGCGGTTCACAAACGCCGAGCGAAGCCGAAATATTTTCTCGCGGGCTCTTGTCAGAGGCTCACCCTGCCGATCAGCCAGGCCATCACGGAACAGGATATCGCTAGTGGACGGGCATTTGATGGTTGTTGGTTGCTGTCTCAAGGATTGCCTCTCAGCACCAAGCATCTGCGGCTGTTCATGGGCCGTTGGGTCGCCGAAGTCTTGAACCGCATCACGACCACGAAGGGATCGTTTTCTGGCGGAAACAGCTCCGCTTGGCGAGCGGATATTGAACGGATCAATGGGTTTGACGAGCGTATGGGACACGGTGGCGAGGATGCAGAACTCGGGTATCGTTTGATCCATAGCGGAACTCGTCCGATTCAGATTCGCCACTCCGCCATCGTTGTTCATCTCGAGCATGAGCGGAACTATATTGACCCGGAATCCCGCGCGAGGAATCTGCAAATTCGGACGAAGACGGTCCGGAGCCGAGTGGCGTGGACGTCGTTTGGAATTCAGAAGAACCCGTGCTCCATCGACTCGGTACGACCGTTCGACGTAAAATATCCGACAGACGGACATTCCTAACGGCACGGCCAATCGTCGTTTTGCAGCAAGAAATACCGAGCCATACGGGGCTTCAACGGGGATTCGAATAAGGAGGCTGGTCCGATGAGTTCGTGGCGACTTTCGCTGAGAGAGCATTTTTACAGAATGGCTGCGACGGGCTGGATCTCTCGCAGACTTTTTCTGCCCGAAATACCGGACTGGAAAACATTACCGGCGAAGTCGGATCATCTGCACCTAGAAATCGTCAGCCACTGTTGGAATTATTCGCATCTGCAGGCGTACCAACTGAGCTCTCTGGTCCTCTTCCCGCCCTCAAAAATTTCTGTCCAGCTGACAGTGTTTTACAGCGTTGAAGACGTGAAGACCGTGGAATTGCTTAACTTTTTTGGTCAGCATTCTCCGCCCAATGTCACGTGGAAGTGGTGGCCACTGGAACGAACAAGTTTGTTTCGCCGCGGAATCGGTCGTAATTTGGCCGCCCGAGCGACTGCGGCGGACTGGATCTGGTTCACGGACTGCGACCAGTTGTTTCATCGCGGCTGTCTCGATTCACTTGCGGATCAACTGAGTGGTCGCAACGATCCGCTGGTCTTCCCCACTCAGGTCAGTTGTACCGCACTCCTCGATGGGGACGACGAACTGTTGCAGGCCGGTTCACTGGGACCGGCTGTTGTTCAAATCGACCCCGAACGCTTCAAGTCGGTCTCCCATGAAAAGGCGATTGGAGCATTGCAAATCGCTCACGGTGATGTCGCGCGTCGTGTGGGGTATTGTGATTGCATTCCCCATTATCAGACGCCCGTTCGTCACTGGCAGAAGACGTTTGAAGATCGAGCGTTTCGCTGGCTGATCGGGTCTCAAGGGACTCCGATCAATGTTCCCGGGCTGTTTCGTATTGAACACATTCAGAAGGGACGTTACGAATCGAATGCAAAATCAGCGTGGTTGCGAAAAGCGTTGCGACGCATCCGCGGTCGCTGACCGTCCCCGTCGCGGGGTTCTTCGAATCCCGCATTTCGCAAGACGGAAAACGTTTACGGTCTTTCCCGTGTGCACAGGTCTAACGCGACAAATCCGAGCCGTCGGAATTTGAGATCTCGACGAATGCACCGCGGTTCAGCGGTGCAACAATTTGAAGGTTTGTCTCGGACCACTGCGGGGTATTTTTTAAGTCGTGCACCAATTGATTGGCTTCCGAGAGATTTGGAAAAAAGGCGGCGATCGTTGGCCCCCAAGACGTCTGAGCGACTCCTTGGATTCCCCGTCGGCGGAGGTGGTCGACAAGTGATTCCATGGTTTTATGGGCAAACGTTCCGCCCTGAGCCGGTTCAAAAAAACGGCCGACTCTGCTGCCGTACTCGTACGTCGCGGAGCTGAATTGCGAAAAATTGCAGTCCACCAGCGCGGGCAACCAATCCATCAGAACGATGCGACACAACTCGCCAGTCATAGAAAGGGACATGGCGGGTAATGCGTCAAACGCTTGCTGTTCGCTGAGTCCGCACAATCCGGTAGAAGCGCCCGGAGACGCGAGCACAATTCGCCACTCCGATGGAAATTCGTGACGCGTAACCAACACACCCAGTTGACCAGGTCCCCCGGATCGGCCGCCATCCACCAAACAACCACCCTGAGCAAAACCGTACATTCCGATCGCAGAACGCATCCCGCGTCCAGCGCGCTGGGCCAGCGTCTCGATAGCCACATTAGGCTCCCCCGATAACTGACTCAAAATGCTCGCCACCGCCAGTCCCAATTGAGTTCCGGACCCGAAACCACAGTGAGCAGGGATCGTTTCGTGAACGTTGATCTCGCAGGGGCCGGCGTCGGTTCCGAATGGCATTGAATCTCGAACGTGGCAGACAAACTGGCTGATGCGCACGGCCGTGCTTTCTTCACTCACAACGGAGTCGACTTCCGCCGCGCGGGCCGAAAGAACATAACGCGGCGCGGAGATCATCATTCCGATACCGCCAAATTTTCCGCCACGATTCCCTGAAGGCGCGAGTGGTCCGAAGTGAAGTCGCGCACCGGTCATGACTGTGACGTGTGTTACCATGACCAGAGAATGCCGTTTCTTGTGATAATTAACAACGTGAGGCGTATTCCTCTGAGTTCAAACAACGTTTGGGGTGACGGCAGAAAAATCTCTCGTAAAGTCAGTCCGGCAAACATGGCTCACACCCGCTCTTCACAATGTTCCGTCAGCGTGTGATTGGCATCGCCAGAAACGTCATCGGTCTCCCTCATCGATTTTGTCGGAATCATGATGAAACGTTCGACGTTTCCCCGCGTGTGGCCGTGCGATGTCTCAGCTGCGATGCATCTGACAGTCACAGTGGATCGCTTCGATTGCTTCTCAGCCGTTCTAACGCAGGGTCACGAGTTCGCAGAAGTTTTGGTGCAGGAATCGACGCATTGTGCGTCGACATCGGGATCTGGTTTGGGGGAGAGTCCGATGGACGCTCCGTAGAAATCCGCTGATTTTTAGGGAAACCTCCGTCGGGTATTGATCGCAGTTGCCACGACAGTGATTCTGCAACATTTGTCACCATGAACATTGTCGTGCAGGAGTTCGGCTCCTTCACCGAGCGAATCAAGACGAGAGCAAACAGTCTTAACAAAAAACTAGACAGAAAGACCATCTGAAAGACACCCAGCGTCCATCCGTTAACTGTCAGGGTCAATCCGGAAAACTCCATCATCAGCCACCCGATGCCAATCGAAGTGATCCCGCCGACGACACCGGATAGTGCCTGAGTCGCCGCAATGTACATTGTCCGGTTCTTGGCTGGAGAATGCTTGATCATAAACCCCTCATTGGCAATCACGATGCCAACATTCAAGGCCGCATCAAGCATGTAAAACGGGGTCAAGAACCAGAAGGCCAACTGGGGGTCCTTGGGGACAAACAAAATCGCGAGCATTAGGGAGGATTTGAAAGCCATACAAAATTCCAGCACCGGCCGCGTGCCGTAGACATCAGCTAACTTGCCCAAATCGCGTGAGAAGATTGCACCTCCGACCCACGAGATTGTGGAAAGAAGCATCAAGTGAAACAGCCCCACTCCCACGTCTGTCAGCAAATACAGGCTGATGAACGGCGAACCAATCATCGCCGCGAAATTCCAGTAACACATGAAGCGAATGTAGCGACGAAAATGCATGTTACGAAACGGGGCAGCAAATACCTCGCGGACATTGAGCGAAGCCAAAGGCACGAGGGGCGGTTCGTAGATGTTAAAAAATAACAGCAAATCCGCCACGCCACAGAGAGTTCCGGCGCAGATCAAAATCGAATAGCCAACCTCAATGCTCAGTCCGCTCTTCAACAACAGCAATGCCGCGGCGAACAGAGATATGGCGGAGGTGATCTGCATCCAAAAATGGCGAACGCCCCAATAATGACTCAGGCCTTTGTGCGGTAAATAGTCGCCAATCCAACTCAACCACAGCGGCGAACTAAAATGGAGCAAGGCTTGATTCGCCGCCGTGGTAGTGATCAGCGTCCAGATCCAAAACTCACCTGACATCCCAGGCATCAGCCAAGGCCCGACCGCCGTGGGAAGCAAAAAGAGACGGTGCACCAAGGTTGCCCAAAACCACAGACGACGGCGAGATGTCAAATGGTTGACAATAATTCCGGAGACGAATTGCATGAATAGCATCAGAGTCGGTAACGCACCCAAGATACCGATATGAAACTCATTCCCTCCCATCGATTTGGCGTAGGCGATTGTGGCGGGGGAAGTGGTCAGCTGCGTATAGACAGCGGCTAAGCAGCCCGCAACAACAATCGTTTTTTTCGCTCCGTGGAGAGACCGCACAGGGATTTGATCCATGAATAATTGGAAGGGATTTGATCCCTGAATAATTGGAAGGCTGGCCCACTGCTTGATAGGCAGGCCTCGTCGCGTCGATCTCTGACTTTGGAAGCCTGTATTACGTTAAACGTTCGTAGACAAAGTCCGATTGAACAGATTTCGAGCCGTCAATCGACCTCGCGAGCATCCAAGGTGGAATGAAATCATATTTTCGGGGACGGTGGAGGGGCGGGTTCTAGCAGACGATTGAGTTCGAGAAAAGCCCGTTTTATGGAGACACGGGTTCTTCGAGGGGATGACGATTGATCCACAACCGTCACCGCTTAAAACTTCGCTCGGAGAGCGTAACGCTTGTGTCAATTCTTTCGGGCGAGAGCGGTGCTCCTGATGACATTACCGTTTGGATCAGTCGGCGCGAAACCGGGGATCGGATGGCGGAAGTTGTTGGTTTTCGACTGCGACTTGTCAAACATCCTCAATAATTTGTTTGACACACGCATTGATGATGCATACTGACTGTGTACAGATTGCACGGCCCCAGAAACACTCGGTTCGTACGTCGGGAGGGCAAGCGATTCCGACAATTCTGTTCGTGTTCTCAAACAGACCATCATCACTCGTTGCGAGAAAGCCCATGCCTCTTCCTCTCCGTGTCCAGCAATGTCTCGGCCTGATGGCGTTCCTGTTTGTCGAGGCCTCTGTCCAAGGACAGGAATGGGGAGCAAAAATGTTCGACCGTACGGAAATTAAGTTCGGCAACGTTGCGAGGTTGGCAGACACGACCTTCAAGCTGAAAATCAAGAATCGCTATGTCGATACGATTCAAATTACGAGTCTCACGACTTCTTGTGGTTGTATTTCTTGGATCGAGCGGGCTCCGCTGACTCTCGCCTCGAAAGAAGAAAAGGAACTCACGATTCGATTGGATACCATCCGGCACGTGGGAGAAAAAAATGTCCGGGCAATTGTCTCACTCTATGAACCCACCCATGGGTTTTCAGATACTGTGACAATACCGGTCACTGGAACAATTCGCCAAGACTTTGAAGTGCGCCCCAGCAATGTTGGATTTGGTACGATTGACTTAGGTGTGGGCTACACCCAGCGAATCGGTATCCATTACACGGGTGGGCGATCGGATTGGAAGATCATTCACGCCAAGGTGGGAAACCCTCACTGCACGACTGAGGTTGTTGAGAAAAGTCGCTCGGCTGGACTCGTGACCTATGATGTTCTTGTGGTGATTAACAACACCGCCCCTCGAGGACATTTGCGAGATCAATTAATTTTGACCACAAATGATAATGGAAGCAGTCAAGTTTCGATTCCCGTTGAAGCTCGTATTGAAGCAGACATTGTCGTGACCGACGTTCAGTTTGGAACGCTGGTTCCAGGCCAGCCCAAGTCCATGAATCTGATTGTTCGCGGTAGGAAACCATTCAAAATTAACGAAATCAGTCATCTGATTCACGAGGTGACGTTAAAACCGAACCTCGACAGTTCGCAAAATCCTACCGTGGTGGATGCTTTTCCGGAAAACTCGTCTGGCCTGCCGGACCAAGCTTTCAAGATCACCTGCCCTGAAACGTTGGCATCCGTTCACATGATCCCGGTGACGATTACGCCGCCGGCCGAAGCAGGTTTGTTTGAAGAAGACTTCGTGTTAAAAATCGAAGGCCGAAATCGGACCGTCACGTTCAAGGCCAAAGGCCGAATCCTTGATCCGGCAACAACGCCGGACAAAAAATAGGGCGACTGTCACATTGCCTCGTCAGCAACTCGGATTTTGGAAGTGTCCGATTCGGTCAGCCTCTGTTTTTGATCCCGCTTTTAGGTGAACGAAAGACATTCGACGTTTTGACGCGAACGCGGTTGACCGATGCCAAATCCCGAGAACACGACGATGTGTGCGGTGGTCTAGGGGCTTGGGAACATCCTGCGTGGGAACGAGATTAGCCGCTCTTCCCCCGCCGCTTCACGATCTGTTGTGGAGTCATCAGATGGCAATCTGTGGGAAAACGGGACGATAATTCTGGCACAAATTCGCGGTGCACTGCTTGGGAAGCCAGATCTGTGCAGAAAACTCAGGCCGCGCGGCTCAGATTTAGCTCCGCGGACAGGCCCTCAATCTGGTCGATGCCAATTGCGTCGAGGTTCTGCGCATACCCGACCAACAAGGCGAAATCGCAAAGTCGATTGATGCGACGTGGCAATCCGCTGGACAACTCATGGACTGCGGACATGGCTTCGTCGCTAAATATTTGCTGTGTGGCACCGGCAGCAATCAGCCGTTGGCGGATGTAGCCGGTAGTTTCCTCAGCGGTCAACGATTGCAGGACACAAGGAACAACGATGCGATCATCCAACTCTGGAACACGTCTCACCACACCAACAAGCTCCGGTTGGCCTACTAAAATTAAGGTGAAATCGATTCGATCTGGCTGCTGAAAATTGAGTAGCAGTTGGAGCGAGCGAAGGACTTGGCGATCCGAAATTGTATGTGCATCATCAATAAGAATGATTGGAGGACGTCCTTCGGCAGTCAGTCGGACGAAGGAATTTTCCAAATTTCGAAGTACGATATCCATCGAGGGCTGCGTGGGCAGTGCCTCATCAAGAGTCAGTGCCCCGGCAATGTAACTCAACAGCTCGATCGATGACATTTGTGGATAGACCACCCGCGCAACGGGCCATGTTGAGAAGTGTGGCTGATGAACAATCGCGTCGAGGAGTCGTGACTTTCCAGAACCGCTGATGCCGACGAGCAATCCCAGTCCCTGCCGATGCTCAATCAGATATTGCAGCTTCAGCAACGCGTTGTGATGCGAACGCCCCATGAAGAAGGATGCCTCGCTGCGGTCATGCTTGAAAGGCGTCTTCTGAAATTTCCAATGGTGTTCATACATCAATGATTCCCCTTGTCTCTGGCAGATCAAAAGTGCTCATCCGAGCATTGGAGAATGGTTTACCCCGTGCGGGAAAAATCGATGTTCCGGAATTATGCTGGATGGATTTTCGTCAGATTTCATCACGCCCGTGAGGCAAACACACTGAAATAATTCGCAGAGCCAATGAGCGAAGAACGGTCTGCCGGTGACGAGCGGGACTTCAAAACTCGGGTCAGGAGTCGGCCAGGGGAGTTCAACGGAGAAGAGATGTCGATTGCTGTCGTTCCGCGTTGAGGCACTCCCTCGAGAACGCGGCAGAGGAACGGGCTGAACCCTCAAATTACCCGTTTCACGATTTAAAACAGGGGCGTGAATTTGCGGAGGAGCAATAAATGCCGAAGCAACGATCTGTAAGTCATCCCAGTGGAGCCGTTGATCATTCTCGGTTCTGGCTTGAAACGAGTCCCGGACAATCGTGCCATCGTTCGCACAAGCAACGATGAAAAACAGAAACGAAATCGCAATGTCCATTGGACGCGAAATCGATTGGAGGCCATGGGAAAGCCTTTTTTGCCTGCCGCTGACGCGCTTTCGACTCGACCGTAGTACCGCCGGGAGATACTTTGAAGCCCGTTTCATGTCAACACCCTAGGGTCTCGGTGTGGCGCCAGCTGAATTGCAGGCCTAAACATGCGAAGTCCACGTGTTGATATCGACAACGAATCGAAATGGTCTTGAGTCCTTATCCGTTCAGAGGTTTGCGAAGGCTGGACGGAGTCGCTCTGGTAAGCCTAGGATCTCTGATTCCGCTGACAAACAATAATCGGAAACGAACGCTAACAATGTCGTCTGATTCGAGATTGAGCGACAAGCGAGGAACGGACGGCATACGCTTCACATCCATCAGAAATTCGCGTTTGGCCGTCTTCATAGACCTTGAATTGAAGAGAGGCCTAAGCATGGAAGTTTTTTGCCGGTAGGGGGCTCTTCCGATTTTTGAACCCTCTCAAACCGAATGACCTAGGATCTTTCGCGATGTTGCCGCTGCGAGTGTTGTACGAAAACAATCATTGTTTGGCGGTCGAAAAGCCAGCCGGTTTGCTGACCATGGGCGATCATTCCGGAGACTCGACTCTGATCGATCTTGTCCGCGGGTACTTGCGACACAAGTACAATAAGCCCGGTCAAGTTTTTGTAGGACTGATCCATCGTCTCGACAGACTTGTTTCCGGTGTGGTCTTGTTTGCGAGAACGAGCAAAGGGGCTTCTCGCCTTTCGGAGCAGTTCCGAACAAGAACGGTGGAGAAGACGTACTTGGCGCTTGTGGAGGGAACAGTCGTTCCTCAGGAGGGCCTGTTACAGGACCGGCTCCTTAAAAATCGCTCGTGGAACTTGGTGTCCGTGGTTGACGAGGATTCGGACGGCCAAGATTGTTCGCTGCAGTACACTCGAGTCGGAACACACGGCCGGTTCACGCTTTTAAAAATTGTGCCGCAAACCGGTCGAAGCCATCAAATTCGTGTGCAACTTTCAACACGCGGATGGCCGATCGTGGGCGACCAAAAATATGGAGCGAAAACTGCTGTCGAAGGCTTCATCGCTCTGCACGCAGCAGGACTCACATTTGATCACCCGACCACCCGTTTGCCGATCACCGTCTCCAGTAATGTTCCCGGCATTTGGTCGCGATTCGGAGTCTCGTCCGAAAACTTTTCCGTCTGAGGCAGCGGCAAGAGGATTGTCAGGGGGAATGCTACGCAACACCGATCGTTCGACCCAGAACGAACGATCGGTGTCCGAGCTTTTATTGGCTCTAGCCCACTTCCTGCGGAGATTTTCGAAATGATGCCACGTTTTGATCATCCCGTTTTTAGATTTTACAAATCGCCGCTGTACTGCTGAGGCATGGCCAGAAATCGCTGTTGCGTTTCACGATCGCTGAAAAACCAAAGTTTGTCGCGCCAGATCACGCCCACTCTCGGATCGCCAAGTTCGTGTCGGCGTCTGTCTTTTGAACTCACGAGGCATTTTCCGTTCGCCATCGGCCAATAGCGGTCTGGAGTCGCCAGAAATCGCTGCAAATGCTCTTCCGAAAAAAAGGAAACTGTCTGCCCTCGTTGCTTGGCCGTAAACGCCAAAATCCCCCGACGGAGTTTGTTTTCGTCCAGCAGACTGACGAGACAAAAACCCTCAAATCCGAGTGAGACATTGTTTTCTGGAACCAGTGCCGATACCGCCTCCGTCGAATCCGGATCGCCAAAGGTCATGTCATTGAGATCGTCAGAGTCAAACGGCATCCGTTTGACCAATTCCAGAGCAGTCACTAAATCGGACGGAGATTGAAACCCCGTCAATCGCTTCAAAATCTTGAGATCTGTGGAGACGATCAGTGTTGTCGGTAATGCCTCCACGTGGAATCCGCTGACCAGATCAGGACTCTCGTCAGCATCGACCTCAAGAAGCACGAAGTCTTTTTGAAGTCGTCGTTGCACATGTTCATCTGCAAACGTTAATTGCTGCATCTGCCGGCAGGGGCCACACCAGGCCGCCGTAATCTTCACTAAAATCGGGCGTCGCCTGCGACCGGACTCGTCCGAGGCAATTTTGTAACTTTTTTTCCAAGACAAACGAGATGACTCGACGTCGTCCCCCAAAACCGGACTAAGCACTGACAAGAGGCTCGCCCCGGCCACAACGAGTACCAAGGCCAGTCCGCCATCACTTGACTTTGACATGTATTACTCCTGACATGTTCGGCGTTGACACAATCCATTAAGAGTCGCTGTGGAACACATTCCAAGCTGTCAAACGCCATTCGTAACTCAGTCGTCATCGTTTATCCGACGTATCACCGGACGACCAACAACCTAACTTAACTACCACAATCGTCTTAGACCACGTCTATGAGGTCCCTATCTTCCATTTTTAAAAAAAGCAAAAGCTGGTTATGTGGGGTGGATGGGATGTTTTTTACGCTTGATTTTTTCGGCTCCTGCTGAATGGTCGTGTTCGCTGAAGACCAGCAGCGTGTTCAACCCGCTGCCAATTTCTCACTTTAAACGCATGTTCGGAGCTTCGATCGTTTCTCCTCTCGGTGAGAAATGTCGGAGCGTCAGCCGGAAATTGACGACTCGGTTAATCGGTTTGTCTTTTGGCTTGCGTGTGACCTAGGGATTGACGAGAGTCTTCGGGAGACTCAATCGGAGCGTCTGATGACGGGGGATTGAACGTCGCCGATTCAATTTTTACGGCGCATTGGATCGAGACGTTTTCGCCTCATCCCCTCCGTTTAACCCATCCGGCACAAGAGTTGAGCGGTTGGGACGATTTGGCAGAGTAGGAAGCATGTCTTTCGGATGATTTTGTCAGCGATACGGAACATTTTTTAGGAGACCCTCAATTTAGGGGTTCATCAGTTGTCTTCAGCGGAAGAGCGGAGGACACTGAGCCGTCTCCAAAAGACACCCTCAAGACTCAGTTCTATTCCCCTCCATTTTGTCGAAGCGGACTCGATGCTGTTTATCCTCGATAATTACGATTCCTTCACCTACAACCTCGTCCAACGATTTGGTGAGATTGATCCTGCCATTGATGTGCGAGTTGCTCGCAACGACGAAATCACCGTTGAGGAGATCGCATCGCTTCAACCCCGTGGAATCGTGGTCTCACCCGGGCCATGTACCCCACTCCAAGCCGGGATCTCGATGGCCTTGATTCGCGATCTCGGTCCGACGATTCCGACTCTGGGCGTTTGTCTAGGCCATCAATCGATTGCCGAAGTCTTCGATTCATCGGTCGTGCGTGCTGAGCGACTCATGCATGGCAAGGTCTCACCGATTCATCATGACGGCCACGGCGTCTTTGCGAGCTTAAAGAACCCGTTCATTGCGACACGCTATCACAGTCTGATTGTTGATCCAACAACCTTAGGAGCAGACTTAGAAGTTACGGCTTGGGCCGAGTTTCCAGGTCATCCTCGCGAGATTATGGGATTACGTCACCGCCGATTTCCGATCCACGGAGTGCAGTTTCATCCAGAGAGTTTTCTGACCGAGGGCGGCGTTCAGCTGCTGAAAAACTTTTTGCTCATCGCCGCGGCCGCCTCCTAACAATTCGCGGCGTCAGCCATAACCGCTCTTGACGCAGTTTCTGCCGATTCCTACAAACTCCCGTTCTGAGATCGATAGCGGTCCGAGGGGGCTTCGCTGTGGTTCGTTCTGTCACCCGGTTCGGAGAATATAGTCATGAGTGCAGGGACGCACGAGACGGCACGCGTTGCCGGAAATAACCAGAAACGGCGAATGGCATGGGTTTTCGGTGGGGCGGCGATGTCTGTCCTAGCGGCCGGACTCTTGATGCAATATTTTCGAGCGGCCGCTGGCCAAGCAGCCGCGGACACACAATCGGGCACGGCCCGTGTCGTCGACCAGAGAGCTCCTGAACTGCTGGCGCGTGTGGGCCGGGAATCGATCTCCTATGATGCCGTTGCCGAAGAGAGTGTCGCACGCTACGGCAAAGAGATCCTCGATGACTTGATTCACCGGTTGATCATTCAGCAGGCCTGTGAAGCGCAGCAAATCACCGTGACCGAACAGGAAGTCGCTCAAGAAATCGAGAAAATTGCCAAACGCTTCAATCTCGATGTCAGTCAATGGTTGCAGATGCTGCAAACGGAGCGGAACATCACGCCGATACAATATCGAACCAGTGTCATTTGGCCCATGGTGGCATTGAGAAAGCTGGCGGGAGTCCAAGTCGATCTCAATGAAGAGGATGTCCAGAAAGCCTTTATTCGCGAATACGGCCCACGCGTGAAAGCACGCATCATCATGCTTGATAGTTTGCGGCGCGCCAACGAGGTCTGGGAGGAAACCAACCGAAATCCCGACGACTTCGAACAACTGGCCCAGAAGCATTCGGTCGATTCGAATAGCCGAGCCTTGGGAGGTCAAGTACCGCCGATTCCAAGATTCAGTGGAAACGACGAACTGGAAAAGACGGCATTCAAACTGAAAGAAGGCGAGTTATCCGGTGTGGTTCAGATGGGAACCGGTCGCTATGTGATCTTAAAGTGCGAAGGACGCACGGAGCCGGTCGTTACTGATATCGAAGAGGTCAGAAACTCGCTGGTGGATCAAATCACAGAGGCAAAAACACAGCAGGCCATCGGTAAGGTCTTCGAAAAACTTAAAGAGAAAACCCGTGTCGATAATTACTTGACACAGACGTCGATGGGAGGGGCAACCGCTGGTCCACCGAGTAGTGTGATTCAGCCCGTTAGTGCGACTGGCGTTCGCCAGACAGGGACCGCACCAAAGAGAACTGCTGCGGCGAGCAACACGACTCCACAGTCCAGTCGCGATTGATCCCGGAGGAAACACGTTCTGAAGTCAATTCGCAGTCGTATTCCAAATGGCGTATCGCTCCCCTCAGCGATACGCCGTTTTTTATGAGACATCCGTGATTCGCTGTAGTTCCTGGTCAATGCTCGGGATGTTAATCTCCCCGGGAGCATCCTTCCCGGTTCTTGCTTGGAGCGGTCAAATGACGTTGCTCGAGCAAACGGCTTTGACAGGCGATGCCTTTGCTGCGCAACTGTCAGGGAGTGTCCTGAAAAGAATCCGTCATTCTCTGATCGTGGACAGTCCGACTACGGTTTTGCGTTCTCGCCGATTGCCTGATCTTTCTGAAAATGAGCATCCCGGTCCGCGTTGTGGGCAATTCGCACCGGTGACAAAAATCCCACGTGAATCTAGAACAATGACAAGTATGAGGCACGACGATCAACGTGGAGTCCGTCAGGTTGACTCAATAGGTCTCGGAGGACCGAGTCGACATCCCGGAAGAAGCTTTTGTGTCGGCACCGACATTCGATCTGTGCTTCTGTTCAGCATGAATCTCTTGATCCAGACAGGCACTGGCGGCACCCATGAAACTCGACACGGTCTTCCGCGAACATCGTGTCGATTGAACCGACTGCCCCAAAAGTTGCTGTCAAATTGAGACCGCATATTTTTGATCCGTTCGCTGCAGACGCAAAACCAAACTCCCCTCAATGAATCACGACCCTTTAATGATCGCGAACCCGAACTTACGACGATTTGAAGCGTATGTTAGAATCCCACGCTACGTTGCCAAACGACATGTTTATTTTGAAGACACTTAAGCCACGGAATCCGTTGTCCCTGCGAGACACCTGCTCATGCGTAACGAATCTGAAATCCCGTTTGCCGACAATCCATTCTCGATCCCGGTGGCCGATCGGCTCAAGCGGTTGCCGCCCTATTTGTTCGGCAAAATCAACAAGTTGAAGTATCAGCAGCGCGTCGCTGGCGTCGACGTAATCGACCTTGGGATGGGCAATCCGACAGATGCCCCCGACCCACAAATTACAGACAAGATGCAGGAGTCACTGGGGGAGGCCAAGAACCATCGCTACTCCGTGGCGAATGGAATTGCCAGTCTGCGCAAAGAGGTTGCCAAACGTTATGACCGCAAATATGGAGTCAAACTGAACGGCGACGATGAGGTCATTGCCTGCCTCGGTTCCAAAGAAGCGTTCAGTCACATGTGCTTGGCACTGATGGGGCCGGGCGATACGGCGATCGTTCCCGCGCCGACGTTCCCGATTCACGCCTATTCGGTGATGCTGGCCTCCGGTAACGTGATTGCTCTCGATGTCCGTGACCCGTCGGAGTTCCTCCGCAATGTGGCTTACACGTGTGAGCACCTTTATCCGAAGCCGAAGTTGGTGGTTGCTAACTTTCCGCACAATCCCTCCGGAACGTGCATCGAGCAAAAGTTTTTTGACGAACTGGTTGTGCTGGCCAAGCGGTACAAGTTCTTAGTCATCAGCGACTTTGCCTATGCCGACATCTGTTTTGATGGATATCAAGCCCCTAGCTTCTTGGCCACGCCCGGTGCGATCGACGTGGGAGTGGAAATGACAACGATGAGCAAGGGGTTCAGCATGGCCGGTTGGCGGATCGGCTTCTGCTCGGGCAATCGCGAAATGGTCCGCGCCTTGGCGACGATCAAAGGCTACTACGACTACGGTATCTTTCAAGCCAGTCAGATTGCCGCAATTATTGCCCTCCGAAACTGCGAACCGGCGGTTGAAGCCATCGCCAAAGAATATCAAACGCGTCGCGACGCTTTAGTGGACGGACTCAATCGTATCGGTTGGGATGTCGAGAAGCCGAAGGCAGGAATGTTTGTCTGGGCCAAAATCCCCGAGCCGTGGGCACAGATGGGCTCGATCGAATTTTCCATGAAACTGCTGCAAGGTGGCGGTGTCGCTGTCAGCCCTGGCCGTGGATTTGGTGAGGAAGGCGAAGGCTATCTCCGATTGGCAATCGTCGAAAATAGCCAGCGTCTCAGGCAGGCAGTCCGTCAGATCCAAAACTGCTTGAAATCGGATGCGACCCTCGTTGAATAGCCGAAGTCACGAATCGTTTGTGTCATAACGAAGCTCGATCGCTGAGGCGCAGTCGATAAAATCCAATTCATCGGCCGCCAAACCGCAGAGGGCTTTCGGTTTCCGAGACCTAGACTGGACGACTGCCAGCGTCTGATGCAACCGGTTGGCGGATCGATTGGGCTACGATTTTTGTTGACCGACGTCCAGACTCTCCGAGGGGCACTCCTCAGGCCATCAGCGGCCGGGTTCAAAACCGCGCATACTTGGCAATGGCACTCCGAAGCAGCCTTGCTCGTGTTTTGCCACGTGGTTGATGACTTTCGGAAAATTTTTGAGCACATCAACTCGTGGGACTGATGCCAATTTTGGGGGGAGTTCCGACTGCGCTCACCGCGGTTAGAGCCTGCCGGACGTGTTCGCTGGACGCGAATTGTGCGGAAAAAATTTGTCGGATGATTCCGGCGCTATCGATGACATAGGTCACCCGTCCCGGAAAGAGCCCGAGCGTTTTTGGAACTGCAAACACTTTGCGGAGCGATCCGCCGACGTCACTAATCAATGGAAACGACAGATTGTATTGCCGGATGAACGCGCGGTGATTGACTTCGGTATCGCTGCTGACGCCGATCACTTCCGCCCCAGCCTCGATGAATTGCTCATAGGAGTCGCGAAAAGCACAAGCCTCCTTGGTACAAATCGGAGTCCCATTTTTGGGGTAAAAGAAGAGAACCAGGCCGCTTTTTCCCAAATAGTCAGACAGACCGATTGTTTTACCGTCGTGAGTGGTTGCGGAAAAATTGGGCGCCTTGTCACCGACCTTAATTCTTACCATGGGTCTGCTTTCAGAATGTTGTGAAAGAATGTCCCTTAACGCAATGACGACCACGTCATCCACAGGACGAGAGCACCACGCAGGCTCCACGCCGTGGTGCGTATCCAGTTTGTTGAAACAAGTCTCTGATGAACAACAAAGTCAAAGCCTTGAGTAAAGACGTCATGACAGGGAACTTGCACGAAGGCCGTGGATGACCAAATCACGGCCAGTAAGACCAATCCGGCCCCAAGAAACCCGCGGGACACTCCTGCGGGACGGCACCAAAACAGAAGCACCGCGGTCACCCCTTCTATCAGCATCGTCGGGGCGACCACTCCCGTGATCAGAGTCACATGACGCTGTGCGTAGCTGGGAAATTCTCGAACGCCGATGCTGTCAAACAAAGGGTAGTGAACCACTTGCACAATCCAGATCGCGCCGACCATGAACAGGCAAGATCCGAGATGCGCTAGGAATAAGAGCCGGACGAGCGGGTCGTTCATCGGAGATCCTTCAGCAAGGCTTCCGCCGTCCGGCGTCCGGAAACCATCGCACCTTGAATCGACGCGTTGTCTCGATGATCCCCGCAGACGTAAATCCCAGGCTGCCAGCGAACGGGGCGTTCCGGAAGACTTAATGCGGGCGGGAACTGAGCGGGTAGAGCGTAGGGAATGGAATACGTTCGGACATGATGCCATTTCTCGACGGCGGTACCAAACCACTCGCCAAGCTGCTGACGCACCTCCGCCACGAGTCGAGGGGGATCATTTGTGATGCTCAAGACCGTGACTGAGACGAGACTTTTGCCACCCGGTCCGTAGGAGGGGGCGGCCACAGTGGGAATACAGAGATTGTTGATCGGGCCACGACCTTCCCCGTTTAAGACCAGAATCGGCTGAATGATGGGGGAGCACGGTGCTGAAAAATAGAGGCAGGTCGTCCCTTGTCCCGCCGAAGAAATGGTGTCACCCAACAGATCCGCTGCCGTCTGGCCATCCACGCACACGACCACGGCTTGGCCATGGAGTGTTTCACCGTTAGCCAGCGTCACCGAACCTGATTGGACGCGGATGACTTGGGATCCAAAATGGATGCTGCCGGGTTGCAAACCCGCCGCCAATTGTCGAGGAATAGCCTCCATCCCCTCTGCGGGCAGACAAGCCTTTCCCAACGAGAACATGCGAAACACGAAGTTCAGCATGCGGCTGGACGTCTGCAGATCCGGATCTAAGAAGATGCCTCCCAGAAACGGTCGAAAGAACCGGTCGATCATCTCGACGGAGAAGCCAGCATCCTGCAAGGCCCTCAGGGAGGTGGTTTCAGGATCACGAAACCGATCCTCGAGGGTTCCACGCAACGACTGAGCGCGAAAGCGTCCGACACGCAACTTGTCGGCCAGAGAGCCGATGGGGGAACGGAGCGACTGGAGTGCGGCAAACGGCCGCCGCCAGGGGTCGGTCAACTCGTGAAACCGGCCACCGTAACGAACCAAGGCACCGGGCAGAAAGGACTTCAGTCGCAACGCCTCGTAATCCAGAACCGATTTCGCTTCCGGATAACTAGTCAGAAACACTTGAAAACCTCGGTCAAGGCGAAATCCCTCGACCAGATCTGTACGCATCCGGCCTCCGACACCGTCGGAGGATTCGAGCACTCGGCAACGGAAACCGTGCTGCTGCAATCTGCGAGCACAACATAAACCCGCCAATCCGGCTCCGACAATCAAAACATCTTGACTCATCTCACGCTGTCATCTTTCTGTAAAGCGATTTGGCTCACCGTGTCTCACTCGTCCATTCTTTGGACTCGATCAACCGCCGCGTCGTCTCGTGCCGATAGGCGAACATTCGTTCGAGCTGACGGCGAATCAACGCGCCGCCAAGCCAATGTCCGAGGCGGCCGAAGGGAACCGCATATTCGATCTCGTCCCTCAAAATCGTGCCCCCGAAACCATCCTCGAGAAACCGATGACGATGATACCACAACGCAAACGGTCCAGATTCCTGCCGGTCGGCGAACAGATGGGGCGGATCATATTCGGTATGAATGGCAATCCATTGAAGTGGGAATAATCCCAGATGCCCACGCAACACAACCCGGCTGCCGACCTGAAGAGACCCGGCGGACTCGACCAACTTAATATTTTCCCAAGGTGGAATCAGATGCTGCAAGGCTCCAGGGCTTTCGTGAAAACGAAACACAACGGCGGGGTCTGCATGGATTCGGGTTTGCTTCACATACTGCTGTGGGGAGTGAGCGGTTAACGGAGGAGTCCCGCCATGGAAGTTCCTAGCATCTCGCAAAATCATTCCAAACGGAACCCACCATATCAAATCGTTGGTCAGGATGGTCAATCCGAAAAGAGGTGGAAATGTCCCCCGCAGCAATGCTATCAAGAACCCGACCGGTCCGAGAACTTTGCCGCAAAGTCCGACAAGTACAATGGGCCAGTGCCTTCGTGATTCGCCTGCGGCAATCAGATAACCGATGCCGTAAACGCCCACAATCATCCCGACGCACTGCCAAACTTCGGGATAATTTAGCCGCTCCGCACCGGCAAGATCATAGAGCAGGTGCGGCCAAATAATGGCCATAGTCCCCCAAATGAGGTTGTAGATCCCTGCCGCCCAGAGCCAGCGTTTCGCCCACAGTGGCGATTGTGTTGTGTCAGACAATGAACTCATAAGACGTCCCTTTATTCTCATCAGAATCCGGGAACGGATTCTGCGGTCGCAGCAGACATTTTCGCCACCGCCTGTCGTACGACCGAACGAGGCTCCCACCGAGCCACCTGCGTTTCGACAGTCGCTTGATGATCGCGGCTCAGCACAAATCTCGACACGCTTAGAGGCCTGATTCAAAAAGTTACTGGCCGGCGTTCTGGCGGCGTCGGCCTGCTTGAGGTCGATCGAGGCCGCCATGAGTCCATGCCAACGTTTCAACACGACTTTGTTGCCAAATCATCATCCGGACGCCGACTCCTCTGCTGTCACCGACGCCGCGGTGCCGCCGTCGGCGGATGCCGTCATGCCGGAATGACCGGACGAGATTTCCGCGACTCGAGCGAGATTGCGGAGCATGCCTGCGAACACAAACTGGTGCAGCGGATAAATCCCATACCAATACAGCAGTCCTGCGAGTCCGAGAGGATCGAAAATGGCGGTCTGACGAATCGTGCTGCCGTGTTCACAAGGAGTGACCTCAAATTCCAACCAAGCCCGTCCGGGAAGTTTCATTTCGGCTTGCAGCCGCAGGAGTTGGTTGGGCTGATAAACGTCGACACGCCAAAAGTCCAGAGGGTCACCCACAGACAGGTTGTCCGGATCACGGCGGCCACGGCGGATGCCGACTCCCCCGATCAACAAATCGATAAAACCACGCACAGACCAGAGCCAGTTCCCGTAATACCAGCCCGTTCTTCCTCCGATTCGTCGGATCGGTAGGAAGGCTTGTTCGGGCGAAACTGTCACCGTGATTGTTCGAGAATCTACGATCCGCGAACCGTATCGGCCGCCCCCCCAAGATTGTGCCTTCCCGGCGGATGACAACGCGTCCGACCAGCGTGTTTCCGCAAATTCTCGATCTTCGTTAACTAACGCCCGGCCAATGGCTTCGCGGACAGAGCGAGGACGGACGGAGAAGACCGTTTCGGCAAGATTATTCGACACGAGCGTCGGATTTCGTAAACTTTCCACCAGCTTCCGCCCCACGCGCGCGTACAGTGGAGTCACTAGGCCTAGCCAAAGGCTTGAGAGAAAGGGAGTCAACAACGGCACGGGAATCATCCAGCGGGTTAACCGCCGCTGACGTGCGTATTCTTGCATGATCGTCCCGTACGAGACTTGGTCCGGACCACCAATTTCATAAACTTGAGATTTCCCTGGCTCAAGCGATAAAGAGGCAACTAAATAATCCAACAAGTCTTCGACAGCGATCGGTTGGGCTTCGATCCGCACCCAGCGGGGACAGATCATGACCGGCAACCGCTCCACAAGCGCCCGAATCATCTCGAAGGACAGACTGCCAGATCCGATCACAATTGACGCTCGAAATTCGATCACCTGCTCATGATGAGCTCGTAACAAATCTCCGGTTTCATGTCGACTGCGGAGGTGTTTCGAGAGTTTTTCATCAGGAGCCCCGAGTCCGCCGAGATAAATCACTCGACGGACACCAGCCTCCGTCGCGGCTTTCGCAAAATTTTCCGCGGCAATCCGATCTTGCGATTCAAAATCGAGTTTGTCACCCATCGAGTGCACGAAGTAGAAAGCAGTCTCCACGCCCTCGAAAGCGGCCTTCAGTGACGGCACATCAAAAACGTCTCCCAAACACACTTCCGTGGTGGCAGTGACCCGATGAGTCAATGCCGCGGGGCGGCGAGTCAAACACCTGACCCTCACACCCCGCTGCTGAAGCAGACTTAACAGACGGCCCCCCACGTAACCTGTGGCTCCCGTCAACAATATCAACGCCGACATCTGAGAACTCCATCCACTTGATTGCCGTTCATCTCACCAAATCACAATCACCATTAGTCACGCTCCAACAACATTCGAACCACGTACGGTGGATTGGGAAGAAGTTCGATCCTTCCTAACCAATGAGTCTGAAGCAGTAAATGAATGTCAGCTCGGGTGAAACATTGGCGAAGAGGTTTAAACAGCCCTTTCCAGCGGCGTTGGAGAGTTAGCAACTGACGGAATCCTCCAGCGTTGAGGATCAAATTTTTTCCCTCGGCCACAAAACTCATGGGCCAGCCGTCGACCTGCACATCGATTCGGCCGGCCAGCATCAGTTTGGGAGTGGATCGGAACCCCCCGTGCGGATTTTCATGATCCCGTTGAGGACCCATTCGGCATGCTCTGCCTTCGCACCAGTCCCGCTGGGAACTTTAACGTGCATATCCTCAAACTGATAGGAAATCAACGCGTTTTGACCTGTCAGTCGCTCGTACAAAGCGATCGCTAAGTCGGGCCAGTTGGTCGTATGTTCGATCGACATGAATCTCCCCTTTTTAGGTGCCCAAAAGTCAATAAAATTTTTCGAATCCGCACATCTGCGTCGTGGTGATCGCCTCTCGGATTGTTCAGCAAATCCCGAGGATAATCTGTTAAAAGCAATTTCCCATGGAACTCATCGATCATCGCTCGAGATCAGAGCAACAAGTGCAGATGCCAAAACCACTCCGGTAACTCCAATTCCAACAATCAGAATCACGACATCATCCATTGGAACGCCTGACTAGGATCAGCGTTCCAAAGCTGAGGATTGAGGGGACCCACAGGCCCACAAACATCCCCTCTGGCTTACTTCCAGAAAACCAAAGGGAAATAGAGAAGAGGAAAGAGGCCCCAGCAGCGAGAATAAAACCAAGTTTGGCCAGTTGAAATTTGGACATGTCAGACTCCTCAAATCACATGAAACGTGACAGCGCGCTGATCGTCAAATCCTGTGTGACAACATCGGAAAATCAACACAAAATTTTAACGGTGGCAACAAATTCAGGCCCCCCCAAAAAACATAAGCGCTGCTGGCTCACAGAGAATCTCAGGCGGGCATGACGACGCTGTCGATGATGTGAATCACACCGTTGGAGCAGAGGTGTCTGTCGTGACAATCTTCGCTCCACCCACCGTTACGCCCGCGGTCGTGTCAATGATTAGGTCTTGACCTTGAACAGACTTTGCTGACTTGAGATTGACCACTTCGGCTGCCATGAGCTTTCCGGAAACAACGTGATAGGTCAGGGCCGCTTGAAGTTTCGCCTTATTATCCGGCCTCAGAAGATTGGTCACCACTCCTGCAGGCAACTTGTCGAAGGCCTCATCCGTGGGCGCAAAGACAGTGAACGGTCCAGTCCCCTTCAGAATCTCCACCAAGCCTGCCGCTTGGACGGCGGCCACAAGAGTTTTGAACGCACCCGCTGCAACCGCCGTGTCAACAATGTCATTCATCGTCATTATCCTTGGAAAAAGATCTGAAACGAACCACCCCACCGTGTGTTTGCACCCGCGGCAGAGTGACTTAAGAAGATCCGTAAACGGACCAGCGGCTTAACTAAAAATCACAAAAAATCGCAATGATTTCCCCGATTGACATTGATCACCACCAAGCACTATCAACAATGTCATCGCGATCCAGTGTTGTTGAACAAGGCTCAGTCGCGATCCATAAAATGCTTTATGCGTCCGCCCTCAACAGAATTGAGACGCGGCCAAAAATTGGCGGAAGCGTCTATTCGTAATCCGCTCCCGACGTTGTATGGCGGGGATTCCGGCGCGTGCCTTGCTGTTCGAGAACCGCAGGCCGTTCTCGGGGTCGACCTTGTTCCTCAGCCGGTGTCGCATCGACTGGCGCGTTCAATCGCGAAGATCAGTGAGGCGCCGTGAATCCGTCTGGCGGATGAGAATCGATCTTTATGGCAATGGTTCGACAGGCGGCTGACGCGACCACAAGGCCGTTCTGGTAATCGCCACGGTGCGCAGCAGAGCCGCAACGGGGAGCAGTAGCAGCAGTCCCGCCACAGCCAACGTCGCATAGCCCATGGCATCGAAATCGAATCGCGCGCGGCCGGAGAGGGTTTGCCACAGGGCGTGAGTCATGAACAGGACATGCGCTAGCAATGCCCCTCGGAGCAGCAATGCGGAGTGTAGGGCGCGGAGTTGTTGCAGAAGAATAGAGAGAAGTGGCAGAGTTTGAATCGCGTGGAGGGCGGCACCGTGTGGATACTTGAGAACACCGGCAGGCCCCCACACCTCGGGCGGTCGGCCCTGTGCCAAGTTCACTTCTCCGAGGATCGTCGCGAGTAGACCGAGGCCACAGGAGATCAACAGCAGCCACAGCCCGGCGTTAATCGCAATCGCACGCGATTTCAACATCGGTGGGAGCCTGTTCGATCGCCAACAGAGCCAAGCGATACCCGCGGTCACGAGCAAAATCAATCCGAACATGGTCGATTCAATCGTCGCGTCCAGAGCGGTCGCTCGATTGAAGTGCGAAGCAACACCCCTCCACTGTTGCAGCGTGATGAGGCCGACTTCCAGCAGCAGACCTACCGCAATCAGGCTGGCCATACTCCGATCGAGACTGCGTTGATCAAGCTGAGCGAGGACCCACGCGATCGACCATACGGTCACCCCCGCAGAGACTCCGAAAAGAGCGGGCTTCCGAGCTGATAACGGACCGTCCCAAGCCGATCCCGTAATCCATAATTCCATGAGATGAAACAGCCCGCTGAGAATCAATACTCCGCCAATCACCAGTGATGGCCGAAATTCAGACATCAAACGCCCCGTCATCCACGCCACAGCGATGGAGCGAACCATGCCGGCAGGCCGTGAGTTGTTGGACTTGGGCCCTGTTGCGAGCCTCGTCTGAGCAGCGATTTGGAAACGACCGTGTGGGCTCATCGGAGATCTCACCTCCGTGCTAAGACGTGACCCAGCCCACCGTCAATTCCGATCACTTGGCCGGTGATCCAATCGTTCTCAGAGTCGAGTAGCCAACTCACCAGGGAAGCGACTTTGTCCGGTTCGCCAAGGCGACCCAATGCGTGCAATTTCGCCGAAGCCGTTGCAATAGCAGGATTGTCCCAGATCGGTCGAGTCAGTTCCGTACGAATCAGTCCCGGGCTGACGACGTTCACGCGGATGTTCTGTGGGGCGTAAGTTGCTGCTGCCGAACGGGCGAGACCGATCACTCCTGCTTTCGCGGCTGCGATCGCTTCATGATTTTGAATACCGATCTCCGCCGCCGCCGAGGCGAACAACACGATTGCTCCGCCACGTTCCCGAAGCATTTTGGATCCAACACGAAGTGTGGCAAACGCCGTGAACAAATTCGTTTCAACAACTTGGCGGAAGTCCTCGTCAGTCGTGAGGTGCGCCGGTTTCAAAAGCAGCGAACCAATGCAGTTTACGAACGCGTGAAAACCACCTGACGACTCACCTGCCTCCCCGAGGGACTCTTCTAATTGCTGCGAACTGGACGGGTCAACCCTGGCAAAGGGTTGAGCGAGTTCCAGTGACAGCAGACGCAGTTTTTCAGCGTTTCGACCGACCAGAAGAACGCTCTGCCCGTCTCGGACTAATCGTCTGGCCAGAGAGCTGCCGATTGTCCCTGTGGCCCCAAGAATCGCGATGGCACTCACGGTCTGATGCTCCCAACGAATTTAATTTAGTGTCGATGAATCATCGTTCATCTTGGAAGGGGTGCTGAAGGACGCCCAAACAACCACAGACGTCATCTCAATCTGTCGCGGCGTCACATGTGTTCCTGAACGCGCATGCCCACAACACAATACAGGGATTTTAGCACTAAAAAAGACGAAGTTGGGCACAAACGTGCCCAACTTGGAGCTGGAATCCTAACCAACTTCAGACTGACGGATGACGTTTTTGTAGAACGGCAAGGTCTACCTACGGTGAGCTCGGGCAACGCGATACGAGATCGTTTGAGATTTCTGAGGACAAACTTGAGCGATGTGTTCGGATGTTGCCGGTGCCAGTTGCGCGCCCTTGGCGGTTGCTGGGGTCGGCATCATCACACTGTCAATCACATGGATCACTCCGTTCGACGAATCGATGTCCGTCGCCACGAGTCCCGCACCGTTGATTGTCGCCGCACCGTCCTTCATCATCGGGGTCAACATCCCTCCCTGAACTGTCTTCAATTCTTTACTCCGCAGTACCTCATCGGAAAAAACTCGGCCGGGGACCACATGGAACTTCAAGATCGCGATCAATTTTTCTTTGTTCTCTGACTGCAGTAAACTCTCCACTGTGCCTGCGGGCAGCTTGGCGAAGGCTTCATCCGTGGGCGCGAAAATTGTCAGCGGCTTGTCGCCTGACAACACGGAGACGAGTCCAGCAGCTTTTGCTGCGGCGAGTAAAGTTTTGAAGCTCCCGGCCTTCTCTGCGGTGGTCGGAATGTTGTCCGCGGAGGGGATGAGCACTTGGTCGATCACATGAATCGTACCGTTCGAGCAGGCGATGTCCGTCGCGGTGACCCGGGCTTGATCGACTTTCACCGTACCGCCATCGAGTTTGATGGCGACCCGCTGACCGTTCACCGTGGCAGCCGCAGACAACTTGACGACGTCTGACGCCATCACCTTTCCAGGGACGACGTGGTAGGTCAGGATCGCGATCAGCCGCGACTTGTTCTCCGGTTTCAATAGAGTCGCAACAGTCCCGTCGGGCAACTTCGCGAATGCCTCATCCGAAGGGGCGAAGACCGTGAACGGCCCTTTGCTTTGCAAGGTCTCAACCAACCCTGCGGCATTCAACGCAGCAGCGAGGGTCTTGAACGAACCAGATTCCACCGCCGTGGTGACAATGTCTTTGGGTGCGGCCGCCTCTGAGTAACCCTGCGCCAACACAAGCACAGTTGCAATCGCCGTCCCGTACATCAGTCGTGCAATCAACATGTTTCGCTCCTCCATACAACCCTATCCCCAACCTGAGCGACGAAGCAGTTCCAACAATTGCTTCAAATCGTTCAACAGCCCAAGAACCGTGATGCGAAAAAAAAATTAACGCGGATTCAAAAAATGTGGCAATTTTCGGTGAACACCTGCCGAAGAGTACGCTGCGGATTCGCAAAGTTTTCGTACTCACGACACTGAAGCGTAATCCGGTCGGGGGGCAACGAGGCGGCAACCGCCAGCAAAAGTTTGTTGTTCCAAAAAACGTTTAGCAGGTCTGATTGTGACCTGCAGTCGGTCGGGTCAATCCCATCGCCCTCAAGCGATCACGCCGAAAACCTGCCGGGCCGTGGCTTCCATTGCCTGTTGTCAACGATGATTCGTCCTCACGTCGGTACGCTTCAAACGGGTTCTCGACGGTCCGCTGAGAGGTCGGGCAGAATCCTTCCGATTCCCAGTCAGCGAGGGGATCCTCTCTCGTCTCCCGGTGAAGCGTCCGACGCCAAATATAGAGTGTCGTGGGGGGATGGTTGCGGTTTCGGCTGATCACGCTCCGGGCCAGACTCGAATAAAACGTTCTCGATTGCCACGCGAGAAAAGCAGTCTTCGTTTCGTGGGTCCCGGTGATGACCTTGGGAAGCGGATGGGATTGGAATTCAAGGCACATGTGCCTTGTTTCAAGGCATTTTCCTTTCTGTGCGTTCCAAGCCGGCAGAGTGATGATTCGCGTTGGAGTTTGCGTTTGACTGCCCATTGTCTCTCCTGAGACGGGTTGCGCGCCGGTCAAGTGAGTGAATGGCACGCAACCTGCTTTGTTACCTGAACAAAAGTAGGATCGCCTGGAGGACGACGTTGTGGAATTGATGGTGCTGCAACCGAAACCAATTGTTTTTGTGATCGGGCCAACAGCGCTGACGCGACAATGGGTCGGCATCTTGGGCGGGAATGGCGTGTCTTGCCGAGCAATTCTTTCGGTCAACGCGATTGAGTTAGAGGCATCGACTCCCGGACCCCTGTTTTTGATTGTCGGCTCGGACAGCGAGAGGGATGCGTTTCACGTCTGTCTGCGTTGGCTGACAGACGGCGGTGATCGGCCGCTTCTGCTTGCGGCCTCTGCCCCGGAGATGCTTTGTGTTCGGAAGCGGATTGTCTGGCCACAACTCGAAATCGTTGACATCCGTCAGTCGATTGAGTCGCTCATTTCGAGGTTGCAACTGGCTTCGCTGAAAGATGTGGAAAATCGGCGACTCCGTCAATTCTGGAGTCAGATCTCGGAGAAGTTTCGGGGAATAACAGCAAAAGAACGGGAAGTCTTGGACCGGCTGCTCAAAGGGTTGTCGAACAAGTCCATCGCCGAATGCTTATTGATCACCGAACGCGCCGTCGAAATGAGACGCGCGACGTTGATGCGGAAACTGCAGGTCGACTCCCACGCGGCACTGATTCAGCTTGCGACTCGTCATGAAGTCTTCATCACACACGGTCTGTTGCTACCGACCGAATGACTTCCGGGACTTGGCTTGAGCGGATTCACCGGTTGAGCACTGCCGCATTCGAATGAATTACGCCGCATCCCTCATTTTAAATCCAACACGCATCGGACGGTCTGTGTTGGCTCGATCTCTGGTGAGCATAGCCCGCCCCAAATTCCAACAGTCGAGAATCACCGAGTTGGGAACGAGAGTGGGTGGTCCGGAAGGCGCAGACCGCCGGTGTGAAGACCACAGATCTCACCGCGTTGCTGATGTCTCTGTCGATGCCGCGCACCCGTGCGGAACACGAAAGGGGGAACACAATATTCGTGTGTTCCGTCAAATCACTCCACAAATGAGGCTGTCTGATCACCAAAATAAAATCAGCCATTTGAGGGGGGCGATGAACGCGAATGTTGCAAGGGCCTGGGAATGTTGCGATGCTAAGAACGATCGGCTCTCTGGATCCGCACACGCCCCACACAATCCTGCCTTCGTTGTGTCACTCATGTTTCGCTTTTTGACGGCCAGTCTTTTTTTGTTGTTCTTCGGGCCGATGGGGAACCTTTTCGCCGGGGAGAACGTATCGTTTATCAACGACGTACAGCCGATTCTCACCCGGTTCGCCTGCAACTCGGGAGGCTGCCACGGGAAACTAGCCGGACAGAATGGATTTCGGCTTTCGTTGCGGGGGTATGCACCGGATGCGGATTTTGACTCCATCGTTAATGAGGCGCAGGGCCGACGCATCAACCGACTTGAAGCGGAACGCAGCCTGTTCCTCTTGAAACCAACCGGTCAGATCGCGCATGGCGGTGGCAAGTTGTTTGATTCACAAGATGCGGCCTACCAAATTTTGCATCGGTGGATTCTCGCAGGAAGCAGCGGCATTCGACCTGACGAGAAACAGCTGACGCAACTGTCCGCCTTCCCTCGGTCAATTCAGACAACGCCTGGGTTAAGGCATCGACTAAGCATCAACGCCACCTATTCGGATGAGTCTCATCGCGATGTCACATGGCTCACAAAATTTCATTCCAACGACAATTCGATGGCAACAATTAGTGCCGACGGAGAAGTCACGGCAAGGCGATACGGCGAAGTGGCTCTTGTGGCTGCGTTTCAGGGGCAGGTCGACACCGTCCTGCTGACAATCCCCTATCCGGCCGATGTCGATCCGTCGCTCTACGCTCAACGAGACAACATTGTTGACGAGCATGTGTTCGATAAACTGCGTTCATTGCACATTGAACCTTCGGGTTTGTGTGACGATGCAACTTATCTGCGTCGAGTCATGCTGGATCTTATTGGCACGTTGCCAACCGCTGCCGAAGCACGTGATTTTTTTCAGGACACGTCGGTAGGAAAACGACAACGACTGGTGGACCGACTGTTGTTACGCGCAGAATTCGTCGACCACTGGGCAGTAGAGTTTGGCGATCTGTTTCAAAACCGCCGCGAGCGTGGCGGCGATATCCGTGGCATCAAAGGAGTTCGCGCGTTCCATCAGTGGATTCGGCAGCAAGTCGCCATCAACCGACCGTGGGACCAAATCGTCCGCGATGTTCTCTTAGCCAATGGGTCGACCGACGACAATCCCGCCGTGGGCTATTTCGTGGTCACGGTCGGTGATCTTACGGCCACGGAGTCCGATGTCGGTGAATCGGTCGCCCAAGCCTTCTTGGGGACACGGATCGGCTGTGCCAAATGCCATAATCACCCCCTCGAAAAGTATACCCAAGACGACTACTACCGGTTTATCGCGTTCTTTTCCCGAGTGGCTTTGCAACGCCCCCCAAACTATCTGACCCCCACAAAGTTGGTCATCGGGTCAAAGCAAACAGTGACACTCAGCCAACGCATCGAAAGCCAACAGCAAGAGTTCGCCAAACTCCGCGAACAGACGGATGCAGATTCTGCCTCGAGAATCACCGAAAAAGAGAAACTCATTCAATCACTTCAGGACGAATTGACGGCGTTGCTCAGTCAGACAGCGCGTGTCATTCAGCCACGGACCCTGCAAACACTGTTTCCGCAAGCGTTGGATCGGCAACCGGTCACTGTGGCGGTGGATTCCGATCCACGGCAACAGCTCGCCCAGTGGATTACTCACGCCGACAACCATGCCTTCTCGGGAACGTTTGTGAATCGCGTTTGGAAACACTTCTTTTCTGTTGGGTTAGTCGAGATGGTCGATGATCTGCGCCCCACCAACCCCCCCAGTAATCCCGCCCTGTTGGAACGATTGTGTACGGAATTCGTCCAAGCCAAATTTGACATCCGGCAGATCATGCGGTTGATGGTCACATCGCGCGCCTACCAGCTTTCGTCCGAGACGACCCCCGCGAATAAGAATGAGACCCGCTTCTATTCGCATTACTATGTCAAGCGCCAGCCGGCCGAAGTGTTGCTCGACAGCCTTTGTCAGGCCACAGGCGTGAGGGATTCCTACCCCGGTGAAATCCAGGGAATTCGGGCGATCCAATTGAGCGGACCGCACATCGACTCCTATTTCTTAATGACTTTTGGACGCTCTGATCGGTTCACCGCGTGTACCTGTGAGAAAACGACGCAGGTGACATTGCCGCAATTACTTCATTTGCAAAACAGCCCGAACATCCTGTCAAAGATGACCGCTCCGGAGGGTCGACTGATGCAATTACTGGGGAGCGGGCGCAGCGCTGAGCAGATCCTTGACGAACTGTATCTGAATACCTTGAGTCGCTTCCCCAATGATGCGGAGCGACAACAGCTCCTGAGTGGGCTTCAAGATGTCGATCGCACGGAGTCCGCAGTCGATTTGTTGTGGGCAATATTAAACTCCAAAGAGTTTACATTCAATCATTAATGGCCTCTTGGTCAGTGGTGGCAGGCTGAGGTTTGGAAGGGACGCAAGATGTTCGATGTTGTCTTCGGGAACTCAACAGATTCCGGTGGGTCGAGGCCATCGCGGCGCAGTTTTCTGCGAGTCGGTGGACTCTCGACATTCGCTTTCGGATTACCTTCGCTGCTGCGGAGCCAAGCGCGCGCAGGAGACCAAGAAAGCCCTCAGGCCACGGCAAAATCGGTGGTGTTGATCTTTCTCGGTGGCGGCATGTCGCATCTCGATACGTTCGATCTCAAGCCTGAAGCGGCGGCTGAGATCCGCGGGAAATACAGTCCCATCGCCACCAATGTTGCCGGACTCGATATTGGCGAGCTGTTTCCAAAAATGGCCGAAACGATGGACAAAGTCTGTCTCGTACGCAGTCTCGCACATACCAATACGCACCATGAAACGGCTTCCAATTGGGTCTTGTCCGGTCGGTTCGGATCTCAATTTGGAGACTGGCCCGCCATGGGCGCTGTTGCCGCCCATGAGTTCGGACTGAACGGGCGAACTCCGCCGTACGTCTCCATTCCACTCAACCCCTTTTTTACTTTCGAACTGGGGAAAAGTGCCTATCTCGGCAGCCGCTTCGACTCGTTTAAGGCGGGGGATCCCAATGCCGCGGACTATCGCGTCCGGGATTTAGCGCCCACCGAATCTCTGGGCGAAGTGCGTCTGCAACGGCGTCGCTCCTACCTTCAAGCGGTTGATCAGTTGACGCGACAAATTGACGGCAGCGACCAATTGGGAGCCTACGATCAGTATCAACAGAATGCCGCAGCGATGGTCTTGTCGGGGGAGGCACGAAAGGCGTTCGCGATCGAAGAAGAATCCGATGTCTTACGCAACCAATACGGTCGCAATACGTTTGGACAAAGTTGTTTACTCGCTCGTCGTCTGATCGAGGCTGGTGTCCGATTCACCACGATCCACTATGCCAATTGGGACCATCATGGTGCGGTGTTCGACCAACTCGACGTGAAATCCCTTGACTTCGATGCGGGGCTCTCCACATTACTTCACGATCTTGACCAACGGGGACTGCTGAAGGAGACGCTCGTTGTCTGTCTGAGTGAGTTTGGCCGAACACCGAAAATTAACGCGATTGTTGGACGGGATCACTGGTCTGCCGCGTGCTCGATCTTATTGGCCGGCGCCGATGTTCGGGGCGGGCAGGTTATTGGAGCGACCGACCGAAATGGGGCGTTTGTCACACAAAACTCGATTTCCCCTGAAGACGTTGGATACTCGATCCTGACCTCGCTCGGAATCAATCCCCACAAGCAGCTCCGGACGCCTGACGGTCGACCGGTAGAAATCCTTGATAGCGGACGTCGCATTCGGGAGATCTTTGTATGAAACTCGCCTGGCCACTGAAAACAATTCTGCACCACAGCGTTCGGGGCATCCGCTGTCTTCTGCTCGGGATCATGACGGTCACAGCGCGGGCTGATGAACCACCACAAATCCTCCTGTGCGCTCCGGTTGCCGCCATTCCTGGCCAGACCGTCAAGATGATCGTCCGCGGATTTCAGCTGGAAAAAGCCACCGAAGCCACAAGCCCGGAAAAAGGTGTGAGTCTCAAACTGATCGGCCCGGGGCTGCCGGAATTATTGGGCCTCTTTGATGTCAAACGATTTGGTAATTCGCGAGTCGAATTGGAAGTGACGTTGCCTGCCGACTATCCACATCCGCAGCTTCCACTGAAGGTCCTTACATCCATCGGCACGGCAGAGTTCACGCTACCGGTTCTGCCAATCTTGGGGGGGCAATTGGAAATTGAACCGAATCCCGGCGTTTCACAATCCCAGCGTTTAACACTGCCAACATGGACACTCGGACTGATTGAGAAACCCTTGGATGTGGATGTCTATGCGTTACATGTGACCGCTGGAGAAGATATCTCGATTCATGTGGCAGCCGAAAAGTACGGAACACCGCTCGATGCCTTGCTCTCGATCTTCGACGAACAGGGCCAACTGATCATGACCAATGACGATTACCAGGGATCGCATGATGCGCATCTCGAGTTCCGAGCACAGGTAACCGGACGCGTGAATATTGTCGTCCAAGATGCCCAAAATACAGGCGGCGCGGCTCATGGCTATCAATTGTCAGTGCAACTCATCGTTCCACCACTGACGACGGTGCCGGATCTGGCTCCGAGTCCCTAGCCTCGATGAATGAGTGAGAATGATCTTCCGATTACTGACGAGGTCTCGAAGTGATCGCCGCGCAAGCCGAATTTTAGCGGGATTCACACGCATCGGCGACGAGACGGGGGATCGTGACTCGGTGGTGCGTGTGGGGTCGGCTGGTCCTGACGCGTGCCGCAACGCCTTCACGGCATCGGTTTCAGAGTGAAACACTTGATGTTGCCGTCGCGGTCCTTGCAGTAGATCCGCCCGTTCGCAAGGGCCACGTGGGGCCAACAATAGGCCTGAAAAATTCGCACGCTGCGCGACAACTCGTTGTATTTCTCGCCGGGCTCGACGAGCATCAGTTTGCCTCGGTCACTCCAGACGATCAGTTTTCCGTCGGCGGTCGCAATACACGATCCCGGCGATCCGAAGTTGCCACCGTCCCACTTTTTTTTACCGGTATTGAAATCTAAGCAGAACATCTTCCTGTCCCAGACCCAGAAGACTTCGTTGTTCAGGACCACCGGTGTGCACGCTCCGGAGGCATAAGGCGACTCCCACAGCTTCTTGGCGCCATTCAACCCGATTTCTACCTTGCAGATCGCCTCGCGATTGTACCCCGATGTCAGCAGGACACAGTTTTTGTGAACGGTGGGGGAGGCGACGTTGTTGGAATAGTTGGTCAACCAATCGTACTCGGCCACTGTGGTCCCCTGCTTCCCGTCGTCGAGTCGAATCACCAACAACTTTCGCAGAGTGAATGAGGCCACACAGGGCACGCCCTCGACGTCGATAGGAGCCAGGCCGGCACAGTGACCGGCCGGCTCGGTGGAATCAGACACCCAGACCCGCCGTCCATCTCGTTTGTCAAATGCCATCAGATGCCCCTCCTTGGCACCGACAGCTACGATCAGCCAGTCCTTGTAAACCAGCGGTGCTGTCACGTAGCCATAGTCGCGAACGCCGCTGACCACGCCCTCGGCAAGCTGTGGAGACACATCCGGCCGCTGAGGCACATCATAAACGGCATACAGGTTCATCCCCCAAACACGCTGACCGTCCAAGGACGTATCCCAGCAGTGGAGATCACCATCGGCGCTGAGGGTATAAAGAAAACCTGTCGACGAGTCGAATTCAGGGGTTCCCGTCGGGCCGGAGTAGGCCACTTCATCGCCGTGATGATAACGACCGTAACGAGGCCCGTTGTAGGACTGCTTCCAAATCACCGCACCCGTGTCGGCATGCAAACAGACCACAGTATCTTGGTCGTTTTTCCAGCCCAGAGTATACAACCGCCCGTTCACGATCACAGGCGAAGTACATCCCTCCCCCACTTCCGCGGCCCAGGCGGGTTCCTCCAGAGGCCAACTCCCCGAAATCCAGCCGGATGACTCCTCACTGTGCCCGTCTCGAGTTGGACCTCGCCAGCCGGGCCAGTCGCCGCCGGACGCTCTGCAAGACGTGAACTCGATGAGCAGAGCCGATCCCACTACGAAAAACGATAACGGCACCGCATAGCCACGAAGTCGATCACCCAAGAAAAAAAATAAGGCAGATCGCATTCCAATCCTCAATCTCATGTTCAGATCTCACGGGTGATAGATTCGCAATTCGCTCGGACACGTGTTCCAATAAATGGGACTCTGAGCGTCCTCGCAAGCTCGTTGCGTCCGGTTTCTCGACCACTGACCGCCGTGGCCGACACCCTGCGACTCCTGCAAAAAGCTGCCGTGATCGGGCATTGAACGTTCTTCCGATGTGGATGCAGCGAAGACCTGTAGAATCCACCGTGGTTCTTCAGTAGAAAGAATGGTCAGCTTAGATTCTGAAACGTCGATTGTCACGCATTGCCGACGATTTGAAATTCCTAGGCAGCACGGCTTAGCAGCCTGAACAACGGATCAGGGTCAGGCTGGGAAGTCGTCGCGTCCGTGACGACGGTCGCGGGTGGATTGCGACGGAACCGGAACAGAACGCTTCTGTTTGAAAGATCCGGCTATGGTCGAGGTGGACGATTCTGTTGCGACGGTCCCAAGACTCGCATTAAATAGGCCACGCTCAGCACTGCCGGAACCAGGACGCTCAGTGAAATTTTTGTCCTGGCCACCAAAACGGCAACGGCCAAACCGGCTCCGAGCGTACCGGCCGAAATGCGGCCGAGTTCGTGCTGACTTGTCATGGACGGAAGCGCGAGCCACAACGCGCACATCACGATTCCCACCTTCATGCACGCACCACGCCACGCGTCTTGGCTCCCCTCCAAACCCAATGCCCAAAGCAGGCCGGCCATCAGAAGCAACCCGCCTCCGATGGCCCCCACTAAAGCTCGATTAACGGTCACAGGTTTTGATTTCATGATCCGAATTATGCAGTCCGCGAGGATGAAATGGAACGGTGCTCGATCGAAATCGCGATCCTACGACTTCTCACTCGATCGGCAAAACGGGCCGGTTCAGGGTTTTCGGGGGGTTGCCCTGTCTGTACACTTTGTGCCATTCCGCGCAGGGACCGTGCGGTGAGTCGATCGTCCGTGCGGCCCAAAGGTCCTGAATGAATTTGCCTTCGGAAGGGATGCCTCATGGCCATCAAACCACTTCGCCTATTACACGCGGCCAATCTGCGATTAGATTGTCCTTTGGAGTTTGTCGCTCCGCTGCAAGACGGCATTCAAGAAATTGTGGAGACGGCGACGTTTGTTGCGTTTGATCGGCTTGTCAGTCTCGCGATCGAACGCGACGTCGATGCTCTGCTGATTACCGGCAACAGCTTCGATGGATCCGTGGCGAGTCTGTCCGCAGAGGTTTCGTTGCGGAACGGTTTTGAGCGTTTGCAGGAACGCAAGATTCCTGTTTTTGTGACACCGGGTCATCTCGACCCCGCGGCGGCGTGGGAAGAACTCCCCGTGATGCCGAACAATGTCACGGTCCTGATCCATCCGGACGAGCCTCCCATTGATCTGACAAATCGGGGTCGTTTACTGGTCACACTGCTTCCCCTGACGGCTGACACTTCGATTGACCCTCAGGAACTGGACGACTTGTTTGAGGCAAAAGCGATCAATCCCGCGGATCGTCCGTTTGTCGTGGGTCTGTTATTACCGCAACGCTCATCAGGACGTAGCATTTCGGCGGCACGATTCGCGGCATTGGACTGGTTGGCATGCTCCGCTGGCGACGCGACAGGTGCACTTCCATTGACCGACGGCGTGATCAACTCGCAAGACGGTCCGCAGGGGATGTCGTTCGAGGAATCGGGTCTGAGGGGCGCAACGTTGCTCGAGGTCGATGGGCGGCGTCGGGTGAAACACACGCTGGTTCCCTTGGCCGTCGTCCGTTGGGAAAGTCTCACGTTGACAATCGATGGGACGGGAAGTCGTGACGATCTCTTGGAGCGGATGTTGGCCGCCGTCGAACGCTTATCGGATCTGCCTGGGGAATTAGTCCGCTTCATCGACTGGCATCTCGATCGAACCCACGGAAAAACAAACGGTTGGGAGGCAGGCCTGTCCGTCAGCGAACTGGCATTAACGGTTTCCCAGTTGACCGATCGGCCATCCGGTTTGCGATACGTTCACCGCGTTCGCGCTTTAGATCAGGATCTGTCTCTGATCGAGTCTGGACAACGTGAACTATTGACGGAATATTTACTGGCCGTCGGCCGTCGTACACCGGTCGTGAGGTCGGCGATGACAAAATGGATGGCCGAGGGTCGGGTCGCAAATACACTCAAGACCGGTCGGTGGGAGGCGTGGTCAGAATCGGTTGATCCCGCGGCCGTTGCGGCACAGGCACAAAAACTCGGTTGGGACTGGTTCACGTCGATGAGTCGTCAATGACAGTCCGATTTTGAAATTAGCTTGGGGGAAACGATGCGGATTACCGGGATCGAGATTGATCGGTTCGGAGTCTGGCAAGACTTCAAACAGCCGCTGCATCGATCGGGGCTGACCGTCTTTTACGGCCCGAATGAGGCTGGCAAAACCACGCTCCTGCGTTTCATTCGTGGCGTTCTTTACGGATTTTCTGCCGGAGATTTCCTGAATCCCCCCAAAAACAAGCCGCGGCGAGAAGTCCAGTCTGGACTTCTTCGTGTGGAACATCGGGGCGGTGAGTACGAAATCCAACGGACGGCCTACGGCGACGACCCGGGCATTCTCTCTGTTGCAGGAATTCCCGCCGGTCAATCGACGGTGGCCTTCATGGAGGACCTGTTGTCGGCCACAGACGAAAAGTTGTTTGAATCGGTGTTTGCCGTCGGCTTACCCGAGCTTCAACAATTCGCGACGTTGACTGCCGATCAAGTTGCCGCACATCTATACGGCATGACTCTCGGCCCTCAGGGCCGATTGTTGATGGAACTTCCCGATCGCGTGGATCATCACTTGGAGCGATTGATCGGTTCTGCCAGTGACGGCTGTGTGATTCCTGAACTGCTGAAACGGCACGAAGAACTGACACGCCAAGCGGCAACGACCACGCGTCAACGGGATCGATACCGCGAATTGCTGGGGAAGAGGCGCGAGTTGGATGAGCGAATCGAAAAGCATCGGGTCCGGCAGAGTCAATCACAAGCGAATCTGCGGAGCCTGAGCTACTTCGAAAAGATTCATCCCCCGTGGAATCGATCGCGCGAGTGCCGCTTTGAATTGCAGCAACTGCCGGATTTCAGCGCTTTTCCCGCGGATGGTGTGCTGCGGTTGCAGCGGCTGGATCTGGATGTTGACACGGCCACGAAATCACGTGATGGCTTGCTCGACGACGTCTCACGGATCAGCCAAAAAATCGCCGGAATCCGAATCGATCCCGAAATTCGGCGATTTTCGGGCGCGGTCCAGATGCTGGCCGAACAACGCGTCATGACCAAGGATTTTGAGCCGCAGATATCCCACCTGGAACAGTTGGCCTGCGTCCAAGAAAGCGAACTAATCGAGCACCTTGCCAGTCTTGGACCCCACTGGTCGCTGACGCGTCTTGATGCCGTGAATGATTCTCCGGAAGCCAACGCCACCTTCGTCGAGGCGGCGCGGGAGTACCACTCGGTTCTGGCCAAGACTCAGCGGATGCAACGGCGTTATAAAAGGGCCAACGGGACCTGCCGCGATCGGGAACTGGTCCTCAAGACAGAACTGCAGGATCACGGAGTTTCCTCCGCAGAGCTGGAATCGTCTGTCGATGTCGCCGCCAAGCGACTTGACCAATTGACGGATCTCAGTCGCTGGCATTCTGAAGCCGGTGAATTGCATTACCGTACGACCACGATTGACCAGCAACTCGAACGACTTCAACTTCGTCAAGGATTGCCCGATTGGATCTATGGTGTCTTATCGTGGTTTACACTCGCTGGGGCGGCGTTGTTCGTCGCCGGTATCTATGCGGCCGTCACGACCGGTTGGATCGTCGGGCTGATTTTCATCGTCCTATCGCTGTTCGCCGCCGGCACCGCGTGGGCCTTCAAGTCGCATCACGAGGAAACGCTGCAGCAACAGGTGATTGAGCTGCGCAGTCTTCGAATGGCCAACGAAACCGAACGCCGAAATCTGTTGGATCATGTTGCTGCATATGCAGAAACCTGCGGCATTCGGGAATGGATGGGCCGAGATTTCACTTTGTCAGAGCTGAACGATGGGGAACTTCTGGCGCTCGCCGCGCGCCGCGCTTCCGACTTGCGACGGGCGCAGGACGACTATCTTCGGATCCTACAAATCCGCCGACGATTGAGCGCCTCCCGCGCCCGCTTGCAAATTCAACAGCGCGATTTGGCTAACAGCCGTAAGAGTTGGTGTCAGACACTGGCGCATCTTGGATTGGACGAAACCGTCGAAGTCAACTTGGCGGTCGATCATTGGAAGAAGGTCATCGCGGCACGCAGTCGACGCAGTCGATACTTGACAACTCGAGACAAGTCTCAGGACATTCGGTTGGGGTATGAGCGATTTCGTAAGCAGGTGGAAGACTTAGGTCGACGGATGCAACGCCCGAAGGCAAATGAGGCGAGTCCATTCGATGTCGTCGATACGTGGGAACGTGAATTACGCGTTGCGCGCGAGGCGAGTTTCGAGCGAAAACGGCTGCGAAAACTGCATTCTCAAACGCGTCGCGAGGCCGGGGACTGGCAACGAAAACTCGCTGCCCTCGAAGAGAACCGAAATGCGATCTTGTCCTTGGCCGGTGTCTCACATCGTTCTCAACTGGACAAACGGCTGGAATTGATGGAACGTCGTCGGCAGGTCGAGATTTTGCTGCAACAATCCAGCCGCGAGTTGGAACATCTCGTCAAATCGGAACCCGATCTGGTCCTCGTCGAAGAAGAGCTGCTCCGCTTCAATCCCAACGACGTTGCGGGGATGGCTCGCCAATATACCCGCGAGCTCGGGGAGGTTGAAAATGCCTTGCAAAATGCCTTCGAGCAGCTGGGGACGATCAAGCAGGAACTCCGGTCACTCGAAGCCGATCGAAGCGGAACCCGTGTGCGTCGTGAAATGGCGGAGGTTGATACCGCACTGCGCGACGCGTGGCTGTCCTGGTTTGCGGCCTCTCTGGCCAGCGACGCATTGCAGGATGTGGCCACTCAGTTCGAGCAGGCCAATCAGCCGGAGATGCTGGCCGCTGCCATCCCGTTTTTACGGAAGCTGACGCTGGGCAAGTACCATCATCTCTGGACTCCACTAGGCAGAAAGCACTTGTACGTCGACGAAGAGGGGGGCGAATCACGACCTGCAGAACAGCTGAGCGGAGGAACCCGAGAACAGATGTTTTTGGCAATCCGCTTGGCCATGGTCAAGGCCTTCGCCAACAACAACGTCGAACTTCCGATGGTTTTGGACGATGTGACGGTCAATTTCGACGAGCAGCGGTCCGAAGCGGCCGTAGAGACGTTGATGGAGTTCACCCGCGAGGGACAACAGTTACTCGTCTTCACCAGCCATCTGCACTATGCCCAAATGTTCCAAAAGCGAAATATCGAACCTGTCTTTCTACCCTTAAGAACACCCGGATCGTCGGCAGAATCAACGGAAGAACGCCGTGCGGGCTGACTTGAATGCGACCGGAAGTTTACAGACAATCGGCTGTATCCGAGTCTCTTGGAACATGCCTTAGGTTTGCGCATCACTTGAGCATGGTTGCTTCCTCGGGCATCTGTCCGTTCGGAGATGGAAAGAGCCTTTAATTCCCTCTTCCAGAAATTCTCGAAGGGACCTCCGTGGCGTAGAAATCGTTTTTCAGAGCCAGTCAAATCCAGGATCGCGTACGTCGATTGTCGTCGGCTTGACTGCAGTAAATTGCAGGAACTGGTTTGCTGTTGTAAGATTCGCCTGTGCCCTCTCGCGAGAGGTTAACACTGCCGGCCTGTTGTGCGGTTGGGTCTTTTCGGATTACAACGCCTCCCTGCCAAACAATGTCCCACTGATGAGACTCAAGGAACCCTGCGTGGTGGCCGATTGCCTCCGTCGCTCGAGACATGAAAGATCAAATGAGCAAGCCCCGTTTAATTTGCAGTTGGATCGTTCCGGCGTTGATGTTCGGGGTCAGCCTCCCCTTCAATTTCGCAGAGGATGCTGCGAAAAAAGAAGAGTCACCCGCGAATCCGTCTGCCGGGCAGGAAGTGCTTACGTCCCCAGAAACAACGGCCGAGCGTCCGATAAAGGTCGCGGTTATTCATCTCGAAAATCCCTCCGGCGTCTGTGTTCATCCCGGAACGGAGCACGTGTTTATTACCTCTCAACAGGGCATTTTTCGTTACGTCCCTGCGACCAAAAAAATCTACCTCGAAGTTCATGGCTACCCCACCGACGTCTATGGCAAGGGACCGAAGTACAACATCGGTCCCTTGGGTTGTACGATTTGGGGAACAAATCGTTTGATCGTTCCTGATGGCAGTCGCCCGGACGGTGAAGAACTTGTTCGGATCTTCAAGATCGAGGATGACGTTCCCGGAACACCGCGGATAGAAACCGCAGAAAATGCTGCGGAGTTCACCCTAGGACCGATCAAGGGGACCTCGGCGGAGAACAAGGGTGAGGGTAATTTCTACCAAGCCGTTGTCTGGAACGACGCCGTCTACGTCACGTCGAATGGCGACGATACCAAGGGATGGATCGTCGCTTCACAAATCGTGGATGGCAAGCCGGGTGAGTTGATTCCAGTCATCGCTACCAAAGAGGCGACTCAGGTTGACGCTCCAGTGGCGATGACTGTGAGTCCAGACAACTCAGAGTTGGTTGTCGGCCAGATGGGCGAGGTCAACGTCCCCGGTGATTCCCTGCTCACCAAATACGACAAGTCCGGAAAACTGATTAAGAGCTATAAGACCGGGTTGCACGACATCACGGGCCTCGCCTACAGCCCAAGCGGCAAACTCTACGCCACTGATTTTGCTTGGGCAGAAGAAATTAAGTCAGAGGGTGGTCTGTTTGAACTGATCCTCGAAGGGGACGAAGTCAAGCCAAAGAAAATCCTCGGTCTTGATCGACCCACGTCGCTTGCCTTCGACAAACAAGGGGCTCTGTACATCACGGTGTTCAATACCGGAAGAACGACGGATGGCAATGACAAACCGACGGGCGGTTTGATTCGACTCGATCCCGGTCTGTAATTTTTCGGCCAAGTCAACCGAATCGTTGCTCTTTTTTCGGAAGTCTTCGCAGCCCATTTTGCAAGCGGTTTTTTTGTAACATCCAAGACACAGAGATGGAAAACAGCTCTCTGCGGATCAGGTTCGGTTTGAGTCACGCAGCCCACCTGTCCACACGGAGAACCTAATCTGGATCTTCCTCTGAGCACTGGAGCAGGATTTTGTTGTGGTAATCTGTGACGCGTTCCGGTTGTTCTTCTGGGGTGATCAGGGTTGCTCAGATAACGCGGTCAGAGAGCCAGTCGCCCCCTGATCTCGGACATTGACGTAATGTCAATTCTCAATGCTCTTGGTGTTTGAAATAGCAGTGACAAAGGGCCGCGCGATAAGATCGTTCATACAGGGTCTGCCTGAGCGTCTCGAGTGACGAGGAACCACAGTTTGCGGCCGGAGCGGTGACAGCACTGCTCGAACCACTCACCAGCGATCTTCTCGCGGTCGCCGATTCCTCTGGCCGATTCGTGGGACGGTCGGCCGTCGTGGCACTCCCACAGCGGCCGGCTCCGCAGTTTGGGCAGTCGCATTAGGAATGAATCTGTTGAACCTCGGCGAAGGCTTGGCTGGACAACGACCTAGGCATTGTTTTTCCTAGCGTCTTCAGTCTGTCAGAGAGTCTCTCTTCATCTTTTCATTCCTGCCCACCATCTTCAGGAACTTCGCAAAATTGACCCCTGTCATCCGCTTCTTTTCTACGAAGTTCCTCTGCGGAAGGGCGTGGAGATTCCGTGCGTTGATCAGGAGCGTGGCCCGTTTTGCGGAATGGCGATCGGCGACAAATTCCAAGTCATTCGTCTTCTCCACGATGGCGTTTTTGATGTTTGCCCTAACGCGGTGGTCTCGGTTTTGCTCCCCCTTTCAAGGTCACTAGAGCGCAGTCAGATACTGCTCGACTTCCCACGCCGAGACTTGCTTGTGGTAGCTTTGCCATTCGCGGGATTTCAGTTCGATGAAGTCGTCGGCGATGACTCCTAACGCCGATTTCACCACGGCGTCGTTGCGGAGTTCTTCGACGGCTTCGCTCAGCGATTGTGGGAGCAGTTTGATGCCGGAGTCGCGGATCTCGGCGAGCGAGCGTTGATACAGGTTACCGAGGTTCGGTTCGCCTGGATCCAGTTTGTTTTCGATGCCGTCCAAGCCGGCAGCGAGGAATGCGGCTAAGGCCAAGTACGGATTGCAGCCGGCCGAGACGGTGCGGTCTTCGCAGTGGCCGGGGCCGGCGACTCGGATCATTTGCGTGCGGTTGTTGTCACCGTAGCTGGCGAATGCCGGAGTCCAGTTGAAGCCCGATCGGCTGGACATCAATCCGGCGCCGACTTGCAATCGCTTGTAGCAGTTGACCGTCGGACTGGTCACCGCACAGATCGCGCGCGCGTGGTGGATGACACCGCCGAGGAAGTGATAGGCCAGCTTTGACAAGCCGAGGCCGCGCGGGTCGGCCTGATCGAGGCACACATTTTTTCCAGACTCCGCATCGGACAGATGAAAATGAACGTGCAGGCCGCTGCCGGTGCGGTCGGTGAACGGCTTGGGCATATGCGTCACGGTCGCTCCGTAGTTCTTGGCGATCTCGGTGCTCAACATACGGAAGAAGGTGACTCGGTCCGCGGTGACGAGCGCGTCGGCGTAGTTGAAATTGACTTCGTACTGCCCGTTGGCATCCTCGTGATCGACCTGGAATGCGCCCCAGCCCAGTTGATTGAGCGCCGTCGTCACATCTTGCAGATAGCCCATTGCGGCGGACATCGAGCGATAGTCGTAGCACGGCTTCGCCAGCGTATCGACTCCCACCGGATCCCACGGGCGAATCGAACCGTCCGCAGCGCGCGTCACCAGAAAGTGCTCCGGTTCCATGCCGACATTGAAGATGTAACCCTTGGCCTTGGCCTGGTTCAACACCCGCTGTAAATTAGTTCGTGAGCAAAACGGATGCGGTTGATGATCGACAAACAGATTGGCCGCGAATCGAGCCGTGTTCGGCATCCACGCCAGCGGGGTGCACGTGGTGGGATCAATCCGAGCCATCACGTCATGTCCATGCGGACCTTGCCCGATGCCCCACATTGCAGCGCCGGCGAATCCGGCTCCGGTATCTAGCACATCATCGAGACACGACACCGGTACCATCTTCCCTTTGGCAGCTCCGTGAACGTCCACGAATTGCACGAGGATGAATTCAATCTTGTCTTGCTCCAGACGCTTGCGCAGAGCATTGCGGTCGTTCATGGTGTTTCCTGTGGAGTGTGCGGGGTTTCCGTACGCATTGGTTTTTCAGATTGTTTCTGGCGTGGAGATTAAAAAAACGGCTCAACAGCAAACGCAAACGGAGCGAACACCCCGCAGCACAAATTATTGGCCAGGAATCCAATTGGTTCCGGCGAGTGGCACTTTCGCCATTGCGGCGGCTTCGATCGTCAGGGCAACAAGGTCTTCGCGTTCCAAGTGATGCACGTTGGACTTGCCACAAGCTCGGGCGAGTGTCGTCAACTCCATCGTCAGCACTTGCAGATAATTTTTGAGACGCTTGGCTCCCCAGTCGGGAGTCATGCGAGCTTCGAGTTCCGGAATCTGTGTGGTGATTCCGACGGGACAGCGGCCGGTATGGCAATGATGGCAATAGCCTGGAACCGTGCCGAGGTTTTCGTAATCCTCGGTGGCATCGATGCGCTCGCCTTCGTGGCAGTACGATGGACTGTTGCAGCCCAGAGCCATCAGCACCGCTTGCCCAATCGCAACGGCGTCGGCTCCGAGGGCGAGGGCTTTGGCGACATCGGCTCCGGAGCGGATGCCGCCGGAGATGATGAGTTGCACCGTACCGAAGACGTCCATCTCTTCGAGCGCTTGCACAGCAAGCGGCAACGCGGCGAGCGTCGGGATCCCGGCATGTTCGATGAAGCATTGCTGCGTTGCGGCCGTACCGCCTTGCATACCGTCGATCACGACGACATCCGCTCCGGCTTTCACCGCCAACTTCACGTCTTCGCGAACTCGTGTCGCTCCCATCTTGACGTAGATTGGGATCTGCCAATCGGTGATCTCCCGCAGTTCGTTGATCTTGATCGTCAGATCGTCCGGACCGGTCCAGTCGGGATGCCGGCAGGCCGAGCGTTGATCGATTCCCTGCGGAAGTGTCCTCATGCCAGCGACGCGTTCGCTGACTTTCTGGCCCAGTAACATGCCACCTCCGCCTGGCTTCGCGCCTTGGCCGATGACTAGTTCGATGGCGTTTGCTTGGCGAAGATCGTTGGGGTTGAAGCCGTATCGCGACGGCAGACATTGATAGACCAGCGTTTTTGACGATTGCCGCTCTTCGGGAGTCATTCCCCCGTCGCCGGTGGTGGTCGAAGTTCCGATCTCCGTCGCCGCCCGTCCGATCGCTTCCTTGGTGTTGGCCGAGAGCGATCCGAAGCTCATGCCCGCAATCGTCACCGGAGTTTTCAGCTCAATCGGTTTCTTGGCGAAACGCGTGCCGAGGACCGTCTTCGAAATACACTTCTCGCGATAGCCCTCCAGTGGATAACGCGATGCCGAGGCCGTGAGAAACACCAAGTCGTCGAAGGTCGGCAGTTTCCGTTTGGCTCCCAAGCCGCGGATGTCGTACAATCCGTGCACCGCGGCATGCTGGATGTACTCCAGTGCGTGTCGGTTGTACGAGTAGCTTTCTTCGCCTGAGATGTGGTCAGCCATTTCAATACTCTTGTCCTGCGTCTGCGTGCCAATGGTAAAGAGATCGCTTTGATGCGACACGTTTGAATGCGGCGGCATCGCGTCGGATTCCGACCCGCTCCAGTAACCCGGCAACATGTGCGATGTCGGCTGCCGTCATCGGTTCTTCTTGGGCATCGGCACCAAGACTGTGAATCTTGCCGCCCACGTAAATTGTGGCTTCGTAGAGCGAGTCACCGAGGTTCGCACCCGCATCGCCGCAGACGACCAAGGTTCCAGCTTGAGCCATGAAAGCGGACATGTGTCCCACGCTGCCGCCGACAATGATCTCGCCGCCTTTCAAAGAGATACCACAGCGGGAGGAGGCATCGTTTTCGATGAACAGCAATCCGCCGTGACCGGACGCTCCGGCGCACTCGGAGGCGCAGCCTTTGACACGAACCGTGCCAGACATGATGTTTTCGGCGACGCTCCAGCCGACGTTGCCGTGGACGGTGACGTTGGCTTTCTGGTTCATCCCCGCGATGAAGTAACCGGCGTGCCCACGGATGTCGATTTCCGCTGGCGCATTCAATCCGACAGCGAGACTATGCATTCCGTTGGGATTCAGAATTTCGACGTGGACCGGCAGGTTAGTGGGCAGTTCGTGGTGCAGATAATTGTTGAGCTCACGGACCGTGATGCGGCCCAAATCGAGCTGGATTAGGCGGTCCATGAGTAAATTTGTTCCGGGTCAGGTTCGAAGATGTTCGCTTCTTTCACGCCGGGGAGATGCGCCAGTGCGCGATATTCGGAGGAGATGGCGACGTAGTCAGCGGTTTCTGCGACGACGGCTGGCTTGCAGGCGAACGCATCGCGAACGAGGATCAACTGATCTGCCGTTGCCATCAACAACGTATAGAATCCATCGAGTTCCACAAACGCCTGCTGCAGTGCCGCCTCTAAACTGTTTCCCTCGCTCATGCGCCATTCAAGGAACCGGCAGGCGGCCTCGGTGTCGTTGTCGGTCTCAAAGCAAACACCGCGTTTTTCCAGCTTGCGGCGTACGTTGTGGGGATTCGACAGAGAGCCATTGTGGACCAGACAAAAATCCTCGCCGGCGGTGAAGGGGTGTGCATGCGCAGGAGACACAGCGGACTCGGTCGCCATGCGTGTGTGCCCCACGCCGTGAGTCCCCGTGAGTTGGCTGAAGTGATATCGCCGAGCGATCTCAGCCGGATGGCCTTCGTCTTTGTAGACGTCCATCACTCGGCCGGTCGAAAGCAGATGCAACGCGGGATAACTCTCGGTAAGCCACGCTTGAAAACGGACCGGCTCTACTGGCGAAATCAGCACCGCATGATTTTCGAGAGCGTTCAATTCCATCCGTCCGCCGAGCCGATTACCAAACTGTTCCTTGAATGTCGGCCAATCAAACCGGCGGTCAGGTGCGTGCAGATTGAATCGCCGCAACTCCGGATCTACCGGATCACCGAAGACAGCCAAGCCAGCCGAGTCTGGACCGCGGTCTCCCATGCAGGTCAGCATCGGCACCACAAACTCACCTAGGGATCTGCGCAAATCAGTATTCTTGGCCAAGAAACCGACAATGCCGCACATCCCCTCGACTCCCCGAATGTCTCCTCGATATCTGCAATGAGGCTCCACTTAAACAAACCGGAGTCGAAATTTCCAGTCACCCAGAAATGTGATTCTGAGCAGTTGCCGAGCCGGCTCTCCATGTCGCGTTCATTCGCCAGATGAGGAGCGGCAGTATCGAACATCGCAGACGCTGCGCAAGCCGATCGGCACAATTCAAATAGAGTCACCGGGCATGGGCGTGATCATCACCGGCGAATACTTCGCTGGGAACGGTGAGCTAAGCGTTTCCAGGTCGATCGAGATGCTCATCGCGTCGCTCTTCAGATGTGTGCTTAATCTGGGATAGGTCCTGTCGTTGAATGAGCCGTCAGTGGCAATGCCCTCTACCGGTGGGCCGTTGGGCTACGATCACCGAGCGGTCGAACCGTAGCGCGGTTTCGTGATGGGCTGGTCGATGTTTCTCGAGTGTCGCTCCGTCGCCGTCGGCACAGCGTCTTGGCCGATCAGCCCTTCAGAGAACGGCCGAGTCGGCAAATCGTGTCCACCAAAAGACTGTCCGAAGTCGTCAACTCATCGAGGATCGTAAAGTGATTGCAATCGACGATCGGAACCAAGTCACCATGCAACCCCGCTGCAACACGCAGCGTATGAAATTGGCGGCTGCTGGCAATCATATGCGGAAGTTCTGCGGTGCCATACGCGACGCATAATGGCTTGTCGACACTAGGAATGCGGACGGGGGAAAGCGTCGCGACCTCCTCGTCGGTAAGTTGCAGCAGATCGTTGACATGCGGCGAATCTCGGAGCGGAGCCAAATCGAAAACCCCCGAAAGTGCGAGCCCCGCTGCCACGATTGGATGACCAAGCAAGGTTGCCGTGAGGTGGCCTCCCGCTGACCAACCCGACAACACCAGCGGACCAGTGATGCCGTGCTCGGCAGCGTGGTCACCGAACCAGTCGAGTGCGCGGCGAAGTTCGGCGACTATCTGTGTCAACCCGGCAAGGGGCGCCAGCGTGTATCCCGGCAACGCCGCCGACCAACCGCGGGCCAATACTCCTTGCACCATGCAGGCATAAATCTCCTTACTTCCTCGCTGCCAGTACCCGCCGTGCAGATGCACATAGCACGGCGCATTGGGATCGGTCGCAGGATAGAAATCCCAAGCCGTTCGTTCGTAGTTGGCATAGGCTAGGTTGAGATGCCTCGAGTGTTGGGCCCGCAGTTTTGTGGAGGCTTCGAGCCATCTCCGCGTCTTGTCCGCGACGAAATCTGGTCCAACATCAGCGACATTGTTGTATGCCGCATTCTTCTCGTTGGCCGACATCCTATTCCAGTCCATCGTGACAGTCTTTCCGTAATCAGGCTGATAGGCTGCACCCGTCTGACCGCCGCGTGTCGAGTTCAAACTCAGGCCGCTCTACCGGGGCAGAACCGCAGGCTGGCAGCCGATGTACTTTCCAATGGTGGCGATCCGTTCGGCCCTCGTTCCCTGGATCTCAATGATCGGAATCCCGAGATCCAGCGTCTTGTACGCGTTCTTGAAGTGGGCATCCACTCGCTCACGGTAGCCATCGTCGGTGGGCCGAACTCCGTCGTCCTCGAACTCGATCAGATAGTCCTCTTGAATCGGTACAAACAGGATGGCCTCCAGAAACTCCCTGCAGTAGATCCGCGCGATGTCCCTCAGCGATTCCAGAAATTCTTCGTGCAGATCCGTCTGTTTCTCCTCCCAAGCGTAAAGGCTGTAGGGGAGCATATCGACCGGGCCGCGATCGAAGAACACCTTGTCACCTTTCCGGTGGTTCACGAGTTTCCCCATGAGGTTTCCCTGCAAAATCCACATCGAGCGTTTATCGGCTTGGCGTCCAAGGCTGATAAACAAATTCGGGTTGAAACTCCGTAAGGAACGGTAGGCCTCGGTCTCGCACGTGAAGTCGGGGAATGCTTTGGAACAATCACTCAGCAGAGTCGTCTTCCCCATCGAGTGTGTCCCACTGATCGCAAGTCGCATCGGATCTCCTTGCCTGATGATCACTCCACAGAATTGAGGCATCGCGCGACGCATGGGACTACGAACGTTGCCTGACGGGAGGATGGTCTTTGATTGGTCGACATAGAACACAAGGGAACGAATTGGACGTCGGATGTCACCGGTGAGAAGGGACGGCGACTCCCTTCGTCGCCGTAACAAGTCGAGAATGGAATATCCGCGAAGTGGGTTGCAATCGAACGGCAGCAATCCATGCAACCCGGCCAGCGAGATGCCTCGGTTGGTGCCAGAGCATGATGGCCGAGTTTCATGCCAGGATCTTACGAGAAAACTGCCGCATGACCAAGCGTCAAACGAGCCACACAACGACACGAGGATCAGGCGAATCCGTCCCACAGCGGCCTCTGTCGCTTTTCAAGAGTACGGATCTCCAGTGTCGGGACTTGGTCAGGGATTCCCGGTCCGAGGACGCCTACACGGATCACCCGTAGCCATCCTGTCCCGCAGAATCGATACGCTGTAAATTGCCTCGTATGCGTATGCCGCCGAACGCAGGAACGGCTTGAACTCAATCGCCGCCAGAAGGCGGTCCTGTTTGCTTGAACGTCGGCCGTTGCGTGAACAGCACGGAGACAGTCGACGCAACCTGCTGCCAAACTTTGGGTCCAGTGAGGGATATCCGCTGTCGGTGTTGATGAGTTTCAACCCGGCCCTCGCCTTGGAGGAGTGGGGAGCACATTGTTTTCAGCACCACCACGCCGTAGACCGCCGGGTCGCAGTCGCGATTCACCGGTAATCACAACAAGCAATCCGCCATCCCGCGTCTTCACCGCGCCGGGGTCACCGCCGCTGATGAGCGGGTTGGCCACCAAGTTCCATTTCTGTCCCTCAGCACTCGTGGCCATCCAAAATCCGCCTGACGGACGACCATTGGCCTTGCTTGCGGTATTCAGGCCTTCGCTCGTCCCATAGAACGTGATGTGTTCGCCGTCAGACTCGGCGTTGCCCAGCCAGCGACGGCGGCCATCGATTGTGACATCGTCGATGCGTGTGAAGCTCAATCCGTCCTGGCGCGTGGCGTGATAGCCAACGCCTTCACGCGGACGATCGCCTGCAGCTTCAGAGCCCGGCCTCTGGCCGGGACTCAACAGTACGCCATTGTCAGGAACGAAGAGATGGAACAGGTCTTGGTGCAGCACCGCCGCGCAGTCAATGGTCATGCGGTTCGCGAGTTGGAACCGGACGCCCGGTTCGTAGGTGTAGTTCACTCCATCCGTGGAGATGGCGGAGTGAATCGCCGGCGTGCCTCGTTCGAATGTCTGGCTCATGTTGCCGCTAAAATAAAGCCGCACACGTCCGTCGGGCAGCGGCACGAGCGTCGGATCAAACGGAAAACGCATTCCTTCCGGTCGGCCTGCCATTTGGATAACTTGTGATGTCGTCCATGTTCTGCCGTCATCGCTGGAAAAATGTACGGCCACTTTATCGAAGTGTTCACGGTCATTTTCCGGAACGTGTTGGTGTGCAAGGATGATCCGACCATCTGTCATCCGAGCGATGGTCGGCACTCCGGCGCGTTCGAACGTCGTTGCCTTCACGACTGCGCCGCCCGCCACCACTCGATACGCAATGACATCACGGTTCCAAGGGCCGTCGTTGTTGAAGTTCTGCGGCGGGGGTTGGGGATTGAAGTTGTTCGGTGTGCGGGGCCCGCGTCGACCGCCCGACTTGTCCTGCCGTGGCGTAGTCTGTACTCGCCGATCCTCGGCACCGAGGATCGTTCTTGGCGAGGGAGATTCGGATTGGGCGACCACGTCTGTCCCAAGGGCGAGGGCAACAATCAGGTTAAGGATCGGGGTCGCGCTGAAGTTCATCGATTGTGGTAGCACGGGGTATTATCCTTCAATACGATAAAAAATTGTTGAAATCCCTTTTTTTCGAAGAGCCGCCTGAAGCGGCTTCAGCCTGTTTGTTTTCTTCTCGCCACGAGACGTTGCGATTCACTCAACGGCCTCTGCCGTTCCGCAGTCTATTCCACGTTGATACGAGGTTCGTTGTCTGCGGCAACAAAGATTCCAGATGCTTTTCCTCGGCAGCCGAAACAAAGGTCGGTCGGTACTTGAGTTCCGAACAGGGGGTGCTTCACCGTAGTGCTCGGTTCTGTCTCTGGTCGATTTGCATCCACAGGACGTTGATCCAGAAGCCTCACGTCGCAGACGGATCTGGGTCGTGGGCCTGAAAACATCGTGGTCTGCTCCGCCGGCGACCGTTTCTGGTCACGCGATTGAGTCGAGCGGAGCAACTCCTCGGTCTGAGTGACACAGATGGTTGCCTCAGACGCGGTTGACGATCTACGCCAGAATCATCTTCGCTAGGCGACTTCACGAAGACAACCTGAGTTTTCGTCGGAGGCTCCGCCAAACCGGATGAGACAGGTCCGTGGCCGAACACAAAACATGCCGCCCAGACGCAGACCTGATGGAAGGCAATCGGTCGGCGGTGCTGATCCGGTCCGCAGTCGAGGATTCAAATTCGCGCACAGATTTGAGCGACGAATCCGACTTCAAGACCTCAAACAGACCTGCCTCTGCACGGACCGATGGAACATCGCGGACGGAACATAAACACGAAGACCCCCCCCCAGTACAGGCGGAATGTTTCTTTCCAGGTGGGCGCCGCCGCTCGGACGAGGTGAGGTGAGGTTTCCCGGCCAGTGCCACTGTTATCACACAGGGACTAGCTGGCAGCAGAACCCTTGGTCTGTTGGATTTGGTTGCTTTTTTCTAAGGCGGATTCTAGTGTGCGCAGGTATTGATTGCAGTCCAGATAGCCTTCCCGTTTTTGCAATAAATCAGCGTCAGCGTTGATAATCACTGTGCAGGGCAGGCGTTCGACTTCCAAAACCTTGGCGACTCTGGCGTCTTGATCGAAGTCCAAATGAAGAGGAATGAACTTACGATTGACGATCGTTGAAACGCGTTTGTCTCCCAATGTCTCGCGTTCGAGTTTGTGGCAGTAGGTACACCAACTCGCTCCAAACACAATCAACAAAGGTTTTTCTTGTTCAACGGCGAGTTTGTGCGCCGCCTTCAGGTTGTAGTTCCATTGCACGGTTGGTTTCGCCAACATGGGAAGAGGCGGTGTGGCGAGTAGCAGCCGATCGAAGACCACCGTCGTACTGAAAAGCCCCAAACAAAAACTGCGACGGTCCATTTCGATATCCTTCTCTCAATGTACAGTAGTCACCATGGAGCATACTGTTGTATCGGCAGTTGAAGATAGATTTCTATCTCACCACATCAGCCGTACTGTACAGATTCCCAACCTACGGAAAGCCGATGCCCGCTTGCCATTAAGGCAAACGGGCATGATTTAAGAAAAATTCCGTCCGGGGTCAGATTAGTTCGCGGGCGATGAAGTCTCGGCCGGATCCGCCGGTTGCCCATCGGTTGCCTTGGCTTTGACAAGGGTCTTCTTCCCCTGACGCAGATTTTCAAAACTCTCTCCAGAAACCACGTAATACCAGTCGGCAAAGCGACTGTTCATTTCCTTGACCAACTTTTCTCCGTCTTTGACTTTTTGCTCATACGATTTTAAATCGGAGTCATATTTTGACAGATCCGCTTCGTACGTGTTGAGCGCGTCGTCGTACTTCTTTTTCAGATCGTCCGCGGTATTCGCGGGTGTCGCCGCATCCGTTGGGTCTGCGTTGGTAGGCGTTGCCGATTCTGTGGCGGGTGCTTCTGGTTTCACGGGGGATACCGGCTTAACACCGAGGCTGGATTCATTAAAGTGAACCAACACGAAAAGATAGCGACTCTTTTGCGGCGAATTAGTTGCATCGGGCGTTTTCTCCGTGGCGTCGTCTTTGGCTGCGAAACCGACTTCGACTTCTGTTTCACTCCCATTGAACACGTCACCAAACTTTAAATCGTAGGCGATTCCTTGATCCGTGATCACAGTCATCTGCCCGTCTTTGGGAATCAGTACGGATCGATTCGACTTACGATCCTTGGCGAAGAAAAATCCCTTTTCCTGCAGGTCCATTGCGGTAAACTGATCTCGTTGAAGTATTCCTTCACGGAGGCTCTGCATCAATTTTGCGGGCTTCTGTCGCACACCAACGATTTTCAGATCATCTAAGGAACTGACCAGTTTCCGAATTTCGTCTTGATTGACCTCTTCAGTCGCCTCGTCCAATCCTTGTAGTTTCCACGGATCATTCGAACCCGTCCGCGACAAACGACTCATATCGCCCTCAACTACTGCCCCCTGTTCCAAATCAACGGAACTGGTATCGATGTCAATTTCTGTCAAACGAGTCCCATCAATTTTCAGCAAATCGGATTCGATCCAGTCCGTAAATTTGGTGGAAACTTGGATATCAAGTTTGGCAATATAGGTTGCCTTCTCGTCCGGTCGTCGGAGGTAAAAGTAACCCGATCGGCCTTTGACTTCTTTGCCGATAATAAAATCGCAGAGCGTTTTACCACTTTGATCTTTCAAGGTAATTCGATTTCCGATTCCCTTCAGGTCATGGGATCCCTCAGACTGAGGATCGATGACACCGAACTCCGCGTGTTCATTATCTCTGCGCCCTGCAAATGCTTCGCGCGTGATGGCGAACATAGACGTTGCCGTCTTGGCAAGCCGATCTTTGCCGTCAGCGGGATAATTGTGACGGGTGGGAATTCGCCACAGCCCGTCTTTGCCTTGAACCACGCCGAACGGTCGAACTTCTGCCGTTTCCGCATTGTAGTTTGTGACCTGCAGCGACTTGGCGAGGTCCGCATCTGTGAAGTCGGGATAAAACAATTTGCCAACGTCGGTGATCTCAGCCACCGGCTTCGGGACTGCGGGTCCGGCGAATCGGGCTGCGGCCACGGAAATAATGGCGAGAATAAGGAAAGCAAATGTCCGTTGTGATTCATTCATGGCGACGCTTCTGCGGTAGGACTGTCGAACAACGATACGGTCAAATTCAACATCTCCGGCGAACAATCAATTCTAAAGTTCCGCCGCCGGTAATGTTCACATTTTTTTGGCAGGTGCTCTGCGGGACGGGACGATGTTTTTGTGTTCATCGCGAAGTCGCATGAGCCAAACGATGATTCCGAGCACGATGGCCGGAATGGGCGGAAAAAGAAGTGCCGCGGCATAGTAACCACGTTCCACCGTTCGTACATTTCGGTCGGACTCAATCTTACTTTGATCGATGCTCCGCTCTTTATTTCGGTTGATCGAGACCTCTTCGACTTCCACTTTGCGTTGTTCTTCAGACTGCGCGATGAGCAATGATTGAGTCCGTGTCGCATCATCCAAGGTTTCGTCTTTTTTGATTTTTTCAACCTTTTCTGCGAAACGTTTTTTGGCATCTTCCAAGGCCTGCTTCGCTTCGTCGGCGGCTTGGTGCCGCTGCTTATTGGCGACTTCTATAAATTTTGCCGTCTGCTCTTCGACCTTTGTCAGAGTTCGGTGCTTTGGACGGCGTTTTCGAAGAGCGATATAAGCTTTGTCGTCCGCGAGATAATCGACCGCATTCAGTACGAACGTGACGTTGTCCAAATTGAGATGAAACTGTTTTCGTTCACGGACGAAAAAGAACCAATCAGAAATAATGTCGGCATCAGCCACGTAAATCACGTTGATCTTGTCTCCTTTCCCATCCTTCGGCGAGACAATTTCAGCTGCAATCGTGTGCGCATCATTATCCATAATTCGCAGCGGGTCGTCACTGATCTGAATGCCACCCATAAATCCGGATGTGACGAGGTCCTTCCATTCGAGTAGGCCCGAGCGTTTTCCGGTCCGCAGCAGCGGTTTGAATTCCAGGGGGCTTCCCTCACGTGGGCGAATCGTTCCCGAGAAGAACAAGAACACTTCCTGTAAGCCACTGGTGACATCACTGTCAGGGTAGAATGCTGTTTGGTTCCCACTCTTTGGGCTAATGGCGACAATTTCCGGACGTAGCAAGTCGGAATATTCAGGATGCATCGTCATGACCGTAGTGTCGAATACGACCTGATCGTAAATCCATTGGATACCGAGTGCATTAACAAGGGATGTGGCTCGTCCCCCTTCAGCCTTTTGCTCCGGCGGAGGGGAGCCCATTTGCATCATTGGGTTGCCACCAGCCTTGGGCTTGGGCTGGCTAGGCGCTAGTTGAGGATTTGTGGCCGGAAGTGGATCATCAAAAATCAGTACGGGTTTTCCCTTTTTAACATAGTCCACAAAATTTGTCATTTCATTTTGGCCGAGACTGGACGGCAAAACGGCTATCACCACGTCGTATTTCGATTCATCAATCGGAGCGGCTGGCGAAACCGTTTCGACCTCATATTGTTTTTTCAGTTCGGTCACGATCCGCCACTCTGGAGAGCTGCGGAAAGTACTCATATCGAATCCACCATTCAATTTGGCATCGGTTTCCAAAACACCAACTCGACGCCGCTTCTCCGCTGCAACCGTATTCACGGAGCGTGTGAGTTCATACTCCAAAGGTAGGCCGACGTCGAAGAAGGGGATCACGACTTCGCTGGCACCACTGTTGATCACGGCTCCCAAAAAGACCTCATCCACCTGTGATCGGCCGGCTCGGTCCGACTGAACTTTACGGCCTTCAATACCAAACTTTTTGGCTTCTTCGGCCTCCCGACTGGCCGGATCAATTTGTACGATGCGAACGGTGATGTGATGGCGACTGGCTTGTTCGTATTGCGCGAGCAGTCCCAGAAGCATGGTTTTCACTGGCGCATAATCGCGAGGAACATCGCGACTGACGAAGGCTTGAATCGTGACTTGGCGTTTGTCACTGAGATTCTTCAGCAAGGTATTGGTCGTGGGCGCGACGGTAAAGACGCGTTCCGCCGTCATGTCGATCGTGGGGCTGTTCGAAGAGAGCAAAACATTGACACTGACCAGAATCAATGCCAGAGAAACCGCTCGGATTGTAAATTGCCAACCCATGCTGGCACCTCGCACGCCCCCTTTCCAATGTCGTTGGCCGATCAAAACGAGATTCAAGTACAGCATAAATCCGGCAAAAGAGACGAAATACAGAACGTTCTTTCCTTCGATCAGTCCTATGCCGAAGGCGGAAAATTGCCGTGGCAGGCTGAGTTGATCAAAAAATTGATCATTGCCCAAAAACGCCAGCAACGGAGAGGGGATTGGCACAAATCCAATGATGATTGGAACGACACAAATCATCGATGCCAGAACGAAGGCAACCGTGGCGCTACTTGTCAGGTACGATGCAACCATGCCGGCGCTGAGCAACGCACATCCGGCAAACCAATAGCCAAGATAATTGGCAAAGAGCAGGCCCCAATCGGGTTCACCGATCCATCCGAGAACCACGGCGTGAGTCAGGGAAAACAGTAACGCAACGGTATAGACAGAAACCACCGCGAGATATTTTCCGATTAAGACTTCAATGTCGGAAATCGGCAGAGTGAAGAGCAGTTCCTCGGTCCCCAGCTTTCGTTCCTCGGACCAGACCCCCATCGTGATTGCGGGGACGATGAACAGGAGCAGTTGTGGAAACCATTCATTCAGTTGGTCCAGCGTGGCGAGATTGTTCGTGAAGAACTTCTCTTGAAACGCGGCAAAAGCTCCCACGAACACAAAGGCCACGATAAACAAGTAGCCGATCATTCCGGAGAAATAGCTCCAGAAGTTTCGTTTGAAGACCGCGAGGATAACATGACTTCGCATCGCCTAGAAACCTCGAAGAAAATCTCAGATCAATCACACAGTTCAAAATTGCCCTCGGCACAGCCTTAGGCACCTTTTCTCCGGAAAAGGATTCAGACGAAGTCGGCCTAGAGAAGAGCGACTTATAGTTTTGCCAACTGACTTCCGCACGGACTCGAGCGGCAGAGGAGCCGGCTTATCACATTGCACCGGTCAATTGGCGGAAGTGGGCTTCCATGCCTTGACCATTGGTCTCGAGTTCACTGACGTCACCATCAAGCACGACGGATCCATCATTGATCAGAATCACGCGACTGCAAACGGCTTTCACCTCTTGCAGAATGTGAGTGGAAAGCAAAATTGTTTTTGTCTTTGCCAAACCCAGAATTAACTGACGCACATCATGAGTCTGATTGGGGTCGAGACCACTCGTCGGCTCGTCAAGGATTAGGACTTGGGGATCGTGCAATAACGCTTGAGCCATTCCCACTCGTTGCCGGAACCCTTTCGACAGTTTGGAAATGGGCTTGCTCCAGACCCCCTGAAGCGAACATTTAGTCGCCACGAACTCCAGTCGATCTCGCAAGAGACGCGTGGACATGCCGCGAGCCGATCCCAAAAATCGCAAAATTTCAGCCGGAGTCATCTCCAGATACAGCGGCCCATTTTCAGGAAGATAACCCAAAATCTCAGCCGCCCGCAGTCTCTCGGTGGAGACATCAAAGCCGCCGATTTTTGCAGTGCCGGATGACGGCGCAAGAAAGCCTGTCAGAAGCTTCATCGTCGTCGATTTCCCGGCACCGTTGGGGCCGAGAAATGCAGCCACTTGACCTCGAGGAATGGAGAACGAAACACTCTGTGTCGCCGCAAATGGTCCGTAAAATTTACTAAGACTATTGGCCTCAATCATTACTTCAGACATGTCACTCATTCAGAAACTCTCAACAGATCAGGAATTAAGAATCACCCGATGAATTTGACTACGATGTCCGCTCCGTTTTACAAATCATGCTGGAGATTGTCTAGTAGGCGCCCTCCAAAATTACCAACGCGAAACAAATAAATACCGCTGCCGCTCCCCTAAGGTGGATTGAGCTTTTCAGCCAGTTCACGAGCGGATGCATTTTTCAGCAGTCGTTGCTCGAGTCGCTTACGGCCGGTTTGATGGAGTCTCGGACGGACGACGGAGAGATGCCTTGCGGAACTGGTCAATACGAACCGCCTGTCAGACGCTCCGCAAGGGACTCGGGCATCATCAGAGCACGCCGAAAACCATTAACGGCGGGATGGCGTTTCGTTTTTTTTCAGACGCAAGAGATCCTTGCTGAATTGCTCGGAGGCTTTTCGATAGTGCGGTGGAACCGTTGCTCGGTGAGATTCGATTTGGATCACATCACGTGCTGGAGCCTTCTCGCCAGTCCGGCGGACGCCATTGTTTTTCAGGTTGATGAGCTTCAACATTTCTTCAAACTGTTGACGACGCGCTGTCGAGAGCGGGGAGTCGTCAACGGATTTCAAGTCCTGAAGATGCTTGCCGATCCGGTCCGTGAATCGCTTCATCTCTGCTTCGGTCCAACCCAATTGTTCCAGTAACTCCGGATCAACATCGCCTCTTTCAAAGTCATCCTGAAGTCTTTTCAGAACCAATTCCGTGGCTTGTTTGTTGTACTCCAAATTGGCCGCATCACCGTCTTCCATTGGAGAATCCGATCCACTCCCATCGCCGTTGGCAATGCTCCCCGTCGCATCCGACTGACCGCCCGCACCATTTTGTGAGCCTGAGGGTTGTTCACCCGTCGGCAGTCCTGAAGGAGAACCGCGATTCGTCAACGAATCGCTTGCTGACGCATTCCCCGCCTCCCCTGCTGGCCCTTTCCCCATCTCCGGCTTTCCTTTTTGCGGATCACTTGGATCACGTTTTCCTGATTGCTTGGAATCCGTCTGAGGTTGTTCCGGACTCTGTTGTGTGGGTCGATTCAATTGTTGATCCGCTCCTTGACCGGTGGCGGATTTTGATGGACCCGAAGTTTTTTTGCGTGGCGACTTGCCTGCCTGATCGTTGGCGGAATCCGGCGGATTCGTCGCCGAGGGATTACTCTCGGTGGACTTCTGGGAAACGTCTTTCGGATCAGCACGCGTATCGCCGTTTTTTGAGCGACTCTCCGCAGGGTTATCGCCTGTGTCAGACGTGGCTTCGGAGCCCTGTTTTTGACCCGTCTGATCCGGTATTGATTTAGGTTTCTGTTGTGTTTCGAGACGCTCCACAGCGTCGCTACGTCCCGGTTGGTCGCTGTTGGAATTGTCTTTTTTGTCTATTCTCGATTTCTTCGCTTCGGTTCCTCGCGCGGGGTTTGGAAGGGATTGATCGATGCCGTCGGGTTTCTGCGTTTGCTCAACCGCCTCCCGTGAATCGCCATCGCTGGCGGTTGGCTCTTGCTCGGTTTTGGATGAGGGGCGTTTTTTGGGTGTTGTCTTGGGCGTCTTCGCGGGACTTTTTGTGGGCGAATTGGAGTCAATGTCTGTGGTCTCAGTGCGGCGATTCGCTGGCTTTTCTTGAGGATCGCGAGTCAGCTCCTGCTCCTTGCTCGGCGTGGGATTCGCCGTGGGATCATTCTGAGGCTTGGCGACCCCTTTTTCTGTACCGGCAGCAGTTTTTTTTATGGAATCGATGGAGTCTTCGACCTGTTCGCCCGGATTGCCGGGAGCGGGTTCACCGGTCTGCGTGGAGTCCGGAGTGCTTTCACCCGCGGGAGGCGACTCAGAGCGATTTCCAGGACCTGGCTGTTTGACGGCGGATTTTTTTTCGGGCGTGGCCACGTTCTGCTTGGTACTGCGGCCTGCTTCAGATTCCGGAGTCTTATCGAGAGAATGTTGCCCCCCATCGTCGCCGTTTGAGGGATCGCCATCCGTCGACTTTGGATTGTTGGCGGGACCGGAGTTCGACTTGGACGTTTCGATCTGATCGGGTTCGTTGCGTTCGGAATCGGTGTTTCTTTTCGGTTTCTGTGACTCGCTCGAATTGGCGTCGTCAGCTCGGTTCTTGTTGGCCTCGTCCACGTTTGTCGGAGGCTTCGATGATTTTGCTTCCGTACTCGGCCGAGCGTTTTCTTGCGGACTCTCAGGGCGCGCAGATTCCCCGTCCTTGGGGCGTGTTTTATTCCGCGAATTGGGAGGCGACGGGGGGGCTGCCTGATCCTGACCATCGACGCTCGGGGGGCTATTCCCCTGAGACTCTTTGGACGGCGTGGGGGGGCCGTTTTTGTTTTCGTCGTCCTCGCCGTTCGCCTCGCCGGTCTGTTTCTCAACGGAGTTAGGTGGTTGTGAATCGTTTTCGGAACCTCGGCCGACTTCGTTGTTTTTTTTGTCTTGAGGGGGGGCGTCTGATTTTGGTGGTTGGCCCAGCTTCTCAATCAACTTTTCCAGCACCTTCTCGTCGTCTGGACCATCAGGGCTAATCGGCTTTTGTTTTCTGGCCGTTTTTTCGGAACCGGTGGAGTGATCCTGGGAAGACTCTTTTTGGGAAGACTTGGTGTCCGTCTCATCGCGGGAATCGGTCTTGTTGTTTTTACCACTGTCACTGGAGCGTGACTGTTGATCGGCCTGATCGCCAGACGTACCCGGCGTTTTCGATTGTCCCGGATCATTCGCAGTCTCCGCTTTGGAATTTTGGTCTTGATCAATCGGCCGCCGTTCCGATTGTTGGGTTTCCTGAGGCGATTGCGGCGAGTTTCTCGCATTCGCGAGCTGCGGATCATTCTCGCCGCGTGCGGCGTCATTTTGCTCCTGTTGCGTGTCCGCCATCAGTTTATCTCGTTGCTTGTGATCATCGGCCAACTGTTTTTGAACCTCGGTCTCGCTGAGCGGTTTGAGGATCGTGACCTTCAATCGGGGAGTGTTCTTGCGATTGGCGCGGGGTCGTTTATTGTCGAGTGCTTCGACCCACAGTTCGATCTCATCGCCCGCTTTCAGTCCAAGTGGCTCCAAATCCAAATCATGCGGGATTGTGGCACGGGGTTGCTTGTTTTCTGACAGTGAATCTTTGAGGATCGAGAGGCCGTCTTTTTCGATGTGAAGATCGATATGACTCAACTCAAAATCAGGGTCACGAGCCTGAACGAGTATCGGAATGACGGCATTGGCCGCAGTTTCTAAGTCTCGAACAGGTTCCAACAGTTCGATCTCCGGTGGAAGATCGGGGCGAATCCGGATGGAGTACGGAATCGGCTGGGGATCTTCCACGCCGGACGCGGTTTTGCAGTTGATGTGATACGCCCGTGCGTACGATGAGCCATCTGAAGCAAAGGACAGTCGCCATTTTGCCTCCACGTTGCGGCCATCGGAGGAGACGACCATCGGGATTTCGTCACCGTTGAACTCCTTGGCTTGGGCAAGATCTAAAAACCGAATCTCCGCTGACTTGATCGGCATGTTGGTGCGTGCCGACAGCGTAACGTTTGTTCCTTCCCAGGAGTCGATGTTCCCTCCCGCCTGTTCTGTGGTGTTCAGTTTCATATAAGCTGGAAACTCGAGCGTCACTTTTTCCGGGCTCGCCGAGGGCGGTTGCTGAATTGTGACGTGGTAAGTTTTTGATGTGGCGTCACCGGCGCGGATGAAATAGGTCAGGTCTTGCAGCAACCCCTGGCCATTCTCACCAATCAGCGTTCCTTGAAATCGCAGTTCGCCATCGGCGCGCATCGTGACCGGAACATCTCGAAACTCGCCATCGGTTGAGGTGTAATAAATGCGCACATTGTGTTCATCCGGAATCACTCCCCTCAAGACGGCACTAATTTCCAGCTGCGAGTGAGCTAGGACGGTGGTATCTTCCGGTAAAACGGACACAATTTCTGTGTTGGTCGAAAGCCCAACATTGGCTGCCGGCAATAATCCGCGCCAGATCGAATTGGAAATTTTTTTCGGCGAGAAGATCGCATACAGACAGAACATCGCGATTACGGCGAGCAAGACATACGCCGTTCTCATCAACGGACGATGGTCAACCGCCTCAGTCACGTCGATTTGCTGGAGTTGCAACGCCGCATGTCGTTCGAGGGCGCGTTTGACACCCGGATCGATCTCTCGGCTGGAGGATCGTAAATCGACGAGATTGAGCAGGTTGCTTTTTAATTCCGGCTGCGTTTTCTCAATCTCGTTCGCGGCAAACAGGCGATTAATGGACCGAAAATAGGGACGCCCTACATTCCATGCCAGCCATAACACGGTGGCCCCGATCAACGTGAGTAGCAACGACCAACGGAACCCGATTCCGAATCCACCCGGAATGATCCATTGATCGAAGATCACAAACACCAGCAGGTAGCTCAGAAACATGGCGGCCACAGCAGCCAACGCCATAAGCAGGTCGGCCGTTTTGATTGTTGATTGGGCTTTCTGGAGCTTCAAGTCAACATACTCGTCAAAATTGACGTAATGCGAGGAATTGGTCGGATTCTCAGTCGTCGACATCTGCGATCGCCTTTTGCTGCGAGGCTTTCACCAAACGCCTCGATTTTCGAGAGTGATACTCGTGACTCCCCGTAACCATCCCATTCCCACTTCGTCACGACAAGCCTTTATCGACACAGAGTCAATAGGAAATGTTCCTGAAGATTGAGTCGGCCCCGTGAAATGAAGAGATCCATGTCACACGAGGCCTCTCTTTTTTCGGAGGAACCACTCCGAGCTCATGAGACCGACAAAGACCATCAAGAACCAACCGTTGTCCCACAGCAGGATTCGCTGTGTTTTCGTAAAGTCTGCAAATTGAGTGGATTTCAACCGCTCAACCAGCCCACCAAGATCCTCGGGTTTCAGGGCGAGTCCCCCTGTTATCGTTGACAATTGTTTGAGAAATTCATAGTCCGCACTGGGATGGTCAAGCTCTCGATCGCGTGCATCGACAATAAATCGCGTGAATGCGTCGTAGGGCAGAGATTCTCGACCTTGCTGCGACGCAACACGAATCCAGTAATCACCCGGCTCTTGAGTTTTGGCAAACTCGGCGGAATGTTCGTCTTTTTCGCTGCGCGGCGGCACGATCGTTTCTTGTTTGTCAGGGCCGGTCACTTTGACTTGAAACTGAGCCTGCTCCAAGGCGGAACCGTCTACGGAGCGGGCACCAAACTTCAGTGTGACCATGCCGCCAGGTGGATGGTTTCGTGGCTCAACACGGACCCAAACCGGCTGATCCGTATCGGCTTCTTTCTTTGCCAGCCAGAGGATCATCTGACGCCAGAACCGCTGATGGAGTTCCTGCTGATCACTCGACATGCACCACAGCCATGTCGTATCGCAAGCGAAGGCCGCAACTCGTGAACGTCCGACTGTGGTGGCGAAAAGCAACGGAAATCCTTCGGTAGAAACAGCCCACGGTTCGACAAGCGGATTCTTGGCCTTGAGCTTGTTTGCGCCTTTCATCGGCGACAGCTTCTCCCATAGGCTACGATTCGTCTCCTTTGGTCCGAGTTGCATGACATACTGTTGTTGCCCGCGTTCGGTGGGAATCATTTTAATGTTGCCGCTGATTTGAGTGGCAAGATTCAGCCGACCCACCGGTCGTGCCTCTCCCCGATCCATCTCGACGGGAATCCATTCGTCAATCGGAGTCGTCGCGTACCCACCAACGCCATAATTTTGGAGCCCGCCCAACAGGATTAACCCGACACCCTCGTCAAGACGATCTCGAAGTCGTTTCAGTACTTCGATCCCAAACACTTCCGCCGGCACATCGCCGATGATGAAAACGTTGTATCGCCCGCGATCAAACCACGAAGGATCGATCTTGGTCTGCGCAGAGAGCCTCCCTTGAAGAACTTCCTGAAAGTCGAGTTGGATCTTGTCGGCACCGTTGACCATCCGGAGGAATTTCTGCTCCGTCCGTAATGTGTCGAAATAGGCGATTTTCAATCCCCCCTTCTTCACGGTCATGATCGTTTCACGACGATTGTTCCGTGTCAGTAACTCGCCTTCAATCGAGTCCACCTCGACACCGATCTTGATCTCCCCGGCCGTCTCCGGCAAGAACGATAACTCGATCGGAATCGACTCGGAATCCTGCGAGATCGCCAGTTCCAAAACGGTTTTTGTCTGTGATGTTAGTGCCGCAGGCTTGAGTTCACCCGATTCACCATGCGACTTTTGAAACCGATCTTCGACAAGAATCCGGACGCGAACGTTTTTGCCTGCGGCACCGATGGCCCTGAGTTTGGCTTTGATCGGTACTCGATTGTTTTCAAAGACGATTTCGGGAACGATGACGTCTTCAATGGCGAGGTCGAGGGACGCCGTAGAGAGCGATGCGGCTCCGTATCCGACGGAGTAGATCGCAGTTTGTGTGTCCGCCAGTTTTCGGGCGGCCGTCAACGGGTCGGCATCAAACGGCGGGATGGCTCGGTACGCTCCGTCTGTTAAGAGAATCAGGCCGAGAGTCCTCCGCCCGCTGGTTTCTCGCAGCAGATCTTCAAAAACCTTGCCAAATGCCGTTTGGTCCCCGGCTCCTTCCGTTCGATTTCGATCATAGGGAGCCAATTCCCGAGCGAAGTCGAAATGTCGCACCTCCACGTGCTTGGCAAAGGTTTTCCCTTGAGGCAAAGACCTTTCCAGATCGGAACGACTCGCTTGAAAACGACTCACTTTGTTCGCCATGTCTCGGGTGTTCATACTGCGACTGACATCGCTCAAGACAAACAGCAGGGCCGGCGTTTCGTCCGTTTTGAATGTCTGCAACGCGGGGCGAAGCATCGCGATTGTTAATGTCAGTACAGACAACAATCGTAGAACGATCAAGACCTTCACATCCCCAGCGGGATTCCCCTTCAAGGGCGAGCGGAAGGTGGCCACCACGAGAAACGTCAATCCGACGCTCGTTAAGACTATGATTGGCCAAGAACCAATGGGATCGAAAGTCAGAGACATGCGACACTAACGCCAGAATGGAAACCGCGGCCCTCTTGAATCTTAGACGGCTCGTCAACGTAACATTCGAGGGACGAGAGATGAAGCGTATCCGATTGCCGAAAGGACAGAAACACACGATTTCCGAAGACCTGAATCAGGACAAGTGACGTCCGCCGGAACATCTCGGCAATTGTTCGGGAATCCGATTACGGCAAGGGTGAAGAGCACTCGGAAATCCTCGCATGCGAGGAATCGTCACAGTTTGGGGTTGACGTCTGTCGCCTGTTCCAAGAGGGCGCGTGTGCGATTTTGGCTCTCCTTTGCCGAAGCCTGCAATTCCTCGCGATAGGCTCGAAGCGGACGAAGGAGGATCTTATCCACAACCTGTTTTCGTGCGGACCAGTCTTCCGTCGGAAGACTCACGGCCGGCACCAAGTTTTCCATGGCACTCATCGCGTTTTCTGCAGCGATGACACTTTTGTCAACGTCGGCCAACTGACGCCGAACGGATAGCATCGGTATTCCTTGACGGGTCTCCCAGCGAACGCGCAAAAGTTGAACGAGGCCGTTCAAGATGTCGAAACGCTGGGCCGCATTGCCGATGGCTTCGGGATGTTTGACCAATAAGTTGATCGCTGCGGTGACATTACGGGTCGAAGCTTCGCCTTCCGGCGCGAAGTAAATCACATGCAGGCGATGCGACAGTTCGCTTCCCACAGGAATCTCCGAGCGAGCCTCTAAATCAGCGACCTCCTGTCGTCCAAAATAACTGATGAACGGGTCGTACGGCTCGAAGCAGGCTTCAATGGCTGCGATCTGTTCCACGGTCGGCTTGGCGCGCTGAGCGGCTTCACCGAGCGCGACAAAGTAATTCCGTCGCGTCTGATCCTCAGGGTGTGTCTGTGCCTCGCCGCGAACGTGTCGGACCTGCTGAATCGCTGATCTTGGATGGTCTTGCAGTTGCTGACGCAGCGCTTTGCGATACTCCCACCAATGCGATTCCGGAAACTCACGGACCAACTTTTGACGTGTCGCAACTTCGGAAAGACGCCGTAAGAGTTCGGCCGAGACGTGGCTTTCGCCCAGCCATTCCAGAAAACGCGACTTGCGGGAGACCTGTGGCTGATTCGCCAAAAAAGTCGATTGCGAACCCCGATCCTGCTTGCTAAACCGAGCAGGTGTTGTCCGGGTCTTGGTGAGAACTTGTTGTGTGTCGAGGAGTTTTTTTCCCCAGCGGAGGATTTCCAGAGGTGCCTGAAATGCCAGTCGTCCGTTGGTAACAGAATTCGCTTCCGCATGGGCCTCATCACAAATCTCGCCGAGAGCCGCATGGTCGTAGGCGGGCAAGTTGAGAAGTACAGACCAATCGAACCCGCTGCGTGCCAGTAGGCGGCGAACATGGGGAGTTTCAAGGCGAGCGGGAAGGTTGTCTGGAATAAAAACTCCGCTGGTATTTGTCGCCATGAGCAATAATTCACCCGTGGCCGTTTCCACTGCGATGGTCTCACAAAACGACTGACGCAGCGATTGCAGAACGAGACGCAACGGCCCCGGACCGAAATCAAGGCATTCGAATCGCTGGCAGAAAATGCCGCGACTCTTCAGACATTTCGACGCTCGGCGATAATACTCGGAGGTAAATGATGCGCCACCCGCAAGAACCGCTGAGGATGGCGGAGAACTGAGGATCACGTCAAATGGTTCTTGGTGTGTCATAAGCATCAGTTCCGGAGGTGCGGAAATCAGTCGCACCCGCTCATCACTCAGTGGATCGGAGGACGTTTCGTCGACGATATGTCCTTTTAACAAGCGGATCAGTCCGGCATTCCCCTCCACGCAAACCGCTTCCTTGACCGGGAATTGGAGGGATGCAGACAGTGTCACTCCGCTGGACGCTCCCAGGATGAGAACTCGACTCGGCTGATCCGCGAGGACAAGCGGTAATGCTGCGAGGAGGACTTCTGGAGCGAACTGTGGATAAACGTCTGTATTAATCGAAATGACCGACCGCGGAATGCCGTTTTCTCGCAGATGCAGTTCTAGTCCCTTGGAACGCCAGAGAGTCAGCGGACCCCGAGAACCCACCTGCTGAGAAATCATCCTCGAATCATCGAGCAGGGGAAGTAATCTCGATTCCCAACCGGAGCGATGTGCCAGAAAAGCAGGCGTGGAGAACAGTAACTTGGAGACGCGCGCTGGATCATTATTCGCTTGCCATAGAGGAACCGAAAGGCCCCAAAGTGCAAGGCCGAACATTGCCCCAGCCATCCTCCATGACAGAAGACTTCTGTGCCGAGGCCGTTGCTCCACAAATGTCAGCAACACCACGGCAGCACCACACGCCGTCATCAGTCCGGCGAGCGACAAAACTTCAGATCCCCTATTCAGAACCACGAGTCCGCATAAAAAGGGGAGTCCCGAGCCAAGTTTGTTTTTGTGGGAAACGTCAGCAACCAGACTACCAAACGCAATCCCGAGCGGAATGGCGGCAATAAATACGATGGCCGATCGAATCATCAGAAGCGGTACCACCCAAGTGAACGTGGAATTGATCCACAGTGAGGCGTCGATCATCGCCGGAAACGCGGCAAGCAACAGGGCATTCCATGCGGCGGCGAACAGCCACGACCATCGAACAGAAATGGGATTCGATGGTCTTCGGCCAGCATGCCACACCGTCAAACTGATTCCGCCGATCAGACCCCACCATTCGGTACACCCCAGTTGATAACTGTCGGGCATCAATTGTCCGACCAGATGTGTGGTGACCGCGAACAGTCCACCCAAAAAGAATGCCGCAAGTGCTTGGAAAAGCGTCGTCAATCGACGTGGCATGAGGAATGCCGAATTGTCTTGCGAGATGCGTTTCTCGCATGCCGCCGCCGGAGTCGCATGTGACAGACGGAAACGGTCGTCGGCATGATTCTGCGTCAAAAAGGAATTCGCAAAATTGGACAGCGGATTGTGTCCCACGAACTGCCACCAACAAGCCAGAGAAACGATTAAACCGATCACCATGGCCCACCAGATTCCGAACACGGGAGCCAACGCAAAAGTATTCAATGCGAGGCCAAACCCAATTCCCAGAAACACAGACGTTGTGATGGGTGCCAGAGACTTGCCCGAAAAACGGGCGTCGCGACCTGCGGAATCGACGATTCTCGAGACGCAGAGACCGGTGAACACCCACGTCGTTGATGCACAGACGATGGCCAGCATCGAACGCAAGACGGCAGACTCCAATAACGAAACCGAAAGCAGACTCAGTGATGTCGTCAGCCCATGAAGAATGACGGGTTGAAGCAGGCCCCAGCAGCACGCCAAGACCGCCAGTTGACTCCAGTGCCAATCGCGACCGATTGTTGTGATTCGGCCTACGAACAGGCCAACGCCGAACAGCAGATAGCCGGCCGACACAAATTCAGAGTCATGCCCCCAGGTCAATATCCAATGCAGCGCTAGCGAGGCGGTCAACAGACCGACGAGGCTTCCGCCAACGAAAGCGGCGATGAACTGATCGCTGGCGGCTCGGGCAGGCCAGCATCGCATCCGACTCATGATTGACTTTTGAACCTGCATGGCTTCCCTGCCTTTGTAATCTACCTGCAAGATCCACACCAAAAACCCTGACCCGCATCTTGCCGTCTATGAAACATTACCGGAATGCGGCGAATGGGGGCAAGACAGAAATGGTCAGCGGCCAAGATCCGCTCCACGCTGTTCCGTTCCGGCTGTCGAGGAATCGCCACCGCCGCCGCCCAATCACGAATGGAGTTTTTGTTTCAGAGTGAAAGTTCCGATCGGGGAATTCACGCAGACCACGGCGGTGATCTTTCGGAATCCGCCGATCCAACGTAGCATCGCGCCGCTGAACGTGTCGTGATGTCGGCGGCGGTCACCAAATCAGCCCTCGCATTCTGATCGAAACTTTTTTACTGAGAGATGAGAGACAAAACTCTTTAAGGATCCGTCGTCATGGCTGCGGTCGATTTGCTCGTGAACAACCCCCTTCTTCTCAAAACAAGCCTTCCTGACTTTGCCTCCATGCGTGCGGAACACATTGTTCCCGCCGTCCGGCAATTGCTCGCCGAGGCGACGGCAAAACTGGATGTGATCGAAAATGAGATCAGACCCACATGGGCCGGAACTCTGGCGAGGCTCGAAGAGATCGATCATCCGTTTGATTATGGATGGAAGCCGGTGGGCCATTTATTCGGTGTGATGAATTCCGCAGACTTGCGAACGGCACATGATACGGTTCTTCCTGAAGTCGTCCAATTTAGTCTGCGGGTGAATCAAAGCCAAACGATTTACCAGGCACTCAAACAACTTCAGGAGGGTTCCGAGTGGACGCTTCTGACGGAGACTCGGCAACGCATTGTCAACGAGCGAATCAAAGGCGCGGAACTCGCAGGAATTGGGTTATGTGAGACACAACGGACGCGGTTTAACGCGGTCGAGCAGGAACTGTCTTTACTGTCGACCGAGTTTGCGAATCACGTCTTAGATGCCACGAAGGCGTTCCACTTCGATGTCACGGACGTGACTGACACGCTCGGTTGGCCAAGGACTCTGCGAACCCTCGCGGCGCACACTTGGACTGCCGCTCAGACGGTGAATAACGCTACCACTGAAGCCGTTGTTGAGCTGAGCGTAGCAACACCCGAGCGGGGACCCTGGCGCATCACCTTAGAGATGCCACTGTATCAGCCTTTTATGGAACATTGTCGTAATCGCTCGTTGCGAGAAAAACTTTATCGGGCGTCTGTCACCCGGGCCTCTCATGGAACCGTCGACAATGATCCACTGATCATTCGCATTCTGACGCTACGCCAAGAAAAGGCCAGACTGCTCGGGTATCCAAACTATGCGGATGTGAGTCTCGCCATGAAAATGGCTCCGAGTGTTGCCGCCGTCTGCAACATGGTCAGTCAGTTACGAGATGCGTCATGGGCGGCCGCCGTTTGCGATCTCGACGACATCCGGGCTCTGAAGGATTCTTGTGGCGATGCCGCTCCGCTGGAAGCATGGGACGTTCCCTATTGGGCCGAGCGACTTCGGGAGGATCGGTATGCCTATACGGATGAGGAGCTTCGCCCGTATTTTCCCTTTTCCAAAGTCCTTGACGGACTTTTTGAGTTACTGGAACGGTTATTCTCAATCACGATTCGGCAGGCGACTGACGGTGTGAGTGTCTGGCATCCGGACGTCCGATTTTATCGAGTTTATGATGCGGGCAACAAACAGATTGCCGGATTCTATTTAGACCCCTATTCCAGACCGGACAACAAGCGTGGCGGAGCGTGGATGGACAGTTGTCTGGGCCGGCGACGACTCGGCAGCGAGATGCAACTTCCTGTCGCGCATCTGGTTTGCAATCAAACACCACCGATGGGTGAGACTCCCAGTCTGATGTCGTTCCGTGAGGTTGAAACGTTGTTTCATGAGATGGGACATGGCCTGCAACATATGCTGACCACAGTGGATGACGCCGATGCCGCCGGAATTAATGGCGTGGAGTGGGATGCTGTGGAACTCCCCAGTCAATTCATGGAAAACTGGTGCTATCACCGGGCGACACTCCTGAACTTGACCAGTCACTATCAAACAGGCGAGCCCTTACCGGAGAAACTGTTTGACAAGATCTGTGCTGCCAAAAATTTTCGTGTTGGAACGATCCTGCTGCGACAACTGCTATTCGGTTTGACGGATATGATGCTCCATTCCGAATTCGATCCCCAAGGATCGGAATCCGTACACGATCTCAACCGTCGCTTGAGCACGCAGCTAGCCGTACTCCCTTTGCTCCCGGAAGATCGTTCACTCTGCTCATTCCAACACATCTTCAGTGGTGGCTATGCCGCTGGCTATTACAGCTACAAATGGGCGGAGATACTGAGTGCCGATGCCTTCAGCGCGTTTGAAGATGCTGGGCTGGAAGATGCGGCGGCGATTCAACAAATCGGCATTCGATTTCGCGATACTGTTCTGGCTTTGGGGGGCAGCCGCCACCCGATGCTGGTCTTCGGCATGTTCCGCGGTCGTGAGCCCAATCCCGAAGCCCTGTTACGACATTCGGGATTGATCCAGCCAGACGTCAACTCGGCGTAATGCGTCGGACGAGAATCAGCAGCGCGGCCCAAACGACCAAAATATCTCCAGTGCCAAACCTTGTTGGACTGGCCACCCGGCTCTGAGTCTCTGCCCATCGGAGGGACTCGAAATCACCCCGAAAAGATCTGTTGCCATGCGGTATAAAACGACACCTGAAGACAGGACCGACCGCTGGTGATGTTCTCTATATCAAGTGTCGTGGGATTGTCACATCAAGCCACCTCAACCACGATGAACACGATGAACACGGCACCAGTCTGTCAGGCTTCCAGAAACACGTCGGTGTTTGTTAGTTCCGCGTCTCTTCTGGCGGAATAACGGCGTTCGTGCTGGGGGCCGACCACTGGTTGTCCCAACGGCGGTAAAGATCGATGAGAAAAACACTCCATTCACTGGCCGTTCGGGTGCTGGGGTAGGGTTCAGGCTTTATGGGTTCTGAAGCACTCCAGACAATTTGAAACTGCCCATCCGATCGAATCTGGCCGATCCGGGGCGTTTTGTAACAGTGCTGAGTATCCGGATCGATCCGCACGTTTCCCTCGGGTGCGTCGAACTTGCTGTTCAGCATCTCGCGGCGGACAGACGTGGGATCCACCGCATTTGCTTGGCGTACCGCCTGCGCCCAAAGCATGACTCCCACATACGCGCACTCCATCGGGTCCGTGATGCTGCGTGATGGAAACTTCTCCTGACAGTGTTCCCCGAACTTGCGGTTGGCTGGTGTGTCGACGCATTGAAAATAGGGCCACGCGGCGTAGTCACCCACCATCGTGCTCAGATCGAAGCTGCGCAATTCTTGCTCTCCGATGCTGAGTGACAGGCAGGGAATCGTCTGAGGCGTCACCCCGACGGCACGCAATTGTCGGAAAAAGTTGATATTCGTATCGCCATTAAGGGTGTTGAAAATTATGTCCGGTTTCGCTTGGACAATGGCCTCGACCACCGACTGTACCTCTTGGCTGCCGAGCCGCACGAACTGCTCGCCGACCGTCTCGGCCCGCAGTAGGCGCAATTGATCCTTGATGATTTCATGGGCTACCCTTGGAAAGACATAATCCGAGCCAACTAGAAAAAAACGTTTCTTTCCCAGCGTCTCCACGGCCCATTTGACTGCCGGAATGATCTGCTGATTGGGTGCCGCACCGATGTAAATCACATTACGCGAAGTCTCCAGCCCCTCGTACTGTAATGGGTAAACCAGAAGATTGTCATAGGCCTCGATCACAGGGATCACACTCTTGCGACTGGCCGAAGTCCAACAGCCAAACACAACGTGGACCTTCTCTTGATCCATCAGGGTTTTGGCTTGCCTGGCGAATACAGTTGCTTCCGATCGGCCATCCCGGACGACGGGGACGATTTTGCGGTTTAACAGACCGCCCGATCGGTTGACTTCTTCAATTGCCATCAGTGTGGCATCGAGGACCACCGTTTCGCTGTTGGCCATCGAGCCGCTCGTCGAGTGCAGGACACCGACTCTGATCGGCTCGTCACTCGTGAGCAACACCGGCGCCGTTTGCCATCGCAGCCCAAAAAAGAGCGCCAGGCCGATCACGGTCAACAGCCCCGCTTTTCCGGCCATGGCGGCAATGGGCGACCGCAACCCGTGGGCAGAATCAACGACGACCGCGGCGAGTCCCTGTCCTTGATTCTGCGCAGGCATCTGCATGACGCCCGATTCGCTGGGAAGTAGGATGGGAATTTGTCCAGAGAGCGTGGCCCAGACCGCACGCAGATCAGAAAGCATTGCTGCCGCGGACGGATAGCGTTCGTCTGCCAGCTTCGCCATGGATCGAGCCACGATCCGGCTGCACGCTGGAGGAATCGTCTGATCCACGGACCGTGGATCAGGCACTGGAGCGTGACAGTGCTTGAACATTATTTGAGGGATACTGGGCGAGTCGGCGTAAGCGTGTTTGCCCGTCAGCAATGCGTAATAAGTTGCCCCTAGGGAATAGATGTCGCTGCGGGCGTCGACCTTTTGGCCTTGGCATTGCTCAGGGCTCATGAAGATTGGGGTACCGATGACCGTTCCAGCCTGTGTCAAATGTCGGCTGGAATCGGTGTCGTTCTTGGCCAGCCCGAAGTCCGTCACCTTCACGGTGCCGTCGGCGGCCTGCATGAAATTGGCAGGCTTGATGTCGCGGTGGATCAGTCCTACGGCATGTGCCGCCGCGACCCCTTGGCAGACGTCGATCATCATCCGGGTCGCTTCCTTCGGGGAGCACGAACCGCTCTTTTCCAGACGGTCAGCGAGGCTCCCCCCGGACAGATACTCCATCACCAGAAAATGCCAGTTTTCTTCCCAGCAAATCTCGTAGATGGCGACGACATTCGGATGGCTGAGTTTGCCCGTGGCTCGGGCTTCGGCCAGAAAGCGGGCTAGCGCTGTCGCGTCCGCAGTCAGATGCTTTGCCAGAATCTTGACCGCGACATCACGTTCGATCATGGCATCGTGGGCTCTGAAGACGACGCCCATGCCCCCTTGGCCCAACGCAACGTCGAGTCGATATTTGCCCAGCGTCTTGCCAATCCAATTTTTTGCCGCACTGCTGCCCGAAGATTCGGCGGCGGCATCCGCAGGCAACGGGTCATCGCCGGATCCAGCTGGTGGAACGATATTTGTTTTGGCAAATAGGCCGTCATGCGTGGTTTTGCCGGTCTCCGTTTGTTGCTGCAGTGGTTCGTCACTCACGAAGTTTTAATCCTCGATGTTGGAACTGTCATCAAGGTCGGCCAATCCCCGAATGCTGGACGACGATTGGGTGGCCTTCCCAAAAAACTTGAACACGGAAACGCCCATCATATCGCACCACTGCTGAACCGATCTTCAGGGCGACGATTGCGTTCTTGAAAGCAGCGAATCTACAAAGTTGATACTAATCCTCAGCCGATGGTCTGTCGACACATCTCCCCTTAATGGTCTCCAGCGAGGATCGGAATAGTCCGACTGTTTGTTCATGCCGAGCGTCTCGAGTTTTGAGGCTTTGGGTTCCAGATGAGATGCCCAGTCGGCGGAATCCAAAGGCCTAGGCACTCGGAAACGGAGTATGTCATTTCGCCGCAGCCCAGATCACCCGGCCAAGGCAATTACGCAGAGCAATCGGAATCGGAACCGCTGGTGGCATGGGACAGGAGCGAAATGGTACGATCGATGAATCTGAACGGTTGGGCCGATAAACGCCGCATCTGTCGCCAACGATGCCGTTGGCAAACAAACAGCAATCGGCGAGAGTCTGAATCCGTGAGACGGATCATTCGGGGTGAGCGTCATTTTGAGCAGGTGCCAAGCCATGGCCCCTCATTCGTTGGGTTCTCTGTCGCCAATATAACTTATTCCAATATTCCTCAAAGGCCGTATCATGCTCTCTGTCTTCTGCTCCCCAAGCCGCTATACGCAGGGTAAAAATGCGACCGATGCTCTGGGTGTGGAGATGTCTGGATTGGGATTACATGGCCCGGCACTGATTGTTGGCGGCCGGTCTCCGATTCGTTTGCTCTCGGAAACTTGGAAACACACGCTGTCTGAAGCGGGAATCGCCTATGCCGTGTTTGAGTTTGGGGGCGAATGTTCCTTATCTGAAATCGAGCGAATCAAGTTGGTCGCAAAGCAGTACAAATCCCAAGTCATCATCGGAGCTGGGGGCGGCAAAGTCCTCGATGCCGCTCGAGCTGTTGCTGCGGATCTGAATTTGCCCATCGTCAATTGCCCCACCGTTGCGTCTAGCGATTCACCGTGCAGTGCCTTATCGGTGATTTATTCGGACGACGGAGTTGCTCAGGGAAGCCGCTTTCATCGCAAGAACGCGGACTTGGTTCTGGTGGATACGCAGGTCATTGCACACAGTCCGCCGCGGCTCTTAGTCGCCGGGATGGGCGATGCGTTGGCGACGTGGTTCGAGGCCAAAACGTGTGTCGAGGGGGGGGTAAAGAACTTGCGTGGAGGGGTATCAACGCAGACTGCTTTGGCCTTGGCAAAACTCTGCTACCGCACCTTGCTGGCGGATGGAGCCGATGCTCTGCGATCGGTGCAATCGAAAGTCGTGACCCCGGCCCTGGAACGATTGGTCGAAGCAAATACGCTATTATCAGGAATTGGATTCGAATCTTCGGGTCTCGCAGCAGCCCATGCGATTCACAACGGGTTGACCACCGCAAAAGCCACTCATGCGTACCTGCATGGCGAGAAAGTCGCGTTCGGATTACTCACCCAACTTGTGCTGGAAGGACAACCTCGTTCGGTGCTGAATCGCGTGCTGAGATTCGCAACCGAGGTGGGGCTGCCGATTACTCTGGCTGACATTGGTCTGACGGATTTGCCCCCAGAAGTGCTGCAAAAGATTGCGGTGCGTGCCACAGCGGAAAACGACACGATGCATAACGAACCGTTTGAGGTGAAGCCGGACATGGTAGCCGATGCAATCATGGCGGCAGATGCGACGGGGCGAGCGTGGAAGAAAGACCATTGCCCGTCGTAACGAGACCGCCGCCTGATGACGGTCAGCATCGGCTAACGCAGCGACCCGTTCCAGCAACACATTGACCGTAGCGTTTCGCCTGTCTCTAGGTTCCTCCAGCGACGGAAAAAATGATGACTTCTGCCAAACCACGGGATTATGTTCTCCAAGGCGGCGATCGCGGAGCAGAACGACTACGCCTGCTAGCTGCCGTGAAATGGCCGACGACGAAGACGCTCCTTGAACGCGTTGGCTTGCGTTCCGGCAGACACTGTTTGGACGTGGGTTGCGGCGCCGGGGCGGTCACGTTGCAAATGGCGGAAGCCGTGAAACCGACGGGTCGAGTCACGGGTCTTGATTTTGACGAGCGGTGCGTCGGGTTGGCTCGCTTGCAAGCCCAACAACGCGGATTAGATGTCGAATTCAGGATCGGCAGTGCCAGCGATCTTTCAGAGGACTCCGCTTACGATCTCGTGTTTAGCCGATTCTTGCTGACCCACTTACTCGAACCAAAATCGACTCTCGAAAGAATGGTTCAAGCGGCGAAACGCGGCGGTGTCGTGGTCGTGGAAGACATCCAGTTTACCGGCCACTTTTGCTATCCCGCGTGTGCGGGGTTTGATCGCTATGTGGAGTTGTATCAGGAGGTGGTACGGCGCAAAGGTGGCGATCCAAATATTGGGCCGCGGTTGTTGGAGATGTTTCTGGATGCGGGGTTAGCAGAGATTGAGGTAGAGGTGATTCAACCTTCGTATCGGCACGGACCGGGAAAAGAAATTGCCTCCATCACCATGGAACATATTCGGGAGGCCGTCGTTGGTGCAGGGCTTGCGTCCGATGAGGAGATCAACGACATCGTTGCCGACCTTGATTCCTTCGCCAGTAACCCACGCACGATGATGAGTCTGCCGAGAATTTTTCAGGTGTGGGGGAAGAGACCCGATTGACGGTTGGCGTTGCTGTTCGGTGTCCTATTGTCGCCGATCGAATGGCCGTAACGACGAATCGAAAATACGTCGGGCGGCGAATGCGTGACTCCATTCGAGGACCGATAGGAGACCGTTCGGCATGCGACAGATCGATGCGGGAGTGAGTCTCGAGCGGCCTACCATTCAAGGGCTACGCCGTGGGAGAGAACGCGATTCGGCTTGGCTGTCTGCACCGGTCTCAACGTATTGAGGGTTCATTCCTCCGTGAACGCCAGAGGAGCCAGAGAGGGCACAGGGGATCTGCCGGGTGATTCCAACGAGAACACCTCTCGCTGATCGACAACGAGAGGTGTTCTGTCTCAAGCATCCGTTCGTGACGGGGTTGTTAAGAAACTAACCAACGTCCGATCTCACCGTCCGCTGGCGAAGGAACTGCCGCCAGAAATCGTGCCTGCGGCGGAGGTACGACCGCTTCCACCAGTGGCAGCGGAGAGCGATCCGCTGGCATTCCCTTGGGAAGCGAGAGCTCCTGAACCGAAATTGCTCTTGGAGCTGGCACTGTTTTCCGAAGAGCCAGACGTGGCCGCGCCACGTTGGGTCGCGGAACTCACTGCACTGCTATTACCCGAAGTCTGAGCATTATTACCACGACGATGATTCTTCGCGCGGATCTGAGCTCCTTCGACGTCGCTCAGGGCGACGACGTTGGACAGACCGACCGCATTCAGGGAGTTAACAGCTACGGGCTGTGCAGCCTGAGCGGAAACTGCGGACGCGAAAACAATAGCCATGCATGTTGCGAATTTCATTTTTTTAATCCTAAAAGTTGTCACGTTTCATCACACATTCATCACACATCAAAAACGTCTGATCTCACCGAGAGATACCGAACGAAGAGCCACCGGCAACCGATCCTGCGGTGGAGGTACGACCACTTCCACCAGTGGCAGCGGAAAGCGATCCGCTCAGATTTCCTTGGGAAGC
>CAMCMU010000011.1 GCA_945876035.1 Schlesneria paludicola DSM 18645 | reverse complement strand
TCAGAAGTTTCCCGATGCGGCCTCCCGAAGAATCGCCTTGTCGAGTTCGGCGTCGGCCAACAGCCGCTTCAGTCGGCTATTCTCCTTCTCGAGATCCTTCAGCCGCTTGGCCTGGTCTATCCGGAGGCCACCGTACTGCTTCTTCCATCTGGAGTACGTCTGCTCCGTCACACCGATCTTCTGGACCGCCTCGGCAACGGTCCTACCGCGCCCCACCTCGACTTCGACCTCTCGCAGATTGGGGATGATCTGCTCAGCCAGTTCTTTCTTTCCGCGTGGTATTGAATGCCCTCCTTTGGTTGTGGCACCGCCAGATTCTCTCTCGGAAAGTGCTGCTGTTTCCGGGGGGCAGGTCACGGTTCGCAGGTCGCTTCAACTAGCCCCATACTGGCATCGTGAGGTTTTTCCGAGGCACTCTATTGGATGACGATCGAAAAAAACGGTTTTGATTTCCGGAACAGACTGTTGAAACAGGGGTGCGTCTGTACTTTTTTGCGTAGTCCATTCATGATGTGCCTGTGTGGACCAAGCGTCAAAAACATCTGAGAATCATAAAATGCTTTTGCCATTTTTGTTTGTAGTGCTGACCGCCCCGCAGATCGAGACCGATGTCGCCGCAGAAACCAAGCACTTGGCAAACATCCATCAGGTGACTTCCGGATTGCCACGTGCGGGGGAAGGCTACTTCTCGCCGGCGGGAGACACAATCGTCTATCAAGCGTATCCGATTGGATATCCCTTCTATCAGATTTATGTTCAGAAAATTGACGAACAAACGCCGCGTTTGTTGAGTACGGGACGAGGGCGGACGACATGCGCCTACTTCAACAACGACGGATCCAAGATAGTGTTTGCCTCAAGCCACACAGATCCGATGATTGATGAGACGGAATTATCGGCTCGAGAAGAAGCGGCCAAGGGGGGGCGTCGGCGGTATCAGTGGGACTTTGATCCCCATTTAGAACTGTATCTGGTTAACACCAACGGTACCGGAATGAAACGCCTCACTGATTCTGCGGGGTATGACGCAGAGGGAAGTTTTTCACCGGATGGTAGGCAGATTGTGTTTACCTCCAAGCGGCACGGAGACCCGGACTTGTACCTGATGGATGCCGATGGCTCAAACGTTCGACAGTTGACAAAAACTCCCGGCTACGATGGCGGGCCGTTCTTCTCGCCGGATGGCAATTGGATCGTCTTTCGCTCGGATCGTCAGCGGGAGCATATGCTGCAACTCTATATGATTTCTGTAGATGGAAAAACAGAAGTGCAACTGACGGACAATCTCAATCAGGTTAATTGGTGTCCCTATTTTCACCCGAGCGGTAAATATTTGGTGTGGGCGGGTGCCGATTACAGTGGAGGTCCGACATCAGCTCATTTTAATCTTTTCACGATGGATCTAGACTGGAGTGACCGCACGGTCAAGAGTGGAGTCATCAAGCAGATCACGTTTAGTTCGGCGGCCGATGTGCTACCCGTCTTCAGTCCCGATGGAAAAAGTTTGATGTGGACATCGACTCGTACACCTGATGGGTCAAGTCAGTTGTGGGTTGCTGATTGGTTGGCCGGTCACGAAACAAATTCGGAGAAGATTCTCAATCCCCGATAGACTGACCAATACCGAAATGTGCTTGCGGAAATTCCGATTCGAATTCATCGTTCTGTTGATCCAATCGCCTTCTTTGACGGAAACATTCAAGATGTCCAGCATCACTCGATCGCTGAAGTGGTTCATGTGCCTGCTTGTTTTTCTAGCTGTTGGTTGTGGTCAGAAAATGCCGGATGCGGCGACCGTTGATGTGACCGCTCCTTCAAACGCTGCCGGTGACAGTTCAGACCCCAAAAAAATCATTCCCATCAATTCTGAACCAAAGTCGTTTGAAGGGAACTGGGTCTTGATTGTGACGAATCAAGGGGTGGACAACTATGCTTGGATTGTCCGTTTTTCTCAGGATGACAATGGTCAATTCAAGGGAGAAGTCATCGATGCAACGAATGGCTCTGCCGATCCTCAGATTTCGGAGACGAAAATTGAGAACAAGACCGTGACAATCATTGCCAAGAATTTGAATGTTGAGATGGAATTCAGCGGTCATTTTGATGGAGTTGCGATTCGTGGGTCGCTGAGTAGTGGCCTCCAAGAACTCTACTTGGCGAGGATGCTCAGCACGGATGCCGACAACCTCGGTGATTATGTGCCGGTGGGTAATCCCCCAGGCGCGAAAGAATTCCAAGCGGTATTGAAAGGAATGACGGATCAGTCGGGCATTGGCAAACTTGTGGATCTCGCAATCGAAAACAAAAATAGTCCCGTCGCGTACGAGGCCATGGGAAGATTGATGATGATACGACAAACTTTCGAGCTTTCTGATGAAGGCTTGCTGATGTTTATCGATACGTATTTAAATTGTTCCACCGGCTGGGGAGCGAGAGTTCTGCAGCGGTCAGAATTGCAATGTGCTCAGCAACTGGCGGCCAACCGACGCCTACCAGAAGAAGCATTAAAGCTCTTGCAGAGTGCTCTCGAGCATGACTTTGCGGATGCCGAAAAACTGAAGCAGTTTAGTATCCCTATTCGGGAAGCCGCAGAAACAGAGATCGCGTTGAATAACAGTCAAAGCGATTCTCCAGAAACGCAAGCGGAAGCGCAAACCGCTTTGGAAGGGCTTCTCAAAACGCAGCCATTTCATCCCGATATTCTGTTCAGTCTGGCAACGCGTGCCATGGCAACCAAAAGAAATGCGGAGGCGATCGAGTACCTCACAGATGTCGTCGCTATGCCGATGCTGGAAAATTACGTCCTTGCACAACGTGCCGGTGAGCCTGCGGGTGAGGCGACTCCTCGCGAGCAATTGAAACAGCTTTGGATCGAAAAGAATGGTGATGCCAAGGGCATGGAAGAGCACGTGGATCAAGTTCATCGTTCTAAAATGGGTCTTCTGATGCAACAGATTCGTGAATCATCGCCGCCCGTGTCCGAAGGGGAGCTCGGGAACCATACCACGCTTGTTGAATTGTTTACTGGTAGTGCGTGTCCCCCATGTGTCGCCGCGGATATCGCGGTGTCCGCACTCTCGGCCACGTACCCTCGTACCCAGTTGGTTGCGTTACGCTATCACCAGCATATTCCCGGTCCCGATGGATTGGTCAATCAGGACAGTGAGGATCGTTTTGCCTTCTATGATGGTGGGGGAACTCCAACGGTGGCAATCGACGGCGTGGTGCTTGATTCTCAGAGGTTTCCTTATGCCGGTCCGATTCAACAGGCCGGCGCTGCGTTCAACATCTTTCGACAGTTCGTCGAGAAGGGTCGAAAGCTATCGACGCCTATTGAGCTGGAATTGGAATCAGGTATCGTCGATGGCCAATTGTCGATTCGTGCTAAGGTAACGGGTATGGACGCAGAGCAGTTGCCATTGCTCAGGCTTCGCCTCGCGTTGGCCGAAGAAATGGTGTTTTCGCAGATGCCCAATGGTATCCGCCGTCATGAAATGCTGGTGAGAGAGATGCCCGGAGGGGCGCGCGGGATCGCGCCGAAGAAGGGGGAATTGAGCTATTCTTACGCGATGCCGTTGGCCGACTTGCAACTGCACCTAAACGAGTACATTCAGAGATTTGAATCAGGAAAGAAAACATCGTTCCCCGAGGCGATGAAGCCGCCCGTTGTCGGCCCCCTTTATCTGGTTGGTTGGGTTCAACTCCAAGGCGAAAAAAGTGGTGACAAGATTCAGAAAAAAGTGATCTTGCAAACGGCTATCGTGCCGGTGTCCGGACAGACGCCGATTCAGGACCCGGCTCAGACATCGCCGTCAGCCACTTCCAGCTCAGTCCCCGATCAACCATCGGCACCCGCATTGCCGGAGTAGTTGACCGTGTGTCAAGAGGCCCATCCTCTGACTCGACGACACCCGCCGCAAGGGCCTGTGGATGTCGTTGAGTTTCAACATAAATGCGGCAGGGGGAAATCGCCACAGTCTGTTTGAGCCCTCGAACCGTTGCTGTGAGCAATTGGTTCCGAGGGCTCTCGATTCCCCTGATATTTCGACAGACGCGAAAGTAGAAATGCGGAAACCGATCGTCTCTTCGATTTAGATTTCGTCTCAGGAGGCACGTCCGTGGCTTAGGAGGGAAGCAAGGCAGCGAGGTCGGCATGCGGGCGAGCGATGACGTCTGCCAAGATGAGCTTGCCGCCCAGTCGCTCGACCGTCTGGCGTCCGACTTCGATCGCGGTTTGCACTGCGGCGACATCGCCGCGAATCATGATGGTCACGTAAGCGGCACCGATTTTTTCTTTGCCAGCCAAAACGACGTTCGACGATTTCAGCATGTCATCCGTTGCGTGCAATGCGGCAACAAGGCCTTGTGTTTCCAGTAATCCGAGGGCTTGAGTTGAGGTCATGATGTTCTCTTTCGGGATTCGTGAATCGTAAACACCGAGTAGGGGGCTAAACGCTGGTTTGGAATTGGCCAGTTGAAATGTCACTTCGAGTGGGGCCGCCATGACAGTGTAAGCGGCGGAACTCCCCATTTTTTGAGCCAGAGCCATTCCATGCTCTGCCGCAGCGCGCACATCAGCCAGTGAACCAATAAGTTTGATACATTGCGCTGCGCCGTCCGTGCTTTCAATTCCCAGAATGCGAACTTTCGCCATCTTGGAACAGGCATCGGTGACAACAAATGATGGTGCCAAGTTGTTGACTTCGAGCAACGCTAAACTCAGCGAATTGCCCATCGTAACTCCTTCTCTTTATGAAAACCGACTCTTTCACGTGCTATCGCGAGATGTCCGCAAATAATTTCGACTCTGTCCACATATGGAGGAATCGATGGTTTTGTCTGCACACTGTACATCAACATGATTCCTTTGACTGCCTAGCAACGGAGCGAGAACGCGACATTTTCAACTGTCGAAAGGATTGGGGCAACAGTGCCGGAAAAACGGGTTATCCAGTTGTCCTCGAGGCTAATGCTCCGCTGACGAGGAGTGACGGGATACGGCGATTTGAAATTCGGCGTCAGTGTTGTTCCTCAAGCGGATCAATTGTAAAACTCGTCGGTTCGACCGTTGATTTGGATCAGTATCGGATACCCTCATGTCCATCGTTGTCAGCATTGATTTGGGGACGACCAAGATTACGAGCTTGGCGTTCGATATCGGACGCAACGAACTGCTTGCGAGGGGAACGCAGGTTAGCGATGCCGATGACACATCGAATGCCGATCGTGTGCGAGGACGTTCGGAGTGGGATGCCCGAAAAATTGGCAGACACGGCTTTGACTGTCTGAAGCTCGTCTGTGATCAACTCGGTGCACGCACGCAAGAAATCGTTGGTATTGGTATCACCGGACAACAACACGGCGTTGTCTTGACGGACCGTCATAACGATCCACTATCGCCCTTGATCAACTGGCAGGATCGCCGTTCTCTGGAAGTCATTCCAGGCCTCGGTGTGTCGTGTTTGGATGCGGCGCGTGATTTAATTGGTGTCGATTCGTGGCGACGGACGGGATGTCAACTGCAGCCGGGTTTTATGGCAGTGACGTTGTTCTGGTTGAAAATGAACGGTTTGCTTCCGGAGTCTGCGCATGCCTGTTTCATTATGGATTACTTCGGCTCACTGTTAACCGGTCAGTCGCCGATCACAGAACCATCCTGTGCCGGCAGCAGTGGCGTGCTTGATGTTCGGCTCCGGCAGTGGAGTGACGAGGCGATTGATGCTCTGGCACTGCCTCGCTCCCTCTTTCCTGAGGTACGAGAGGCCAATGAGCGGATTGGAATTTTGACACATGCTGCCGCGGAGGATACCGGACTTCCCGTAGGAACACCCGTATTTGCTCCCATTGGTGATCATCAGGCAAGTTTTATTGGCAGTGTCAGCGACAGACGTGAGAGCGTCCTCGTCAACGTGGGAACCGGCGCTCAAGTCGCCGTCTACACGGAACAGCACGAGTTTTTGCTGCCAATCGAGTTGAGGCCATATCCCTGCGGAGGGAATCTCCTCTCGAATGTGGGGCTTGCGGGTGGTTGGGCTTATCAGATTACGGATCAATTCTTTCGTGACATCGGTCGCTCGGTGTTCAACCTCAATGTTGCAACACCGATTTACGAGATTATGAATCAACTGGCAGGAGATATCGTCTGCGGTGCCGACGGACTACGATGCGACCCGTTTTTTTCAGGCACTCGTCGCGATCCAACAGCTCGAGGTGAGATGACGGGCCTCTCGCCACAGAATTTCACGGCGGGGCATTTCGCTCGCGCCGTTCTCGAAGGAATGGCGCGCTCTTTGCACGATGGCTATTTAGCAATTCAGCAGATCGCAGGTGGCACACGTTCGAAACTTGTCGCCGCAGGGAATGGATTGCGAGAAAATCAGCTACTCGCCGAAATTGTCTCTCAGTCGTTCGGCATGCCGTTGAACTTCACCCGCGATCGTGAAGAAGCGGCCTACGGTGCGGCTCTCGTTGCAGCCATCGGCCTCGGAGCGAAAAAACAGTAATGCTTGAAAATGCATTGGCGACATAGACTCGCAGGGCCGGATCATGAGCGGTACGGAACCCCAGGTCATCGTTTGATGCCCCTTGTCGAACAGAAAATGTCATCTCATTTGGGGAGTTTCAGCATGTGGCGTGGATTACGGTCGATTCTGTGTCTTTTCTGTTTTGATGTCACATTTTCCGAATGTGTATTCGCACAGAAGGCAGCACTGAATGAAAGCATCCAACGTCGCGGCATCGCGACTTGGGAGATCGCGACGAAAATCTGGCAGTTGGCAGAACCGGGATATCAGGAAACGGAATCAGCTCGACTCTTGGCCGAGGCTCTGGAACACGCGGGGTTCGCCATTCATCGAGGTGTCGCCGAGATCCCGACCGCATTTACGGCGACTTATGGTGAAGGACAACCGGTGATCGGAGTTCTCGGAGAATACGATGCCTTGCCAGGACTATCTCAGCAGGCGGTTCCCGAGCAACAGCCTCGTGAGGGAACGGACTATGGACACGCTTGCGGTCATCATTTGTTGGGTGCAGCATCCATGTCGGCGGCGATTGCAATTGCCGAACAAATCCGAACGGGACAACTTCGGGGAACGGTGAGGTTCTACGGGTGTCCGGCGGAGGAGGGTGGAAGCGGCAAGGTGTTCATGGTGCGTGCGGGTCTGTTCAATGACTGCGACGCAGTGTTTCACTGGCATCCGTCCGGACGCAACACGGCGGGTGATTTTTCGTGTCTGGCGAGAGCCGCGGTGAAGTTTCGTTTTCAGGGAAAAAGTGCCCATGCGGCTGGCGCACCGGAGCAAGGTCGATCCGCTCTGGATGCGATCGAACTAACGTGCCATGCTTCCGAATTGCTGCGGGAACATACACCGGACTTCACTCGCATCCATCACATCATTACTGCGGGAGGTAGTGCTCCGAATGTGGTCCCTGATTTTGCGGAGGTATTTTTCTATGTGCGGCACCCCAACTCCGATGTTGTGCGCGATATTTATTCGCGTCTCTTGAAGTGCGCTCAGGCCGGAGCACTCGCCACCGAAACGACGCTCCAAGAGGCGTACCTCGGTGGCACATTAGAGGTCCTCTCGAACGATACTCTGGCACAAGTGGCTCTTGCCAATCTGAAACAACTGAACGACATCAAGTATACGGCTGACGAAATTCAGTTCGCCCTTCGATTGCAAACAACACTCAGCAAGCCACAGTCACTGGATACCGTGGTCCAAGTTTTTGATTCCAGCGGAGAGGTGAGCAAGAGTTCGACGGACGTTGGCGATGTCTCATGGATTATTCCGACCGCCGGCTTCACCACAGCCTGCTTCGTCCCGGGAACCATCGCGCATTCTTGGCAAGCCGTCGCTGCCGGTGGCAGTTCGATTGGTAATCAGGGAATGCAACTCGCCGCGCGCACGATGGCAGCCACCCTCTGGGATTTGTTTCAGCAGCCGAATATCATCGCTGCCGCCCGAGCCGAACATGCCGGGCATATCGCAGGTCGGATGTATGCTCCGTTATTGCAGCCTAATCAAAAGCCACCACTGGACTACCGAAATTCCCCGACTGCTCCGTAACACACAGTCACGGAGACGAGACCTCTGGTGTGTCTTGGCTGAGCCGTCCGTAATTGCGAATTTGGGGCGAAAGCCAGCCAACGAGGCTGACGATGGCTACGGTGCCAATGCCGCCACTCACGACGGAGACGATTGGGCCGAACGACGGATCCGATTCGCGTGCAAACCAATGAGCGACCTCTCCGGATTCAAATCCACCGAGCTCATTGGAAGCGCCGATGAAAATTCCGTTGACCGCCTGAACCCGTCCTCGCATTTCATCGGGCGTACGCAGTTGAATCAATGTATGTCGGATCACGACGCTCACCATGTCCAACGCACCCGTCAGAAACAACATCCCGAATGACAGCCAGAATGATCGCGAGAGTCCGAATAGAATCGTCGTCAGTCCGAATCCCGCGACCGCCCACAGCAGTGTCCGTCCTGATCGTTCCATCGGTTGACGGTAGGCCAGCAAGAAGGCCATGGCGAGCGCGCCCACGGCCGGTGCTGTTCGGAGACAACCTAGGCCAACCGCAGTCAGATCCCAACTGGAATTGTCCGCCCACGGCCCTGAAATACGAGAGAGCCAGTTGAGCTCCAACCGCATGTCGAGCACTTCTTTGGAATAGACGGGCAGAAGAGTCGTCGCTCCTCCTAAGAGGACTGCGAAAAGGTCTAGGCTGATGGCGGCGAGAATCACGCGAGTGCGCCATACAAAACGAAGGCCCGCGGCGAGCGAGCGCAAGGTTGTGGTCTCCGATCGGGCGTGAGCCTGGGCTTGAGTCGAAACCGTACTGAGTGCCAGCAAAAAGACAAGAGAGGCACACGCTTCCAAGGCGTAGATGAGGGCAGCGCTCCCGTAAATCGCAATCAGAATTCCAGCCAGCGCCGGACCAATAATACAGGCGAGTTGAAAGGCGGTGCTGTTCCAAGTCACCGCATTTGTGTATTGATCACGAGGAACAATCATCGGAATCAATGAAGCCTTGGCCGGCTGTTGAACTGCCCGTGCAATTCCAATCACCATTAAGCATGCATACATGACCCAGATGCTTTGGCCGCTCCAAGATGCGATAGCCAGCATCGCCGAGCCCAGCGTCAGCACAGCAGAGGCAACGAGGACGATTTTCTTGCGTTGAAAATGATCGGCTAAATATCCGGCCGGCAGTGCGAAAAACATCACCGGCAGGAATTGAATCAGCCCGACAAAACCCAACGACCGACTTGATCGAGTCTGTTCGTAGACGTCCCATCCCACCGCAGTGGCCTGCATCTGCATGCCGAGTTGCACGATGATGTTCCCGACGAAATACCTGGTAAATCCCGGAACACGAAACGCCGAATAGGGGTCGTGGCTCGATTGACATCGAGCCTTTAACTCAATGTGTTGGGGATCATTAGGCATTTGGAATTGTCCCTCCGTGCGTTTTCTTGCCAAACTCATGTGGTCAGATCTCCAATCAACTGAGGACTATAGTTGATCCTTTCGCTGTTTGTCTCAGTGCGGACGATCAACTCAACTGGACGCAACTACTAAGCAAGCGTCGTACGGTTGAGTGACGGACCTCGCGGATCCTCTGCCGGTCATTCGTTCGGGGAAGACGCGGTGTAACAATTTGGATTTTGACGAAGGCTGCCAGATGGAATGCTTCCCCGCCGTCGGCAAACGCAATCGTGATTTCTTCTTCTGTTTTTGCGACGATGTCTTGCCCGACGAATCCCCGCCGCCATTTTGGGGGCCGAGCGTCAGCGAGTCGGACCGCAGGGATCATCGATGCCCTCTGTGGCGTGAGTCTGCGAGGCTCTGGCTGGATTGCGTTGTCTCAACACTGCGTCGCGCATGCTGAGGATGGTCGGACACGGAGTCAGGATCCGCTCCTCGCGTCCGGGGATGTTACGCAGTCGTGCCGTCGGAAGTAAGAATCGCCGCAGAGGCGATGGCGATTCCCTTAGGCATTTTTGACCGCCAGCAGCATTTCTTTTGCGCGTAGCTCGATCCGTTCAAACGCACCCGCCTTGATATCTTCCGGAACGAACAAGCTGTTGACGAAACCCACAGCTACGGCACCGGCTTGAAGGTAGGCTGAAGCATTGGCCAAGGTGACACCGCTGGTCGGTACAATGTTCAAAAAGGGTAGCGGTCCCAGAGTCTGCTTGATCCAGATGGGGCCCGGACCCGGCTCGGGAAAGAGTTTTTGAAACTGAGCTCCCGCCCGATGCGCTTGAAGCATCTCCGTGGGAGTACTTGTGCCGGGCATCACCGCGACATTGTGTGATTTGGCACGCTGAATCACAGCTTCGTCCATGACCGGCGATACGACAAAGCTCGCTCCGGCTGCAATCACGGCATCAACCTGATCCACGTCCAAGACCGTCCCCGCTCCGATGATCAAGCCTGGTTTGCGAGAGAATTCAGCGATCAATTCGATTGCGCCTGGAATACTCAGGGTGAACTCGATGATTCGAAATCCACCGCGAACGGCCGCTTCCATCGCACGCCGTCCCCCGTGCTGATTATTCGTTCGCAAAATGGCCGATGCCCGCTCCTGCTTGAACTCACGGACAAATGACTCGGCCGTCAGAACCGTTGCTGGTTTGGTGCTCATGGAACTCCCGGAATGGGCTAGAGAAAACCTAGTTCGAAAGACAACGTGTCGTCTGCCAATCGGAAGCAGGATTCAAACGGCAATTTAACCCCTGCCAAGGATAGAAAAATCAGGGATCAGAATCTCAGTCTCTGACTTCAGCCGTGACACTCAGTTGTATGGCGGCATCAAGCGGCATCTCGGCGATTCCAAGAGCGAGGCGGGAGTGCTTGTCTCGCTCACCGAAAACTTGCGAAAAGAGATGCGATGCACCGTTGAGAACATCGGGATGACCGCGGAAACCGGGGGCGCAATGGACGTATCCTTCGAGTCGAACGATTTGCGTCACCCGTTCCAAATCTCCCACAGCATCCTTGAGCTGCGCGATGGCATTGAGTGCACATTGGCGCGCGGCCTGATAGCCCTCCTCAAGACCGATCCCTTCACCCAGTCGGCCCGCAAAAGCGATCTTGCCATCCTTCCATGGCAACTGGCCCGATGTGATCACGAGATTGCCGGTCCGTGCCCAAGGTCGATACGCAGCCACAGCGGCTGGCGGTGGTGGTAACTGAATATTCAATTCCCGCAGTTTTTGTTCAATAGACATCAGCCGTTTCCCTACTGTTCCCGGTTTATGACTTCGAATACGTATCCGGTGATCGGTTCAGAGAAAAAATATCGTTCAAAAGGGGTTTACCGTAACGGAACAATTAGCCGGCCGCCATGCTCGACAATCCGTTTTTGCAATGAGGTCCTGTCGCTCCCCGTGTGAAACACGGCCCAATGTCGTCCAAACTCGCGTTCAAACGGCGACGCTTTGAATTCCGCGAGTAAATCATGTGTATCTGTTGTGATCGATCTCTTTCGGGTGACAGATCAAGCCGGACAACTTTTCGTGGGACATTGGTTGGCGCTTCGATCGATTTCCATTTCATGGTTCGGGTGAGAAAATCCGCTGTTGCTTGCACGTTGCGTGATCCAATCGCGAGGTGAGCGATTGACATCGCTGCCCCCTCTTGAAGCTGGGATCTGCGTCCAAAGTCAAGAACTCCAAGACAGGAGTGTTTCAGATCAAATAAATGGACCATCAACACAACCGCAATTCCGGCAACCCCCGAAATATCATCGGACATCACGTTTTCGAGGCAGCGGGGCTCGACACCGGGAATTGATACGGAGGTCGTTGTTCTCGCTTCTGCCAAGAATCGGCTTCATCGTCACCAACGATCTGTTCTGTGCCCGCATCCCAACGCATTTCCCGACCCAACCGCATAGAGATATTGCCCCAATGGCAGGTCGTGACAGCATCGATGATGCGAGGCGACGTCGGAAACGGGTTCGCTTCGATCCCTGAATCATTCCATGAAATTGTGCATGTGATCACCCGGCTGCTGGCCTTTGGAGAGCCTCGCCAGCGCATCATCGGGCAGCGGATTGTCTTTCATGGCGTCAACCGGTTCGCCCGTCAATTTGACCCGGTTGAGGAATATTCGTCCCTCGGTCCCTTCGATCAACAGGCCAGTGTCGAAGACCGGACTCTTGTCGTCGACGAAGAGAATTTCGGCACCGTTGGGGTACGTGCACTTGATGTTGAAGCGAGTGGCAGCCTGGTATCTGTTCGGAATATTTTGAAATTGGCCCCGTGACCTTGGATCGACACGGGTCCCGAGTCGGATACTCCGATGGCCCATTGGGCGATATCCACGTGGTGGACACCCCAATCCGTCACTGGACCGCCCGGGTAGGCATACCAATATCGAAACATGTAATGGACCCGCTCTGGTATATAGGCCACCTTGGGGGCGGGGCCCGACCAGCGATCCCAGTCGAGATGTGATGGCGGTTTCTGTTCCTCAAAGGGGACTCCCGTTTTTGCCTCGCCAATGGCACACGTGATTCGCCGAATTTCGCCCAAACGACCCGCGCGACATAACGCAAACGCATTGAGGAACTTCAGGCCAAACTCGCTCCGTTGTTGTGTCCCGACTTGAAAAACATTGCCACGCTCCTTCACCCCCTGTCGCAGCAACTTTTCGTAATCGATGGTGAGTGTCAGGGGCTGCTCGCAGTAGACATCCTTGCCAGCCGGCATTGCCTTAATGTGACATCTTGGTGTGCTCGTGATCTGGTGTGCAAACGGCCACAGAATCGATCTCTTTCCGGTCAAGAATCGGACGATAGTCGCCATAAATTTGGGCAGAGTCTTCGGTCTTTTGCTTGTACTGGCCGCCCCTCTGTGAATCGGTTTCGGCAATGGCGACAAGAAACGCCCCATTGGCAATCGCGTTGTCGGCGACAGTCGCCCCGCGATAGCCTGTGCCAATGATCCCGAAACGCATTCCATTCCCCGCGGGATCGGCATTGATGCAGGACGTCGACCAGCAGGGCATCGTCAATCCAACTCCCGCTGCGACGGTTGTTGTTTTGACGAACTGACGTCATGTCAGCAGATTTTGCCTCATGTCTTTACTCCTCGGAGCACCAAAACCAGATCACGCGACGGCTTGTTGTCGCCGGAATTTGTGAACAGGGGACAGATTCCTTGAGCGGATGCCACCGGTTGCATATTAAACACGGGTCGGCGTTTCTCGTGAAGGGATTCGCCAGCTGCAAGTGCCGCACAATGTTGATTCATTATCGAATAATGTTGATTCATTATCGAATCGTGTGTCATTCACGAGCAGGAACTGTTGTCGACTCTTTTGCGTCGATCATGCCGGCGTTTGGAATCGGTGAACCGCCTGACGGAAGGTGGATTCAGACCCTCCATGGCCGTTTCGCGTCGGATAGAGCGATGAAAACGCGTGCCGAACCAACAATTAGTATGACAATAGGGGTGTGGTTGAACCCTCTTTTACAATCTTTGCATGCTCGTAGGAGAAGCCATTGACACACTCTGCCGGTTGCGAATAAACCCCGGCTCGACATCTCCCTTTCACAATTCGTTCGCGTCTGTTGGAAGTACGGCTTTGCCCAGCGGGTGAAGTGGTGCATCTCCATTTGATTTCCCCTTTCGTTTTTTGCGGCTCTGCGCCGCTGTCTTTGAAGCAATCGCGTTCCGCGGAGCGTCCGCAGTCCGCGCCTTGACGATCCATCGTTCCTCAAAATCACGGTGACTGTATGACGATCGCCCCTCTCGATGTGATTCCGTTCCCGCAACGTGCGGCAAGCATTTCTCCTGTGGAGACACCACCGAGTATCTTGGTCGTCACGTGCGATCCCGATGAAGCGGGCAAGCTGGAGGCTGATGTGCTGGCGACCGGCTATACATGCCGGGTCGTCACCCATCATGAGGCCGCGGCTCAGGCACTGTCCGACCACACATGCGATGCCTGTCTGATCGGATCACTTCCGATCGGAGAAACTGCGGGTGCCTTGGTGGGATTGATCCAACAGAAGGGGCTTGGGACTCAAGTCATCTGTGTGATCGCTTCCGCATCGAGTGGTCATCCGCAATTGTTGCCAGCAGCCAACGGAATCGATCTGCTGCATCAGCCGTATACAGTGGAATATTTCGGTCTGGCGATCACCACCGCCGTTCAGAAGTCGCGATTGCAGAGCGAAAATCGCCGCCTCAAGAGGCAGCTCAATAATCGTAATCTGCGTGAAATGGTGGGGCATAGCACCGCGATGCACGTGTTGCGTCAACAGGTCCAGATGGCCGCCGAACAACAGGTCTCGATTCTTCTGCACGGGGAACCCGGATCCGGTATCGATCTTGTCGCTCAGGCGATTCACGATTCCAGTTCTCGGGCTCATCGTCCGTTTGTCAAACTCGATTGCAGTGTCCTGTCTGCGGAAACGTTGGAACAGGAATTGTTTGGAGAAATTCAAGCGGGTCCGTTCGGGCAGCAGCAGCACCAACCGGGTCGGCTGGAACTGGCGGATGGCGGAACGTTGCTTCTCGAGCAGATTCAGTTTATGGCGTTGCCTGTCCAAAAAGTGCTCGTTTCATTGATTCGCGATCAACGATTTGAACGCGTTCAAGCGGGTGAAAGAGTTCGCTTTGATGTTCGTTTTTCGTGTGGAACACACGTCGACTTGGTCAGCCTCGTCGAAAAGGGTCTGTTCCGTCGCGACCTCTACGAAGCCATCAGCCAGTGTCGCCTCGAACTACCCACTCTGCGTTCGAGGAAGGACGATATTGCACCCTTGACGGAGTCCTTCTTGCGTCGCGTTTCGGGACGCGAAGGGAAGCCGCCACGATCGCTGACCGTCGATGCTCTGCATCTGCTGCAAAAGTATGACTGGCCAGGCAATGTTCGTGAACTTGAAAATGTGATTGAGCGTGCCTGTGCTCTTGACTGGGGCACCAAGCTCACCGGATCGATGATCCAAGCGTGGCTCACCCCACGCGAAATCACCGAGGAAGAAGCGGAGGGGATACCGGGACTGACACTTGCTGAAATGGAACGCAAGCTGATCGAGACGACGTTCAATCGCTTCGCGGGCAACCGTGAGAAGACGGCACGCGCTCTGCAAATCGGCATTCGAACACTCTCTGGAAAACTCAGAGAATATGGCTATCCCCCACGCGGCGGCCCGGGTTCAAACCTGAAAGCTTGGACACCGACACTCTTCGTGCCAGCGGTGATGGTTGCGGAGGCCGAACAGCGAGCAGCGTGATCGTTTGAGAAACAGAATCAACAGCCCGGCAGCTTGGACGCAGTCGGGCTGTTTTTTTGCGCCCACCCGGCGTTTCCTGATGGGAGATCCGCTGCGGATGTGTGTGGTCTCTCGCGATGCGGGCGGGAGGAACTACAATTCGCCCTCTTGAAATCTTTCGCATCGGTTTCCGGACGCGTTCGCCTCGAACACATGGTAGTCTAGGAAACAACGCCTGTGTCCTTTGCAGACTTTGATCAGTCGGTTTGTCCCCCCGAATGAATTGTCTTTGCCATGCTGTCGACGTCTCTTTGTCGTCCTGAATTGTTGGCCCCTGCGGGCGATCGTGAGTGCTTGCGTGCGGCCGTTGAGAACGGAGCGGATGCCGTTTATTTTGGCTTGAACTGCGGATTCAATGCGCGGGCTCGAGCGACGAACATCGAGCGGAATGAATTGGGCGATGTCATGGCCTTCCTGCACCATCGTGGTGTCAAGGGCTACGTCACACTGAACACACTGGTGTTTCCCAGTGAACTCAGGGAATTGGAAGATTTGGTGCGACAAATCGCCCGTGACGATGTCGACGCGGTTCTTGTTCAAGACATCGGTCTGCTGAGGCTGATTCGTCTCACGTGCCCGGACTTGCCAATTCATGCGTCAACTCAGATGACTTTGACCAGCGCGGAGTGCATCCGCGTGGCCGCGGAATTGGGAATCCAGCGGGTTGTCCTTCCGCGTGAACTGTCCCTTCGCGAGATTGCCAAGTTGAGACGATCGTGCGCAGTGCCTCTCGAAGCATTTGTTCATGGAGCCTTGTGCGTGGCCTATTCAGGTCAATGCCTGACGAGTGAATCACTCGGAGGGCGGAGTGCCAATCGTGGCCAGTGCGCTCAGGCATGTCGGCTTCCCTACGATCTGATTTGTGACGGCGAGGATATCGATCTCGGAACGCAGAAATATCTGCTGAGCCCACAGGATTTGGCGGCCTATGACCTCACGACGGATCTGATTGCCGCCGGAGTCTCTTCCTTTAAAATCGAAGGGCGATTAAAGACGCCAGAGTACGTGGCCAACATCACCAAACACTATCGTGCTGCCATCGATGCGGCCATGACCGGCATGCCGCGGGAATTCACTGCCGCAGAGGTTCGAGAAATGGAACTCTCGTTCTCTCGTGGATTTAGTCCGGGTTGGTTGAGAGGTGACGATCATAAGATGCTTGTCCCCGGTCAGTCCTCGGCCAAACGAGGCATCTTGTTGGGCGAGATTGTCCGAATCGGCCAAAATTTTGTGGAGGTCCAGCTTGCGGGGCCGGTTGCCAGAGGCGATGGAATCGTTTTCGAAGGTGATCGCGCCGCCGGTGAAGAGCAGGGGGGCCGGGTTTTTGGTATCTCCCGGCGAGACCGACCGATTGACGCGGCAACAGACGGAGTCGTTGCTTTGGAGTTCGCGGGTCTGCACCGTGACCGAGGCATCGATTTTGTGCGACTGGCGGTCGGTCAAAAATTGTGGAAAACGGACGATCCGCGTCTGACGGCTAAACTGCGGCAAACGTTTACGGGGCCCGATCCACTGCGCAAGAGGCCGCTGGATGTCAAAGTCCGCTGCCTCGTGGGACAGCCTCTGCAACTCATCGGAACATTACCCTCGCTGGTTTCCATGGCATCCACAGATCCAACCGAGGAATGCGGATGTGAGCCTTTCGAGACCGGTTTGATTTCGGTGGTCATCACATCCCCGGAACCCTTACCCGTTGCCCGGAAACATCCGATCACGGTCGAATTCCTCCGTGAGCAACTGAGTCGTCTGGGAAACACGGTCTACGAATTGAAGGGGCTTGAAACAGAGATCATCGGCAGTCCGATGATTCCGCTCAGTGTCCTGTCTCAATTGCGGAGGCAACTTGTCGCGCGATTGGACGAGGCGACTCGGCAACCGCGTCCGCGAAATCTCTTCCACGGTGCGGCTCTTACCGCATTGCGTGCCTCGATTGGCAGAGAAGAAGAGCCATTTCCGGCTCCGGAGGCCGACGCTGCAGCGAATGCCGAAGTCAGCAGAACGCGGGACAGGCACGAGCCGCCATCCTCGATCGTGGCACCGCGTTTACATGTCCTCTGCCGAACCTTGGAGCAACTGCGAGTGGTCGCGCAGAATTCGAATCACGAGGGTCTGGTTGAGGAACCCCGTCTAGAACTCCCCGCTCGTTCCGAGTCCGGCGATTGGTGTACAGCGATCATCTACGCCGATTTTCAGGATATTCGGCAGTATCGCGAGGCGGTAGCCATTGCTCGACGGGAAAATCGCACAATCTATTTGGCGACACCACGCATTCAGAAGCCCGACGAAGCGGGATTGATCCGAGCGATGATGAAATATTCTGCCGACGGAATGCTCGTCAGAAATCTCAGCGGAATGCGGTTCTGTGCCGAACACAGTGTTCCGTTTGTCGTAGACTACACATTGAACGCAACCAACGAATTGACCTCTCAATTCTTGATCAGCGAGGGATCGCAACGGATCACGGCCTCGTATGACTTGAACCGCGATCAACTGGTGGAACTCGTCACGGCGGCACCGCCATGTTGGTTTGAAATTGTCGTACACCAACACATGCCGATGTTTCACATGGAACACTGCGTTTTTTGTGCGGTTCTCTCGCCGGGGACCAATAAACACAATTGCGGTCGCCCGTGCGACACGATGCAAGTTCAGCTTCGAGATCGCGTGGGCAGCGAACATCCACTGAAGGCAGATGTCGCCTGTCGAAATACACTCTTCAACGCCGTACCACAAAGTGGCGCCGACGTTGTTGGTACTCTGTTGGAGCGGGGAATTCGAGACTTCAGAGTCGAATGCCTTGAGGAAAGCCCGACTGCGGTCCGTCAAATTCTTGGCCTGTACCGGAATCTGCTCGCCGGCCGTATCCGCAGTGAAGACGTTTGGCGGACTCTTCATGCAGCCAACCGAGTCGGCGTGACACGCGGCACACTGGAACAGCGACGCAATCCGCTCGCCATTCTCTAACAGGCTGTTCCAGAACGAGGCGTTCCACACACACACACACACGATTCTTGGGTCTTGCCTGAGTTGCCTCGTTTGGGATGAGTCGGTTTTCAAGACGTTTGGAGCAGAGTCACACCGTAACGGGATGACCTGAAAAATGTCATCTCTTTTCGGACGGGATGACAGAAGTGATCGGGTGACGAGTTTCCTCTGACAGTCACAAACTAAGGTGGTCAACAAAAAATGTGCAACAATTGGTGTGAGATGGCGATACGATCGGGAGTATCCCTAGTCGTTTGGGATTGTTAATGAATTCGTGTCTACAAAGAATTGCGATCACATCACGCCGGCCATTCATCCACACAGACCAGTAAGAGGAACGCCGAATGCCCATGCCCCCGAATGCGACACGGTCACTGTTCGATGTCATGTCGCGTCGTCGGTTACTTCAGGCGGCGGGAGTCGGTGCACTGCCGGTCGGTTTACCCGGCATGGTCGCCGCTGGTGTCGATCAGACTCGGGGGATTGGTCGAGGCGCAGCCGAGAAGTCTTGTATCTTCATCCTGCTGTGTGGCGGTCCGAGTCACCTTGATACATGGGATCTGAAGCCATTCGCTCCGGACGCGATTCGCGGACCCTATCAGCCAATTTCGACGAAGGTTCCTGGCATGCAGATCAGCGAACTGCACACACAACTTGCGCAGATGACCGACCAATTTTGCCTGATCCGGTCGATGACTCATGTGGGCGGCATCAGCAACCACTTCGACGCGATGCACCACTGTCTGAGTGGTCAAGCAGCCGCGCCGCCCGATGCACCCTACCTGGGGGCAATTTTGGCCAAGGTTCGGCCGAACGAGCGGACCATCGCGCCCTATGTCTGGCTCATTAAATGCGTCGGCGATCCGGTCTTCTGTGCTCCAAACATTGGTACGGGAGGCCATCTGGGATCGGCGCACAGCCCATTGTTCGTCGGCTCGGCATCAAATCATCCGGCGTTGCCATCTTTCAAAGCTCCTGAAGAACTGGAATCGGCAGTCGTCGCTGAGAGAATGCGGGACCGACGTCGATTGCTCCAGGGACTGAGTTCTACGGGCAGCTCCAGCGAAATTCATCGAACCACCACAGACTGGCAAGACCTCCACCACCGTGCGTTTGAATTGACGAGCGGATCGGAAGGACGCGAGCCGTTCGAGCTGAATCACGAACCAACGTCCGTCCGCGAACGTTATGGCATGCACCCCTTGGGACAAAACCTGCTCCTGGCCCGTCGGCTGGTCGAATCGGGAGTGGGATTCGTCACCGTCAATGGATGGACGGGTACGGCTCCAGAGGGCGGCGGCGGAGCACCCAGTTCCAGTTGGGATATGCACGGCGGTGAGATGGGGATGGGTAACGCCTTCGGTCATGGATCGTACGGTATGGGTTGGTGCCTGCCGAAACTCGACCAAGCGCTTTCGGCCCTGCTGAACGACCTCAAAGATCGCGGCATGCTGGAAAGTACGATGGTTGTCTGCGTTGGTGAATTCGGTCGCACTCCCATCATTAATGCCCGCGGCACCAATCCTGGACGGCAACATTGGCCAACCTGCTACTCTGCAATTTTGGCGGGTGGCGGCATCCGCGGTGGAGCTGTCTACGGCGAATCGGACAAGCACGCAGCCTATGTGAAAGATCGGCCTGTCCGTCCTCAAGATCTTGGTGCCACGATCTTCCATGCGATGGGTGTTCCGCTCGATCAACGCCTCGGCAAAGATGGCTTCACTCGTCCACTCTCGACCGGCGAACCGCTGATCGAATTGTTTGGATGAGGCGTTATCGTAGAGTCTCAGTTGGAAAGGACTCCGCAGTTGTGACGTCACCGTCAGTGAAAGCAACAACGCAACACACGCTCTCAAGGGCGCTGATCCGCGGATCAAATCGACTGCACGACGTCGGAGTCGGTCCTCGTTCATTCGTTTGGGTGAACGCTTTGGCACCTGCGATCCGTTTTGAGCGTTGAGGAAATATCGGAAAAAAATGGAAAATGCCGTCGATTTCATTTCGATCTACGGCTATTGTAAACCTTCGGTCAAGAAAATTGTTGGTTGTGGCGGGTTGCCGATTCGGTTTGAAAAATTAGGGTCTGTGTGACTGTTCGGGGGTTGATTTATGCTGACGGGGCAGGGCCGATTCGATTCGCCGAGTTTAGCCGACCGCCGGAGTCGGCGCACGTTTTTGAAGATCGGCACGCTCGGCCTGGGTGGATTGACCCTCCCTCAATTATTAAGGGCGGAATCTGCTGCGGGAGCTGGTCCATCGACAAAGTCGGTGATCCTGATTTATCTCGTGGGGGGACCGCCGCATCAGGATATGTTCGACCTGAAACCGCAGGCACCCAAAGAGGTGGCCGGGCCGTGGCGTCCGATCCCGACGAACGTTCCCGGCGTCGAAATCTGCGAAGCGTTTCCACGACTTGCCGGAATGGCGGATAAGTTCACGATTATCCGGTCACTCGTTGGCAATCAAGCCGATCACGATGCGATCCAAGTTTTCAACGGACATCACCCCCGTCGGCCGAATCCGTTGGGAGGTTGGCCGCAATTCGGTTCGATGGTCTCGAAAACACTGGGGCCCGCCAATATTGCGACCCCGCCGTTCATCAGTCTTTGTTACCCCTGCTCCCATGGGCCATATAACGAACCCGGTCCCGGTTTTCTGGGAGCGTCACAATCCCCGTTCCGTCCTATGGGACCGACGCGAGAGGACATGGTTCTCAACGGTATAACACTGGAACGATTGGGAGACCGCCGATCGCTGATGCGCCGTTTCGATCAATTTCGGCGTGATGCTGACGGAACGCACATGATGGAGGGAATGGATCATTTTGCGGAACAGGCCATGGGATTGTTGACCTCGTCGCGACTGGCGGAAGCATTAGATCTGTCGCAGGAGAATCCGCGCATCGTGACGCGGTATGGGACGGGCGATCCCAATGTCTTCATTGATGAGAATGGCGCACCTCGAGTGCCACAAAGTCTGCTGATGGCCCGACGTCTGATTGAGGCGGGTGCACGCGTGGTGACGCTCAACTACAGTAAGTGGGACTGGCACGGCGGTTCCTACAATACGATCTTTAAACGGGAAGAAGAAGAATTTCCGATCTTCGACCAGTGTGTCAGTGCGTTATTGGAAGATCTCCATCAGCGAGGACTCGACCAAGATTGCTCGGTGATCATTGTCGGAGAATTCGGCCGGACTCCCAAAATCAGCTCGATCGTTGGACGTGATCACTGGCCGCAGGTGAACTGTGCCCTGCTGGCCGGAGGAGGGATGAAGCACGGGCAGGTGATCGGCGCTACAGATCGGCTGGCTGGCGAAGCCGTCGCACGTCCTGTGACCTTCGGCGAAATCTATGCGACCCTGTTTCACAATCTTGGCGTCGACACCTCACAAGTGACAATCCAAGATCTCAACGGTCGGCCGCAATACCTTGTGGAAGATGATGCCAAACCACTACCCGAGTTGGTGTGAGTTGTCTGATTGGAGTTGACATGGGATTCATCAATATTGACGAGATTCCGCTAATCTCACCGGTTCCCGGCTGCCGGATGAGAACACCGTTCGGCCAGAACATAATGCTGTCTCATCTCGAAATGGACGACGGTGCCGAGGTGCCGTTGCACTCTCATCCCCACGAACAGGGAGGGATGTTAATTCGCGGGCGACTGCAACTCACCATCGGTGACGAAACACGCCTCTGCGAATCCGGAGCGATGTTTTTGATCCCCCCCAACGTCCCGCATCGAGCTGTCGCGGTCGCTGGCCCGGTTCTCGTACTGGATGTTTTCAGCCCTGTCCGTGAAGACTACGCCAAGTTGACCAACAACTACATTCCGCCACTGGAGAACAAGGACGCCGAGACGAGGTAGTCGTCCGTCAGGCCACAGCCGCGAGGATCGAGGTACGGAACGAGACCTTCCTGCCGATGCTCGGATCGAAAGAGGTGAATCGTTCCGGCGTTGACCATTGTTTGAAAAGTCTCTGTTGACACGCCGACAGATTTTATCGCAGTGGCACCGTACATTTAATCACGAGTCGATATCCGTTCTGCTCGTGGTGGATCTGGGATATGATACGTCTGCGCTCGCCACTCAAGAGCGGTCGTATTGAAATCGGAATGACGGATGAGCCCCGTGAATTCTGGTGAATACGGTGCGGACATTGTTTCAGTCGTCTGCGATGCAATCCCAATTCCCTACAAAACGTGAATGGCATAAATCCATGCAAGTGATTCCTCGGCTGACGGAATGGCATTCCGAAATGACGGCTTGGCGACATGAGCTGCACGCTCATCCGCAAACCGCGTTTGAAGAGACGTTTGCTTCGGAGTTCATCGCTTCGAAGCTGCAATCGTGGGGCATTGAAACGCATCGCGGTCTAGCCAAGACTGGTGTCGTCGGGATCATTTCAGGTCGTCGGGTTGCCAGTCCCTCTTCACCGGATGAAAAAAAACTCAAAATGATCGGACTACGTGCCGATATCGACGCGCTCGACATTGAAGAACAGAACGACATCCCGTACCGGTCAATATTTCGAGGCAAGATGCATGCTTGCGGACACGACGGTCATACGGCGATGTTGCTCGGTGCGGCCAGGTATTTGGCCGAGACACGCAACTTCACAGGTTCTGTCTGCCTGATCTTCCAACCAGCCGAAGAGAACGAAGGGGGCGGGCGAGTGATGGTCCAGGAAGGACTTTTCGACCGGTTCCCCTGTGACGCTGTTTTTGGAATGCACAACTGGCCTGGAATCCCGGTTGGTCAATTCGGCGTCTGTTCGGGACCGATCATGGCTGCGTTTGATGTTTTTGAGATCATCGTGCGTGGACAAGGAACGCATGCCGCAATGCCGCATCTCGGCGTCGATCCGATTGTCGTATCCGCTCAAATCGTCACCGCCTTGCAGACAATCGCCAGCCGCAATGTGAATCCGCTCGATCAAGTGGTACTGAGCGTTACTCAGATTCACGGCGGCGACACTTGGAACGTGATTCCCACGGAGGTTAAGCTGCGTGGCACAGTGCGAACGTTCCGGCAGCCGGTGCAAGACATGGTGGAAGCGACCATGCGCCGCATCGTGATGGGGATCGCGGCTTCCTTCGGTGGTTCCGCTGAGTTGCTTTACGATCGCCGATATCCGGCCACAATCAACACGCCACGGGAAACCGAATGGGCCGGCGCGACCGCCGTTGAAATTGCTGGCGTTGATCATGTGGATACCAACGTTGCACCGTGTATGGGTTCAGAAGATTTCGCCTTTCTGTTACAGAAATCTCCCGGCTGCTATCTCTGGACGGGAAATGGCCCGTCCGATAACGGTCGTGTGTTGCATAATCCGAAATATGATTTCAATGATCAGGTGCTTATCATTGGCGCGACTTATTGGTCACGATTGGCAGAAAGATTGTTGAGCTGGCACTGAGCTCCCCTCATGAATGACGCCAGTTCTTAAGCTGGGATTTTGCCCTGCAATAGACCAGCCCTCCGGCGCCGGGGGCCGGTAGCCCAAGGCACTGTGCGGCCGGATCGTGTTGTAGTGCTGCCGCCACCGTTCGATGAGCACCTTGGCCTCGAGCAGCGTGTCAAACGCTTCCCGTTCCAGCAGTTCGTCTCGGAGCGTTCCATTGAAGCTCTCGATGGTGCCATTCTCCCAAGGTGAGCCAGGCTCGATAGCTACCGCAAGGCCTATCAGGACTAGGTCCACTTCGGAAATCCGCCACTACTGGGCCATCGCAGACATCCTACTTATTCAGTAAAGCACAATATGCCCTTTTTGTTTCCCGTTGGGCTTCGTGGTGATTATTATGCCCACCTCAGAGCCAACAGAAAGCAAGTCCAAAAAACAAAGGAGAAGAGCTAGAAAGCGACAAGATCGTTTGCGCCGGATCTGCTGAGAGGGTCAGGCACGAATGACAACTTCAATATCTCTTGGCATTTGCTCCACAATCGTGGCGACGACATCACCCTTAATGATCTGGGCAAGTACTGACCGATTGGTGATTTGCAGAAAAACGCATTTGACTTTCAAATCGTTGGCAGCTTGGATGATTTGTCGGGAAATCGAATCCCCTACTAAATAGATAAACTTTATGGGCACCCCTAAACGATGAGCAGATTCTTGGGCTTGGGCAAAAATTTCCCGGGCCTCTTCATCGTCTTCCAAAGTATGATGCTCAGCTAGAGCCATCAACGGAAATGCAAGTTCCCGGACATAGGTGATTGCAATCCCGAAATTTCTCGCACGGGCCTCCTCTAAGACGGATTGAATCAAGGGCGAAGATTTTGAAACAGAAAGCAAATAGGTTGCCATGGGCGTATAATCACCCTCGAGATCTACCAACGGAACCTGCTCCGCTTTTTCGGGAATTATGGCAGACACCATCTGGCCCAACACGATCAAGAAAAATGCTATTCCCACGGAAGCGAGAAAACCAGTTGCACCAACTCCAACGGGTGCGTAAATGGTAAGCACGACAATTCCAGCAAATCCAAGACCACAGAAAAACCGCCCTCCCAGACGCATTGTTGACCCCAAATCGGCTCTGCCTAAAAGTGTGAATAGCCGTGCAGCCAACCCGAAATTTAGTACGGCCAAGGAAAATACCCGGGCCGAGGTCTTGTTCCAAAGCAATGTCAGTAAAATGCACGCCATCACAAATCCGACACTTCGAAGAAGCAGTTTTTCCCATAAAAGCAATGTGAATTGTTTGGTGAAGCCTGTGCAAAAAAGGTTGATGGTTATTGCTGCAACTACCCCCACGGCATAAAGGCCAGCCAACTGCGTCAGATCGGAAAAAATGATCAATAGTACCGATGGGATTAACACGGCAACCGCAAGAGCATACCCCGGAACGCCATGCTTATTCAGCTGGCACAGGATAGAAGGAACCTCCCCATCACGACCCATCATGTATTGAATCGCCACAAGATCGATCATTGCGGTATTGACTGCGGATAGCAGCAGTGCGCCGAACACAAACGAACCGATGAGGCTGAAAGTGGGACCCACATAATTCAGAGTAAGAACATTCATCATGTCATCCGTACCAAGATAATGCCCCTGAATGTCAACGAGCTTGGCATCTGGCAACGCATTCATGGCAGCTGTTAGAATAAAATTAAACACCACCACTTCAACGAGCACGGGCAGAATTGCCATTCGGGAAGTCTTCCTTACGGGGGAAACCATCAGGCCCGTCATGTTGGCAATTGCTTCAATGCCAGAGAGGGCAAGTACTACCTCGGTAAATGCAATCCACGCCTCTCCCCATGCCTCTAGGCTGTAACGCTCGCGTACCGGAAAATCGATCTTTATATGGTGCAGATAAGGGAGGGAGAAAATTGCCGTGATCGCCGTTAAGACCACCGTCACCAACGCAATCACCAAGGCAATACGCCCCATGCCACTCGGCCCAAACCAGTTGATTCCGCCGATCAACCCGATTGCCACAAGCGTACAAATCAAATTCAGGCGAACTCCCCACAACTCGCCGCCGATTCCCAAATAGCGAAAAGCATCCAGACAGGACATCGATGCGGTAACGGTGTAATCCGCAGAAAGCATCAATCCACCGATCACCGCAAGAACCTTGCTCGTATGCTTGGCAGAAGAATAGACACCACCGCCATCTGGGTATTTTTTGCAGATGATGAGATAGCAAGCACCCACTAACATCAAAATGATGTTGACACAAAAAATATGGATGACGGAAGCATGGCGGGAAAAGAAAAATGCCAAACCTAAAACATAAAGCCTACTCGTACCCAGATCGCCAAAAAGCATTGGCCCTGCGTGGTACCAATGAAGTTCACGGGGCCTGTGAGAACCTATTTCAGACACGAACTTTACATCCCCTCTTAACAAGAATCGGAGCTTTTCGGAGCTTTATCGATTTCTATATTTACACTGCGAGCGACGTGTTCTAAGGATGGCCAGGTGATACTCCACGCGGTCATGCTGGAGAGAATTGGCGAGCGGCATGCGTCAGCTTGCCGGTACAAAAACGAGATACCATTGGGCTCACGCCACCGGACTCATTGCTGGTCGCGTCGAATTTATAACGCTTTCAAACGAGATACAGAAGACGCTGCAGAAAGTACTTCGCAGCGTCCCTCTTTCAGCGTTCTTCTTTCATCGTTCGCGGCTTCATTTCTTGAACGTAGTCGTCGAGTCGCTCGAGTCCGGGCGCGTCACCGTTTCGCTTGAGCCAGAGAGCGAAAGAAATCAGCAACTCATCGTTCGGAATCGCTTTGCTCCACAAGAGCCCGTTCCCGCTGAGGTTCACGCCGGATGTGCTGGCGCGCATTCCCAACTCGGCGTCTCCTTGCGTCCACCCGATGCGCGCAAAGGTGTCGTCTACGAGATTGTTCTCGCTCTCTTTCCAGCCCAGAGCCTTCATCGCCTCGAGATAAAACGCTGCCGCCTCCTTTGGCGACAGTGCCGTTTCGAATTGGATCACGCCAGACTGCCGCTTCCGCATCACATTGGTTGCATCTTGGGGTATCGGCACGTCCGCGGCCTCGATGCCCCCATTCTTGGGTTCGTCGGCGTCGACCGTGTTGCCCACGACCGACGTGCGCCCGCCCGCAACTTGCATGATTCACGAAAGATGGTTGGGGACGTCGCCTACCCGGGCGCGCGTGCCCTCGGGCGTCGCGGTCAGACGGACTTCGAGCAGGTCGTCCCCACGGAGGTAACTCAGACTGGCGCCACCGTCGGTCTGCTGGCCGTCTCCCAAAGGCGTCCAGCCGATTGTCGGCATCTGCGCCCGATAATATCCCGCGAGTTGCGTGACGCTCAGGGGGCAGTTGAAGCACATTGCACGATTCGTGTCGTCGACTTCAATCCACTCCGCCTCGCTGGGAACAGGCAGCGAATCCTCCGCCAAACTGATCGAAGCTTGAACCAGCGTCTTGTCGGGATAGCCGCGGGAATGAGCGGAAATAAAATAATCCGCCAGCGTCCCGTTCCTGCTGAAGCGAAGGCTCCTGTCATTTGGTTCTTCCGTTCCACTCGAATTCAATCGCGTGCGCGCGATCCAGCCCCGCGCCCGCAGTTCACGATAAAAAAATGCCTCAACGTCGACGATCGTGGCCTTCGTCACGTTCACCGATCCGTCAGCAGTGACGTCTTCGGCATCGGGGTATCTCGGCAAGCGGCTCACGGCATAGTTGCCCACGTTGCGGAGGCTGACCGTGACGCCACCGGCTCTAAGTTCAAGTCGATACCCGTCCTTCTCGAACGTGCGATGTCCGGTCTCAACGCCTCCATCGATTGGCGCTGTCGCATCGGTCCAGCCAGCCTTGGTCAGTTCGTCCGCGTAAAAGCGAAGAAGTTGTTCCGCATCGGTCTGGCCCGAGTAAAAGAGTTGCGTGCCAGTGGCATTCGCCTTCTGCAGCTCTTTGGGTCGCGGAAACGTTCGCAGGTCGATTACTTGCAGCGCATCGAACGTCGTAGCCGGTTCTGGACCGTCGACGATTGGGCCGACGGATTCGACAGACATGACTGCCGCTGGCGGGTGTGGAAAAGTCGATTTGGCTGGGACCGAATCCTCGACCGGCCGGCTACTGAAGGCCGCCTTCGCTGGACCCCAAATTCGGATCTTGCCCATGTCCGTGACGACCGCCAGCAAATATCCGTCTGCCGACCATGTCAGATCGCGTGGAGTTTCTGTGTTCCCATTGATTTCCGTGCTGATCGTCTGCATGAGTGCTCCGTCGCCAGCGTCCCAAATCCGCACTGTATATTCCTGCGCGGCCGTGGCGATCAACGTGCCGTCGGAAGAGTAGGCCACGAGTGACAGCGGACCCTCGTGTCCCGTGAGCGTCGCCTTCATCTCCCATGCGGCCACGTCCCAGAGAGTCCCCTTCATGGCCATCTCCGCAATCGCCAACTGGTTTCCGTCTGGCGAAAACGCCACATCGGGAATTCGAAACGCGAGGTCGTCCTTATAGACGTGCAGGACTTTGCCATCGGCCAAGCCCCAAACCGTGGCCACCTTTCCGCAGGCTGCAAGAAGGCCTCCCTTGGGCGAATACGCCACGGCCGAGAGTCGGTCGTCGTCGGTCGTCAGGGCGGTCACCTGTGCGCCGGAATCGGCGCGCCAAATCCGCACTTCGCGGTCTTGGCCGGTTGTGGCAACGTGGAGTCCATCGGGCGAAAACGCCAATCCCGTGACTCCCTCGCTGTGAGCATCGATTCGAACCGTCAGCTTTTCTTCTGCGAACGACCAGATGCGCAGCGATCCGTCATCGCAGCCCATCGCCAGCAACGCACCGTCCGGCGAATAGCCAAGAGCCTTGACGGTTTGCAAGAAGTTGAAATCGACGGTCGCCTCGTTCAACTCGGCAAACGGCTTTGTTTCGCCGGGATGCCACAGCGAGACCGATCGTCCACCGACGGCTAACGTGTCGCCCCGTGGTGCGAAATCGACCGCATAGAGATCGCCATGCTCGCTGCTATCGACTTCCCAGAGCAAATCGAGGCTCGGCGCGGAGTCGCGATGCTCACCGTGCCGTCGGATGTTGCGTCACCGGCCGGTTCGCTTACGTCTTCAGATTTTTCGGACGCCACTTGTTCGGCAAGCGGCTGGTCTTTTACTGGTTGGTCGGCCCTTCCGCCGCAACCCAACTGCCAAGCAATCGTCAGGCCGAGGGTGATCATCATAATCGGTTGCCGCTTCAATCGTACTTCCGCGCGGCGGGCCGACATGGATACGGCTCCTTTGAATGACACGATTGCTCTTTGGGCAATGCCAAGCGAGAAATTAATCGAAGCTCACGGCCGTGTCAGTTGAACGGTCTCTGACACCTTTTGTGCTCCACAATGTTTATCGCTGCTCGGGCATTTTCGTGGCGATTTGACAAAACGCCAGAGTCGAGTTCGGCGTCGGCCAACAGCCGCTTCAGTCGGCTATTCTCCTTCTCGAGATCCTTCAGCCGCTTGGCCGCGGTCTATCCAGAGGCCACCGTACGGCTTCTTCCATCTGGAGTACGTCTGCTCCGTCACACCGATCTTCTTGACCGCCTCGGCAACGGTCTTGCCTCGCCCCACCTCGACTTCGATCTCTCGCAGCATCGGGAATGATCTGCTCGGCCAGTTCTTTCTTTCCGCAGGGCATTGCATGCCCTCCTTTGGTTGTGACACCACCAGATTCTCTCTCTGGGAGTGGTGCCGTTGAAGGGGGGGGAGGGGTGGGCAGGTCACTCAACGAACACGAATGTCGTTCCGGTGGCTGTCACTGCGGGCGACAAAATCGAAGCCTTTACGCACCTAGGCTTCCGGACAATGTCTTGCGCCAGGCAGGCCCAGGATGGATTCGCGAGAAGGTCGAGTGGCTGGGGTTGGTGGCAGGGCGAGGTGGGCACTACCAGAGCCGGAGGTGAATTGAGAATCGACTCGCCGGCTGATCGAGTGTCAGGGAATGAAATGGGTTGCCGCTGATTCAATTCGAGGCATCACAAACGTGCCCCCGTTGCATACGCCATCGCAGCTTCTATTTCATTCTCGATCCGCTGAAGTGCGTCGTCCGCACCGTCGTTGACAGATGCTGCGGCCGCCTCTGTTGTATCGTGCGTGCCCACCCAGACCTCGCCGGAAGGTTCCTGCCATACGAGAATCTTTGTCTGAAGGACCATGGCCGTCGTCGGATGACGGAGCATCAACTGCACGCCGGCCTCCGTGTTTTCAAAGATCAATTGTTCGGCTACGAGTGGAAGTTCATGCCCGGCTTTTGTTGCAGTTGCGCCGAGGGAAAGGCGTGCCTTCAAGCCAACGCCTCGCGACTTGAAGGCGTCGACGAGCCGGTCACTCGTCGTCTTCGCCGAATAGGCACTTTCCATGCACTTCATCACTTTCGTACTGACTGGAGGGCCTAGCTTGCGGTCGAATGCCCCAGCAATACGGCGGGCCAATTCCGACAATTCCACGTCGCCCTTATTGCAACACAAGGTCACGCAGAGCAGTTCCGACGGATCTGTAAAACGGCTGAGCTGGCAGGAAAATCCGGGCACATCACCGCGAATATCCATCGCACCTTTGTGACCGAGAAATCGCCAGCCACAGTGGCTCGGCGTGGCCATGCCGTCGTTGAGCTTCACCGCGTGAAAGAGAAAATCTCGGTTCTCTTTCTGGTTGATCAGCATGTTGCCTGCGAGGCCAACATCCCACAGGCTGATGTCTTCGGCCGAAGCCCAGACCGCACCGTTCGCAAACCACCCGCTCTGGCTGTTGGCCGACACAACTGCCGGTGCGCCGCCCTCCATAGCGGTGCCGACTGCTACTTCTGTAGGGTCGATTGAAGAGCGGTCTGTGAGGAATTTACGGTGTTTTCCGCCCTTGGCTTCGACCTCTGACTTTCGTCCGGCAAAACCCGCTGCAAAGCTGGTGTTCTTGAGGCCAAGCCTTTCTATTTGGTTGCGAGTGACATACTCCTCGTAACGGGTTCCGGAGGCGTGCTCGATCACGAGTCCGAGAAGAAAAAATTCTGTGTCGCTGTTGGCGACTCGCGTTCCAGGCTGACTGGTGAGTGGAAGATCTTTGACCAAGGCAATCACTTCCTCAGAGCGGTATTCGCCAGCGGGCTGAAACGCCGCCTGTTTTGTGTAATTCGGCAATCCTGAGGTATGCGCCATCAGTTGCCGGAGCGGTATCTCTCGCCATGCCGCGGGCAGGCTCGCAACGTGCTTGCCCACTGGGTCATCAAGCGTCAGCTTGCCAGCTTCGACAAGTTGCATGACTGCCACGGCGGTGTAGGCCTGCGTCATCTGGCCGACGTTCCAGAGCGTCTTCGGAGAAGCCAGCAGTCCCTTCTCCACGTCACAGACGCCGTAGCCCACAAGGCGGGAGATATACGGTGCTTGCACGATGGCGAGAGTCATGCCGGGGATATGGTGTTCCCGCATGAATTCACCAACCATCATGTCGATGGTCTGCCCATCCAACTGCACGTTGGGGTTGCCTCGCTCGGCGTGAGCGCCGGTGCTCATGGCCATCACGAGTCCGATAACCATAAAGAATCGCGAGGGTCGAGAGAGCATTGGCAGCTTTCAAGCAACAGCGGACTTCAAAAGGCACAACTCAGAACAGCGATGAGATTACGTATGAGAACACCGTAATGGATCGCTGCTGGCACATCAACGAGAAACCACTGCAGAGTATTGCGATAGGAGCCGACTGCGGGGGCAGGTCAGCCGAAGATGATCAGTCTTTCGACGGGGTGCATCTTAGATAGGCTACCACGCAGCGAGTGATTTTCCGCACGAGGTTCCGTTCCCCAGTTGGTACGTCGCCGACGTCTTTGTTGTCGATCATGCCCCGCTTGGCCACCTGCACCGAGTCGCAATGCGGACCAGCCACGCCGTCGAGCCATCGCAGTTTTGGCACCATTTCAAAACACTTCGGATCATCGATCAACGGCAAGAGGGTCCGTTCCATCCATGGTTCCTTGCACCAAAACGCCGGCGAGATTCACACGGCTTCTTGCCGTGAAGTCCACTCGATTTCTAACTCCATTTGAATTCTTACAATAGACCTCCTTGGAACGCCGGTTGAGCCGGACGAAATTACGAGCCGCAAACAACGCCCGACGTGGTTACTGTCAGGCTGTAGCCGACGAGCGCTGTAGTTGCTAGTGTTCACACCTGTTCACACCGGAGTTTCGCCCGAGTCCTGCCGGACGTGTGATGTGGATTGCACTCGGCCAGTCTTGATGGAACTTCATGTTCACTTCTTCAGGCGACGCTGCTCAGCCGGTTTCTCAGGACTCTCCGGTCGTGAATTCTGATCCGGTGACGCCGACTCCTCAACCAGCCGGTGCGGGAGCCCCTTTCCGTGCGAGAGTCGTCGATCTACCGCCGGAAGCACCCTCCGGCCATCAAAGCTTCTGGTTGTGGGTACTGTGCCTGACGGGCGTGGATTACTTCAGCACACTGGGCTATCAGCCGTCGATCGCGTTCGAGGCGACCGGGAGGTTGGCTCCGCTGGCCACGGTGCTGCTGGTGCTCGTCACGCTGTTCGGTGCCTTGCCCGTCTATTGTTACGTCGCGGGACAGTCGTTTCAGGGGCAGGGGTCAATCGCCATGCTCGAAAAGCTGTTGCATGGCTGGCGAGGGAAGTTCCTGGTGCTGGTGCTGCTCGGTTTCGCGGGGACCGATTTCGTGATCACGAAAACGCTGTCCGCTGCGGATGCCGCCGAGCACCTGATTCACAACCCGCTGTGGCAAGACATGCCCTTCTGGCTGCAAGGCTATTCGGGGCAGCTCGTGCTCACCATGACGTTGCTGGTGATGCTGGGAGGCGTCTTCATTCGCGGGTTTGGTGAGGTCATTGGCATCGCGGTCGGACTGGTGGCGGTCTATCTGGTGCTGAATGCCATTGTGGTGATCGCGGGCTTGAGTCATCTGTTCGGGCATCCCGAACTGGTCGCGGCCTGGTGGAGTGACGTGGAATCCGGACGGTGGTTGTTAGCAGAGGCTCCCGTGCAGGGACCGGGCTGGGGGGCGATCATCATCGTCTGCCTGCTGTTCTTTCCCAAGCTGGCACTGGGCCTTAGCGGCTTTGAAACCGGTGTGGCCATCATGCCGATGATTCGCGGCGACAGCACTGATTCGCCGCTCAATCCTGTGGGACGTATTCGGAACACGCGCAAGCTGCTGATCGTGGCGGCGGTGATCATGTCGTTGTATCTGCTGGGATCGTCGATGGTGGTCACAATGCTGATTCCGCCGCATGAACTCGCAAAGGAGGGGCTGGCCGCGAACCGTGCGTTGGCGTTTCTGGCTCACGGCCAGGGACCGATTTCGATTTGCCCGTGGTTCGGCAATGTGTTCGGCACGTTCTACGACATCAGCACCGTCCTGATCCTGTGGTTCGCCGGTGCGAGTGCGATGTCGGGGCTGCTCAATCTGGTGCCGCGTTATCTGCCCCGCTACGGCATGGCTCCCGAATGGGCCACAAACTTTCGAGCGCTGGTGGTGCTGTTTACCTTCATCAATCTGGCGGTGACCCTCGTCTTTCGGGCCAATGTTGAGGCCCAGGGCGGGGCCTACGCGACGGGTGTGATGATGCTGATCTCCAGCGCCAGCGTGGCGACGATCGTTGATCAATACCGCAAGCGGCAGGGCTCGAAGTTCCATCGCATCGTGTGGCCGTATGTGTTCATTGCAGTGGTGTTTGTTTACGTCACGGTGATGATCGTCATCGAGAAGCCCGAAGGCATGGCGATCGCCAGTTGCTTCATCGTGGCCGTGATGATTTCCTCGCTGACGTCGCGTCTGATGCGCAGCACCGAACTGCGATTTGTGAGCTTCCAATTCGTGAACCACGAATCGCATTTCCTGTGGGACTCCCTGCGGCATCTGGAATTCCCGGTGCTGGTACCCCACCGGGCCGGAGGAGCTCGGTCGCTCGCCGAAAAAGAAGTGCTCATCCGGCAGATACATCACCTGGGCCCAAGTGTGCCGATCGTCTTCATTGAAGCCTCGGTGGGGGACGCGAGCGATTTCTATCACAGCCCTGAGATGGATATCTCGAACGAAGAGGGCCGCTTCATCATTCGGGTGACGAATTGCGTTTCGATCGCACATGTCATCGCCTCCATCGCCCTGGAACTGTCCAAGTCCGGCAGTCCCCCCGAACTGCTTTTCGGGTGGTCCGACGAGAACCCACTGACCATGAATCTGGGCTTCGTGCTGTTTGGTGAGGGGAACATCCCATGGCTGGTTCGCGAGCTCATCACCAAGGCCGAGCGGGACCCCACCAAACAACCGCGCGTGATCATTGGCTGATGTCAGGGCGAATCGCCAGGGCCATCGCCTTTTTCAACGTAGGGTGGGACCAGCTCGCTTCGAGCGGCGGCCAATCCCGATTCGTTGCAGGTCATCCTCGCCGCCGACTGTGGCAGTACGACCACGAAGGCCATCCTGATCGAGAAGGTCGATGGCGTGTACCGGCAGACGTACCGGGGCGAAACGCCGACAACTGTCGAGGAACCGGCGGCCGAAGTCACCGTCGGCGTCACCAACGCCGCGACCGAAGTGGGGGAGTTGTCCGGGCGGCGGCTGGTCGATGACCACGGCCAATTGATCCGGCCCGCTCGCGGCAAGGACGGCTGCGATTCTACATCTCCACGTCCAACGCGGGAGGCTGCCTGCAAATGCTGGTCGCGGGAGTCGTGAGGCAGATGTCCGCCGCCAGTGCCGAGCGGGCGGCTCTTGGGGCCGGCGCGATCGTGATGGAGACGGACCGTGAAATGAGTCGTTTATAACGAAAAGTGCCTCGGACCCTGTGGAGCATCCGAGGCACGTTGATGGCAAGGAGTCGACCTACCTCACGAACGTCAATCCCGAATCGCCGGGGTTGTTAGCATCGAGCCGGAAGTTGAGTTTGTTGTCGGCCAGCATGGCCACCTGTCCAACAAGCGGTGGCCCGTCAGCAGGACGCAGAATCAACAGGTTATCGGCCAGCGTTGATGTCCCCGTGAACTCCTGTGGCTTCTTGTTTTGAGTGAATTTCCAGGAGAACTTATTGTCAGCAGTGACGGTGAGCGTCACCAACGATCCATCCGGTTGTGTCGCCTGCCACGAGCCGACGAGCTTACTGGCCTCGACCGGTGTCGTCGCCACGGCACTGCTTTCGGGAGCGGGCTCAGATTCGCCCTCCGTTGGTGTCGTTAGCATCTTGACCATCTGAGCGGACAATTGATCGGCGGGTTGCAACTTCACGACCTCTTGGAATTCTTCACGAGCGGCGTCGTCGTGACCGTCCGTGAGATAATGATAGGCGAGCAGAAATCTCGCTTGTGCCGAGGTCGGGTTCGCTCTGCGATAACCCTCAAGTGCCCGCAACTGTTGCGTATAGATGTCCACATTGGCATACATGCTGATCAATGTCGTCCAGTCCCAATTGGGTCCGGCGGAAAGCACGGCATAGATTGTCGGTGCGGCTTCGTCGTACTTCTTCGTAGCGAACAGGATCAGCCCACGGAATTCGTGCAGAACCGTATCCCCGGGCGTTGCTTGGATAGCCTGATCGAGCTTTTTGAGCGCCGTGGCATAGTCCTCCTCATAGAAGGCTGTTCGCGCTTCGGTCAGCATCTGCGACGCTTTATCCTCGGCTGTGGAGGTTGTTGGAATCGATGGGTCTGAATTCGCCGACGAATCCATGGGCGGGTCCGTCGGTGCGGTCGATACGATCGGCTGCGAGTAGTTGATCGTTGTACTGCCGACGGGATAGGACTCGACATAGTAGGGGTTTGAGTACGTCGAATAACCCCACGAGTAAGGCATGTAGGAACTTAAGACCGCTCCGCCGATGAAACCGGCTCCCCACCATGCGGCGGGGCGGTTGTACCAGCGATTGTAGGGGTAATTCCCGTGATACCAATTTCCATGATTGTAGCCGTATCTTCCATTATTGTAGCCGTATCCCATTCCCATTCGATTGTTGAAGTCGTTCCTGCCACGATTGTTGATGTTGACATTATTGCCCGAATTGTTGCCAATGCCACCGGTACGGTTGTTGTTCCCAGGCTTGTTCCACAAGCCCGTTTGATTGCCATTGTTTCCATTCCATTTATTGCCATTCGACGGACCCTGATTGGGCTTCTCGCCGGCTCCCCCCCCCCGGACGCGATCCGTTACCAGGATTCGAAATACCAGGTCGTGACGGCTGATTCGGGCGGGCCGCACCGCCACCATTGCTGGGACGATTACCACCGCCACCCGCACCGCCACCATTGCTGGGACGATTGCCACCGCCACCCGCACCGCCACCTCCAAAACTAGGACGCGTACCCCCGCCTCCACCCCCAACACTGGAGCGTCCGCCTCCACCTCCTCCACCACCACGACCACCACCGCCACCGCCACCACCACCGCCACGACCGAAACTGCAGAGCGGAAAGAGACACGCAATCAACAACAACGACGCGCAAGAAACTCGAAGACGAACGGAATTTTTCATTTGTCGGAACTCCATCAGGAGTGAATTGATTTGAAAAACACGAACAACACAATACGAACCAACAGAATGTTTGAGACTCAGGTTTTATTGCAATTCGATCAGGCGATTGACTATCGCGCGGCAGCCCTTTCGGGTTGGGGAGGGACTCTGACGACGATGATTTGTTCGATCGACGGATTGAGTTGGCCGCCGACCACACGATCGTAAGACTGCCATCCCCAACGATCTTTGTCGATGATTTTCAGGACGTTGGTGGCTGTACCGACTTGGCCGCTGCTAGTCACGTTTCGTTGTTTGATAATCCAGCGATCTTCATCGTTCGACCACAGTCCCTCACCGTAGCCCCCCGACGATTCGAAGACCCACGAGCGAATCTGATTGGCTAGGGGATCCCAGCCGATGCGCTGTGTACCAGACATCAGCAGGCGATCGCCAAAATTCGCAGAGAACTCATTGATGATGTAGTTGCCGTCTAGGGACCAGCGGTACTTCGAGGAGACCCGCGTGCCGAGGCTTTCATCCACCCAGTCACCGATCAACCACGTCAGTTGTTGCAGGTATTCGACGTTACTGGGCGAGATTAAGCTGGTGTCGCGGGCACTAGCCATCTGCCACTTCCCCTCTTGTTTGACGTACACGACAGCGTATTGACTCCGCTCGGGAAGTGCATTCGGCGAGACCGAGACCATCGTTGTGCCGTCTTCGACGACAAGGTTCGGCCCGATGGTGCGGATCGACTTGGTTGTGATCGTCATTTTTGAACTCGGTCCGTCTGCAAAGACCGCGGCGAAAAACGCTTCAATTGCCGCGCGACCGTGAGCCACGTCGCCGCGCGCATTGATCATTTCAGCATTTTCGGTGAATAGGCTGGCTAGCCCCTTCGCGTCTCCTGAGTTGTATGCTTTTTCGACGTCATCGATGATCTGGTGAATCGCCTTCTCATCCGAGGCCGGATTGGTTGTGACGGACTGTGTGGGTGCGGGGGTGGTCTTCGACGCACCCGCCGGACTATCCTTCTGAGCCATACAGACCGCCGCGACAGTCAGGCCACAGACTACCGTTCCTAAAGTCACTAACATTTTTTTCATAGTGGGTCCTTTCAATGATCGATATGCTTCTAAGGAGACTTGATGCTTCTAGGGAGACTTGGTAAGCCCTCTGCGCGACAGATGTGCTGTTGAAATCACAGGGAGTTTAACGAAGTCACCTGTCCTCAAAATCACGAGTTTGCTGCCGGGATAGGTTCGTACTGGGTTGGTGCCTCTCGGCGAAATTTCCAGCAATTTAGAGAGGTTCCCGACCACCGAATTAGATTGCCTTTAAACTACCGTGTTTCGTCTAGCAATACAAAGTAGAACGATACGATACTCATGGTGGTCTGGCCTGTTTTTCGGTGGAATGCTTGCCATTGTTCGGTGGAGGGTAAGAATCGAACCTCTGTTTCCCTCCGTCGAATTTCGCCCTCTTTTCAATTCCGAGGCGTTTCAATCCAGAGCGGTCGACGATAACGATCGTTGGGACTGAGACCGTACGATTGCTCATTCGTGCGTCTCCGGGAAATTAAGAGCGGATCGTTTTTGCCTCTGCCCGTTTTTGCGATGGTGATCCTGCCAGATCACCATTGTTTGTCGTGCCTCCGACACGGACGGGTGTTGTTGGGGGCGGGGCAAAGTCTGTTTAAATTAACCGCTTTGAGCCGCACCGCGCACGGCCTTGAAGAACGTGAAATGAAACCAACTTGGATGTACGGCACAGAGATTCCCGAAGACGGACAAGGCAGATTTCGATCCCAGAGATCACTCGAATATTATTTAAGGCCACTCAGAATACCATTTTGAACGAAGAGCAGACTCCACGGCAGTCACCGCCCTCTCTGGTCATTATTACGCTTGCCCCCTATAGTCTCGACGCTTAATTTTCGGGTTGAGCGGAGCTCGTTAGGGACTTCTACCGAATCAACAGTTCAAAATAGATCATCGAAGGAGACGGGCAAATGAGGAAGAGCAAGACGCTGGCGAAATTACGGTCCGGAGAGCCTGTGCGCATTTGTGCATTAGGAAGCTTTTTGCCCGCATTTGTCCGACACGCCGCCCACAACGGATTTGACTGCATCTGGCTGGACCTAGAACATCGGGCCATGGAACAACGAGAACTTCAGGCTCTGCTCGCATTCTTCCACTTGTTTGACATCGATTGCATGGTCCGCACACCGACTTTGGAGAAGACCAAGCTTTATCGCATCCTCGAAGACGGTGCGGCAGGCGTCATGATTCCACACGTATCGACGGCTGAAAAAGCTCGTATGCTGGTTCAATGCTTGAAGTTCCCGCCTCTCGGAGACCGGGGTTTCGATGGTGCAGGATTGGATTCAGATTTCATTCTTCAGGGGAGTGGCGACTACACGCAACGGGCCAACGATGAAACATTCCTGACGGTTCAAATCGAAACGATTGAGGCGGTGAGAAATGTCGAAGAAATTGCGGCAGTTCCGGGAGTCGATATTTTATTTGTCGGTCCCGCGGATCTCGGCTTGCGATTGAAGCACGACCCGGATTGCCAGTTGACCTTCGACGATTGCCTGTCGCGCGTTGCCGCAGCGGCGAATAAGCATGGTAAAGCTTGGGGGCTTCCCGTTGGAACACCCGAACAAGTGAAGGCCATGAAGGCGAAAGGGGCGACGTTCATCAACTATGGGGGCGACTTTGGAGCCATGATGGTCATGATCGAAAAGCACGCGAGCGAACTTGATACGCTCTACGGCAGTCGTCAGCCCAAGGATTCGACCAATGCTCTTCGACCGATCGACTAACGCGTCAAGAAAGAGAAACGGTGTCCCCAAACGCCTAGCCACGCGTCAAGACTGGATTCAAAAAACACCTTAAAACGGCCGGTCCAAGGTGTGAATGAGTTGCTGATGGTTTGTCGTGTTTTTCGGTGTTGTCGAGAAACAGCAATGTGTTTTGTGGGGAGACAACGTCTCTAAGAGGCGGGTGATATCGGCAACACGAGTCGTAGGGGCAGCGGTCTGCAATCGAACCCGCCCCGTTGTGTGCGATGGTCACGTCTGTGCTTGGATCTGCAACTCCCGTACAGGCCCCGGAAGACGGGTCATGCCTCATTGTTTGGAGTATGTTTATCAGTGTTGAATCACGGAATGCGTGGGCGGATACCCAACACGGCGGGCGGGGCCTGGTCTCTTGATCAGTAACGTTTCTGGTCTTGTCCACTTTTAATCGATGATGATGGGACGGCCAAAAGGTGCGCAGCGAGAAACGCGGAGGGTCTGAACGACATGGAGCGAGGCAATTTTCCGTGTCTCAGGAGTAGATCCGCAGGTACTCGAGCACGCTCACTTTCCTGCGTGTGTTGTCGGAGCTCATGTAGCGGATCTTGCCAAAAATAGGCCGCTCGGGTCCCCACGCTCGGTCATACCGGCCAAGCACCCAGAAGATGCCGGAGTAGGAGTTCGGGTTGCGGCCGTCGATTGCGTACTTGTTATTCAGCTCGATCATCACGTCGAGTGCATCGCGCGGTGTCGCCGTCCATTCCAGAATCTTCTTGCCCCACAGCATGCGCAGGTAGTTGTGAATCCGGCCCTCACGCACGAGTTGCGTTTGCGCGGCGTTCCACAGCGGATCGTGTGTCGCGGCGGCAGCGAATTGGTCCAAGGAGTAAACAAACGCACGGGGATCTTGCTCATGCTTCGCAAGCGTGGCTTGCGCCCAATCCGGAAGCGATTCATACAAGTCGTAATCGTCACGGTGCGAGGTCAGGTTGTAGCCCAACTCACGCCACGTGATGAACTCGTCGAGCCACGACTCAGCACTCGAACTCGCGCCCCACCAGCCGGCTCGTTTGCCGCCAGTTTTCTTGCCGAGCAACGCGGGTGACCATTCTTCACGGGACATCAATTCATGAAATAGCTCATGCGTCGAGACATGACCGAAATGTAAATACGGAGACAATCTACTGCGATTGTCCGCGTCTGGATCATTGGCTCCGGAGGCGTACTGAGGTAGATATTGATCAAGAAAGCGTCTCAAAGTCTGCCGAGCGACTGTCGCTCCGCCGCATTGTTTGATGACTTTCACCGAGTGATCGATTGACAACGCGGTGAGTGCTTCAGCATCACCGGCCAACAGTTTCGCAGAAACCGGCGGCCAGCGTCGAGTGATCTCGGAGGGCAGCGACTGAATTGGGGGTAGTTTCACACAGGCTAAGGGATTCTGCTTGGGGAACTGTTCGAGATGCGTGGGCAACTCTTTTTGCAAGAACGCTCGAAATGAAAACGCAGTCGTGAAAATGCGGTCGGTCGCGCGCATCGGTAGCAGCCCGTTGGAATCTACGGACTCCAGTCGAATCGGTAACTGAGATGCCGCCGCAGCGACCATGCGTGGTAGAAAGGACGAGGGGAAGTCATCGGTCACAATGACGCAAGAGCGTTCGGCCAGTGCGGACAACAACCCTTTGCCAGCGTCGGTTGTCGGTTCGACATACGGGAAGTACAACACTCCGGGATTTTTCGCAGCGTCGATGCACGCAGCATTGTTGGCCATTCCATCGATCACGAACCGATGAATCCGGTCACTCGCCCAGCGATACCTGATTCGCAGCGGCTCGAAGATGACCAACGGCTTTTGTAACTCCACGGCCAATTCGACGGCACGTTGCAGGCTGAAATTCCAAGTCGTTCGCCGAAATGCGATCATCCAATACAGTACGAAGTCGCCGTCCACTCGGATCGGCGCGTCGTTGCAATTCCGTCGGCGGATCTGGGGCACGCACTGTTCGCTGATCATGAGTTCACCCTCCCAGTGAACCAGTCTAACAGGGTCGCGAAGGATGTCCAAACGAGGTCCAAAGTCAGCAGCCATGTGGTGCCGGTCGACTTGCTTTGAAATGCGATGCTGACACTGACGATCGAAATCCACAACGAGAGAAGCCGACAAAGCCGGGTGTGTTGAGCGCCAGTAGAATGCCGAACCTCATCGCGGCTGTGCGAACGGAATTCTCTTGGTCACGCTACTACATCAGCCAGGCGGCGACCCCGATCCATAAGAATAGACCTGCCCGGGCGAGGCCGAAGAACCCGTCGGGCACATTGTGACCAGGTGTCGCCGGCATTAATTACCAGCCTTCAAGGGGTATCGATGCCACCGCTCTTCGCCAGCCAGTGGGGGGAATCGAACCGCGATTGAGCGGCCTTCTGTCGCCACGTTGTCGCTCGTTCGGTGGATCGATGAGTGGCCGTCGCGATGTCACACCATCTGCCGCCAAAGCCAAACGCGTGCAGAGCATTGATCTGCTCCGCATCGGCTAAGCCAAGCGGATCAAACATCGCCGGTGACTGGCATTCAATCAAGATGTGTGGAAAGGGCCTGCTACGCCTCACCTGTACCACTGAGGTCGAGGGTGACCGCCATTTCGTTTCTGATCGTGGCCTGCGCAACGTGATCAACGCCGCCGCGGCATTTGCCCCAGAATTTTATTGGCTGCTACGTGGAATGAACGAGACAAATCGTGATCCGACCACTTCGCAGGGGAGATCGTTTTTGGCTCGAATTCCAGCGACATGATGTTGAACAAAAAGTGTCGTTCGAGCTCTAACGTCTGGGACAATAGCGGAGAGTTGGATTAGAAGAAATCTCATTGAAACTGAATTTGCTGTTCAAGAAATCGTGACACGCATTCGCTGAGGACAGGCGGGAAAGACTCTCGATGTATCAACCAAAAAACGGGAACGCGGACAAATTTGCGATCGGATTTGGAGAACTCAACGCAATCACGTTTTCGACTCGGATCCAGGAACCATGCGGCGTTCGAAATCGACCAGCGTCCGGTGTTTCAAACATCGCAGCCTGCGCGCGGGAGACTTTCCAAGACCGCACTAGTCCAAGCCCACGGGTGCGTTTGGGGGGCGGGTTTCAAACTGGCGAATGACCGCCCGCTTGCGATAGTTAAAGATGGTTTCCAAATCGTCTCGAATCAGCAATGAGTGCATGGCTTGGCCGATCCAACCCAGCGGAAGACGATAATTCACTTCGTCGATCATTCGAGTTGCCTTGTCGAGAGGCTCAAACGTGTGTCGGTGTTGCCAGAAGAGATACGGTCCTTGCAGTTGGGTATCCACAAATTCAAACGGTGGGTTCCATTCGGTGATCGTGGCCATCCAACGAATGGGAACACCATGAATTCGTAGAGCATATTGAATAATTGTTCCGCCCCGCATCTCGATGTCGCCAGGCGTCAGAATCTGAAACCGCAGTCTCGGAGGGATCAGCATTTTCAGATTGCTCGCGTCCGCAAAAAAACGAAATACTTCTTCCACTGGGCGTGCAATGATTTGTTCTCGAATCAGTCGATACATCGACATGGCGTTACCCATCATTTGCCGGGAAGTGAACGCGTGAATACGGTATGGACGATGACGCCCGAAAGCGATGAGCCGATTCGCCCAGAGCAACCACGGACGCCAACGATCTTGGACTGCGGTTGCTGAGAGAGAACCGGCTAGAACATGGTTTATGGAAGATTTGCGATCATTAGTCCGGTTCCTGTTTAAGAAGTCCCTTACCATCAATTCCGAGCCCCAAGAAGGGCCGTGAATTGATGGTAAAGTCTCATTTGGGTAAAGCGGACGGCTTGCCGGAGGTTGTGGCCTAAGGTCACGACCTGAATGCGATTATGAGTCATGTCAAACGCAGGGTATCGATGAACGATTTGAATGTTTTTATCGTGAGGATGCAACCGGAATCGGTCGCTTGGCGGAAAAGTTGACCATCAAATCGAATGCCCTGAAGGTCAAGTCGGGAATCTCCTCTGCAGGGAACAAACAGGGCCTCGAAGAACTACAGAAAGCCGAAATCATGGCGATTTCTGGAATTCTTCGCCTCTCTTGCTGCGTTGTATGAGGCTATGATTTACGGAGGGGCAGGCCTCATGTCTATGAATTGCTTCGTCCGCATTCCGTGAGGACGTATTGGACGTTATTGTAAAGTTGCTCTCACCTGTTTGTTGTGTTAGGTTGCTGCCAGTCTGGTGCTGATCACTACTTCTTACGCTCGTTTATTTTCGTGTGAACTCATGGAACGACTTCTGTCTCCGAAGCAAGTGGCTGTGGCGATTGGTGTCAGCGAATCTTCGCTCAAGCGTTGGTGCGATCAGGGGATGCTCCAGACGGTCAAGACCGGAGGCGGCCATCGACGGATTCCGATTCAGGAGGCATTGCGTTTCGTTCGCGAACAGAATCACGCCGTGGTTGAGCCTCGGATCCTATCGATGCCGGCGACGATGGATCGAAAGGCGGGTCGGATCGAAGAAAGCGTCGAGCGATTGACGGAGGCGCTTTTGGCAGGGAACGATCTCGCCTGTCACGCGATTTTTTTTGATTTGTTTCTGAAGGGTGAGTCGGTGAGCGGGATTTTTGACGAGGTGATTTCTGCCGCCTTTCGAAAAATCGGCCAAAAGTGGGAGTGTCACCAAGCGGAGGTTTATCAAGAGCGAGCGGCTTGTCAGGCGATGCTCCGCCTGCTTCATGAACTTCGATCCAAACAAGTCGCCCCCGATCGGAACTTCGTTGCGTTGGGAGCGACGATCGAAGGGGATCAATATATTCTGCCGGTCACGATGGCCGAGATTGTGCTGCGCTCGGCTGCTTGGGATGCGCGGTTGCTCGGGACGTCTATCCCTTTCGATTCGATCGTGAAGGCGATTGAGAAGCACTCACCAGATCTCTTCTGGTTAAGCGTTTCATTCATCGCCGACGAAGCGGCATTCGTGGACGGGTTTCATCGACTGTTTACGACTGGCATGAAAACCAAGACAGCGATTGTTGTCGGTGGCCGGGTTCTCACACCCGAGATCCGGACACGGCTTCGCTACTCGGCATTTTGCGACACGATGCGGCATCTAGAAGACTTTGCCCATACCTGGCGAAGACAACCGGAATCGACACGCAACAAGGCTTGAGGCGTTTATGCGATTACTCCCAATCGGTTTTGCGATGTTTGTCGCGGGTCTCTTTGGAATGCCTCCGACTTTGTGTGGATCAGACCTCGACGCCACGTGGTCACAGTGGCGCGGTCCGTCTCGCGATGGGCAAGCGGCGGTACTCCCCCTTTGGCCAGATCGCATCGACTCGGTCACGCTCGTTGAACAATGGCGCGTTGAGTTGATGCCGAGCTATTCCGGGCCGATTGTCGGAGAGGATCGCATCTTCGTGACGGAGACTCGCGACAAAACAACGGAGGTCGTGCAGGCGTTGTCTCGAATCGGTGGAGCGGTTTTGTGGTCGGCCGCGTGGCCCGGAGCGACATCCGTTCCGTTCTTTGCCCGAGAGAATGGCGAGTGGATTCGAGCGACGCCAGCCTGCGATGGCGAATCGCTGTTTGTCGCTGGGATCCGTGAGGTGCTGGTCTGCCTCGATACCACCACTGGCACGGAGCGTTGGCGCGTCGATTTTGTTGAGCGTTTCAAGTCGCCGTTGCCGACGTTTGGATTCGTGTCCTCTCCGCTGGTCGATGGCGAGAACGTTTACGTTCAAGCTGGCGCCTCGTTCGTAAAACTCAACAAACGCAACGGCGCGACGGTGTGGCGATCGCTGCAAGACAGTGGCGGCATGCATGGCAGCGCGTTCTCTTCTCCCCTGAAAGCGACAATCGTGGGACAGTCGCAGTTCCTCGTGCAGACACGCGACAAACTCGTAGGCGTTGAGGAGGCCACCGGCATGGAACTTTGGTCGCAAAAAATCGAAGCCTTTCGCGGCATGAATATCCTCACGCCGCTGGTGGTCGGCGATGCGGTCTTCACCAGCAGCTATGGCGGAAAATCTTGGTTGTTCGATCTGACCCAGAGCGACGCGGCATCCACCGCCGGCAAGACAATCTCGGTGACCGAACGCTGGACTAACAAAGTGCAGGGGTACATGTCCACACCGGTCGTTATCGACCGCCACATTTATACGCATCTGAAAAACGGGCGTTTCGCTTGCATTGAACTCGCGACCGGCAAAGAGCGTTGGATCACTCAGCCGTTCGGCAAGTACTGGAGCTTGGTCGCCCAAGGCCCAAAAATATTGGCGCTCGATGAACGCGGTGATCTGTTGCTCATCCGGGCGAATCCGGAAAAGTTTGAGCTGCTTGGTCAGCGGCACATCAGCGATTCACCGACCTGGGCCCACTTGGCCGTTTGCGGGGACGAGGTTTTTGTGCGTGACCTGAATGGTGTGGCGGTCTTTCGTTGGTCCGCCCCGCCTGAGTAGAGGACGCAGCTGTCATGAAGATCGCGATTATTGGAGCTGGAATTTCCGGTCTGACGGCGGCGTATCGGCTGAGCCCATGGCATGACATCACGGTGTTTGAGGCCAATGATTATTTGGGTGGACACACGCAGACGGTCGATGTCGAAGTTCAAGGGGAGCGGCAGGTGATCGACACCGGGTTCATTGTCTTCAACGATCGGACGTACCCAAATTTTGTACAATTATTGAACGAACTCGGTGTCCCGTCGCGTCCGACATCGATGAGTTTCAGCGTGCGATGCGATACGGCGAATTTGGAGTACAACGGCTCGTCTTTGAATGGACTTTTTGCTCAACGGCGCAACTTGCTGCGTCCCCGCTTTTATCGGATGTTGCGAGACATCCTGCGTTTCAATCGTGAAACGCCAGAGTTGATTCTGAGTCGGCCTGCGACGCACGAGACAACGGTCGGCGAGTTTCTCGCAAAGCAGCACTATTCGCGTGAGTTTGCCGAATATTATTTGCTGCCGATGGGTGCTGCGATTTGGTCATGCCCGGTCGGGACGTTTGAAAACTTTCCGATCCGATTTATTGTTGAGTTCTATCGTAATCACGGCTTGCTCAGCATTCGCCATCGACCGACGTGGCGCGTGATTGACGGTGGTTCGCGGACGTATGTTGTGAAAATGGCCAAACGGTTTCACGATTGCGTTCGCCTCAAGACGCCAATTCAACAGGTGATTCGATCTCCGGAAATGATCTGCGTTAAGCCACAGGGAGGCCCCTCAGAATGTTTCGATCACCTTGTTTTTGCCTGTCATAGCGATCAAGCGTTGCGGTCGCTTTCCGATCCGACGACTGTTGAGCGAGAGGTATTGTCGGAGTTTCCGTATGAACGCAACATCGCGGTCTTGCATACCGACAGGTCGGTGTTGCCGAAGCGACGACATGCTTGGGCCAGTTGGAATTATCGCCTCACCGGTCAGCGATGGAACAACACGGAGGCCTTGGGGGCGGCCACCGTGACTTATCAAATGAATCTGCTTCAGCATCTTCAATCAAAGCACGTTTTTAACGTGACGCTCAACAGTGATAAGCAGATTGACCCGGCGAAGGTACTGCGGCGATTCGAGTACCACCATCCAATCTTCACTGTTCGCAGAGCCGCCGCGCAGGCTCGGCATCACGAACTGATTAACGTCAATCGGACCTCATACTGTGGAGCCTATTGGGGCAACGGCTTCCACGAAGATGGCGTGGTCAGTGCCCTGCGAGTTTGCGACGCGCTCCTGCCTCAGGAGGCGAGCACATGAGAAGTTGCCTTTATGAAGGCGTGGTGCGGCATCAGCGACTTACTCCGGTCGAGCATTCGTTTCGATACCGGTTGTTTCTGGCTTTCGTGGATCTCTCCGAATTGGATTCGTTGTTCGGACGTCGTGGCTGCTGGTCAACTCGCTGGCCGGCGATCGCTTGGTTTCGGCGCGCCGACTACATGGGCGATGCGGTTCGTCCACTGGCCGACTGCGTCCGCGAGTTGGTGCAGCAACGGACGGGACAGTGTCTTGTCGGGCCGATCGGATTGCTGACCAACTTTCGGTACTTCGGATTCGGTATGAATCCGGTCAGCTTCTATTTCTGCTTCGATGCGTCTGGCGAGAGAGTCGAATGCGTTGTCGCGGAAGTCAACAACACGCCGTGGAACGAGAAGCACAGCTACGTGCTAAACTTTGTCGGTGGGGCCGGTGTCTCAGCCGAAAGCGATGACAAACAAGGGCGCAAAACGGAGCGGCCGCGGACCGGGCGATTTGAGCACTCTAAGGAGTTTCACGTTTCGCCATTTTTTCCGATGAACATGACGTATCGTTGGCGGGTCACTGAACCAGGCAAACGGCTGATGGTCTCGATCGAAAACTACGTGGACCGCAGCAAGCAATTCGATGCGACGTTGGCTTTGCAACAACGGCCGATGACGCAGTGGCAGCTGACGCGGATGTTGTTGCGATACCCGCTGATCACGATACAGATCTTCGTCGGCATTTATTGGCAAGCGTTGCGGCTGTGGATCAAGCAAGTCCCTGTTGTGCCGCATCCGGGACAAACCGTCTCCATCGCGACTGTGTCTAATCCTGAATTTTCACCCTCGAAGAATTCGACGCCATGAGTACTGTGTTCGCTTTCAAACATTCAAAGGTCCCCTCGGACGATCACGATTCCACTCCCGTGTCGGCGAATCGGGGTTATGTGAATCGATTCGCGCGGCGATTGCTCGTCCAGAAGTTGGGGTGTCTGCGTGGCGGAACAATCCAGATAACCGATTCGTCGGGATCGACCACGCTTGGCCTGGGAGGCGATGTGCAGGCACGTCTCGATGTGCGCAATCCGAGCTTCTACCGGCACGCGGTCCTCGGCGGAAGCTTGTCCGTCGCCGAGTCGTATCTCCGCGGTGACTGGGACTGTGACGACTTGACGGCGTTCTTTCGGATTTTCTTGCGAAACCTTCCGATAACGGATCAACTCGAACGCGGTCTGTCGCGAATCACCAAGCTGTTCCATCGGCTGTACCACAGTTGGCACGCGAATAGTCGGTCGGGGAGCCAGCGAAACATTCGGGCGCATTACGATTTAGGGAATGAATTCTTTCGGCTGATGCTCGACGAAACACTGTCGTATTCAAGCGGCATTTTTCTGACGCCGACGAGTACTCTCCACGACGCATCGCTGGAAAAAATGGACCGTATCTGCCGCAAGCTTGATCTGCAGCCGAACGATCATCTGCTGGAGATTGGCACCGGCTGGGGCGGTCTCGCGATTCATGCGGCCGTCAAATACGGCTCCCGAGTCACAACGACGACGATCTCGCAGCAGCAGTTTGATGTGGCTCAGCAACGCATCGTCGACGCCGGGTTATCGGATCGTGTGACGTTGTTGCTGCAGGACTATCGCGACCTGACCGGTCAGTTTGACAAGCTCGTCTCAGTGGAGATGATCGAAGCGGTCGGGCATCGCTACTTCGACAATTACTTTGGTAAGTGCAGCGAACTGCTTCAGCCGGGTGGGACATTCGTACTACAAGGGATCGTGATGCCCGATCGACGATACGCGCAGTATTTGCGGTCTGTCGATTTCATTCAACGCTACGTCTTTCCCGGCGGTTGCCTGCCGTCCATAAGTTCGATACTGGAATCAACGGCCCGTGCGACCGATTTGCGGTTTGTTCATGCCGAGGACTTCGGCATGCATTACGCTCAGACTCTGCGAGAATGGAGGCAACGATTTCACGCACGAGTGACGGATGTGCTCGCTCTGGGTTATCCCCACAGGTTCATTCGGATGTGGGATTATTACCTGAGTTATTGTGAGGCGGCATTCGAAGAACGTTACACCGGCGTTGTGCAAATTCAATTTGACAAACCTCTCTGCCAACGCGATCCGATCCACATTGGCCGCCGTGCGGCGGAGTGGTGTCCGTTATGAGTCTGCTGTCCTTGAGCCTTGATGCCGTAGAACGCGGGTGGGTCCCGGATGCGATCACGCGCGCGGCCATTCGTCAGTTGTGCGCGCAACGTCTGCGCGGCTGCGATCGCGGCCAGAAAATCACCAATTCAGGGACGATTTCGGCACTCGTCGAGTCGATGCGGTCGGGGCCGATTGCACCTGTTCCTGAAAAAGCCAACGAGCAGCATTACGAATTGCCGCCAGAGTTTTTCGCAGCAGTTCTCGGGCCGCATCGCAAATACAGCTCCTGTTTTTGGCCGACAGCGGAGATCTTGTTGGCGGAGGCCGAAGCCGCATCACTGGCGATCACCTGTGAACGCGCTGATCTTGCCGATGGTCAGACGATTTTGGAGCTCGGTTGTGGCTGGGGTTCGCTGTCGCTGTGGATCGCCGAGCGGTTTCGCAACAGTCGGATCGTGGCGATCTCCAACTCCGCTTCGCAACGGCGATTCATCGAAACAGAAGCGGCCTCACGCCGACTGACGAATTTGCAGATCATCACTGCCGATATGAATCAGTTCGTCGCTGAGCCGAGCCACTTTGATCGGATCGTCTCCGTCGAGATGTTCGAACATATGCGGAACTATGAGCAGTTGCTGGAGCAGGTTGCATCGTGGCTGAAGCCAGACGGAAAACTGTTCGTACACCATTTTTGCCATCGGCAATTCGCGTATCCGTTTGAAACGGAGGGCGACGCGAACTGGATGGGCCGTTATTTCTTTACCGGCGGCTTGATGCCCAGCGAGAACATGTTGCGACAGTTCGATCGGCATCTGACCGTTGTGCGGCAATGGCGTTGGTCCGGCACCAATTATCAACGGACCTCCGAAGCCTGGCTCGCGAATCTGGATGCTCACCGCACAGAGGTCTTGCCGATTCTGGAAGCGACCTACGGCCGCGACTCAGCTCGACGTTGGTTTTACCGCTGGCGTCTGTTCTTTCTCGCGGTGGCGGAACTCTTCGGCTACGCCGGCGGGAGTGAATGGTTCGTGTCACATTCTCTGTTACAGCAGACCCGTGAGAAACCATGATGCCCTTGACGATGCTGCTGCTGAGTTCGCTGCTGCTTGTGATGGCCACGATGACCTGTTTGTGGTTGCTGAGCCTCATACGTCGCGATGCCAGCGTCGTCGATCCGTTTTGGGGAACAGGTTTCGTCCTCGTGACGTGGTTTGCACTGGCATCGACTCCCCGGGCACCAGTGTTCGAGCGATCGTGGTGGCTCGTCACGTTGACGACAGTCTGGGGTTTGCGGCTGTCGCTGTACCTGCTGTGGCGCAATTGGGGCCACCTTGAAGATCGCCGCTATCGCGCGATGCGAGAAAATCATGGCCCACATTTTTGGTGGATCAGTTTGTTGACGGTTTTTCTATTGCAGGGCCTCATCCTGTGGATTGTCTCGATGCCAATTCAAGCGGCGTTGGTCACGGCATCAACGATTCCTCGCGGTTGGTTCGACCTGATCGGCATCGTCTTATGGTGCATCGGGCTGACCTTTGAAGCGGTCGGCGATTTTCAGATGGCCCGATTTCAAGCGGATCCGCAAAACGCTGGCCGAGTCCTGGACCGCGGCCTCTGGCGGCTGACTCGACATCCGAATTACTTTGGTGACTTCTGCGTCTGGTGGGGCTTGTACATCATCGCCCTCGCCGGTGGCGCGGCGTGGACAATCGTCAGTCCGCTACTGATGTCGTTTTTGTTGCTCAAGGTATCCGGAGTGACACTGCTGGAGAAGACGATTATCGACCGTCGTCCTGAGTATGCGGCCTATCAAACACGCACCAGTTCCTTCTTTCCGTGGCCGCCACAAATTGTGTCACGCCGCGTTCGCGAGTTTGGATCGGGATCCACCCGGGAGTGAACTGGCCAGACGTTCAATCTCGAGAACTTTTCGAGGAGTGTTTTCCTGCGTAGGTGTCGCGGTCGGCGACTCCCCTCGATCCCGCACGTGGTGATGACCTCTGCGTTTTTGCCGCGGGAGGAATTGTGAGGAAATCGCGGAAGGATCGAAACTGCTTCAACGGCGTTAGAGAAACTTCCCCAAGATTGCGGTTGAGGTGGCTCGCGGCCACTTCTACAATTACGGATCGTGCGGGCTACGGCGTCCTTCGTGACGTGTGTACCGAGGAATTGTTCTTTGACGAAGAGGTCTCCTTCTGATGCGAAAAGTCAAAACCGGTGGTGGCTGGCCTGCAATGCTTTACGCGTTTCGCAAGGCGCGTGAAGCCGGTGGGTTTTGGAAATTGTGGAAGGCGATGCGGTCGAAGAATGCCTGCAAGACCTGTGCCCTCGGCATGGGAGGGCAGCAGGGGGGGATGGTCAACGAACGAGGGGTCTTTCCCGAGGTCTGCAAAAAGTCGTTGCAGGCAATGGTCGCCGACATGCAGGGGGCGATCACTCCGGAGTTTTTCCAAACGTATTCGATCCCGCAACTGCAGTCCTTCTCGCCCAGAGAGCTTGAGACGAGCGGACGGTTAACTCAACCGATGCTGCATCGCAAGGGCGAGAACTACTATCAGCCGATCACGTGGGATGAGGCGTTTGCCAAGATCATTGGCAAGCTCCAGGGCATTGCGCCCGATGACTCGTTTTGGTACTTCAGCGGTCGCAGTTCGAATGAGGCGGGATTTTTGTTGCAAGTTTTCGCCCGCGTGTTTGGTACGAATAACGTCAATAATTGCAGTTTCTATTGTCATCAGGCGAGCGGTGTTGGGTTGAGCAGTGTTCTCGGGACGGGAACGGCCACATTGGTGTTGGAGGATGTCGACCGCGCGGATCTGGTGTTCATCATCGGCGGGAATCCGGCGAGCAATCATCCGCGTCTGATGTCCACGCTCAAACATATTCGCCGCACAGGTGGCCAAGTGGTCGTCATCAACCCGATCGTCGAAACGGGGCTCGTCAATTTCAGTGTCCCGAGCGATCCCTTCAGTTTGTTGTTCGGAACGAAGATTGCTTCGTTGTATGTGCAGCCTCACATCGGCGGTGATCTCGCACTGCTGACGGGTGTGGCGAAGCGGATCGTCGAGATGCAGGCACACGACGAGGAATTCCTGACGAAATACTGTGACCACTGGCCCGAACTACAGGCGAGTCTAGCCGCTCATGATTGGGACGACATCTATCGCAAGGCAGGGGTCGGCCCGCAAGCCATCCAAGCGATTGCCACGCGCTATGCGGCGGCGGAGAACGTGGTCTTCACGTGGACGATGGGAATCACGCATCATGCGCATGGTGTCGAGAATGTCGAAGCGATCGCCAATCTGGCACTGTTGCGAGGCATGGTCGGGCGACCGAACGCGGGTCTGCTACCGATTCGAGGTCACTCCAACGTGCAGGGAATCGGCTCGATGGGAGTGACTCCGAAATTGAAGGAGGCGATTTTCGAGCGGCTGCAATCCCATTTCGGACTGCAACTTCCGACGACCGCCGGACTCGACACGCTGGCCTGCATGGAGGCTTCCAGCCGGAAGGAACTGAAGTTCGGCTTCTGTCTCGGCGGGAACCTGTACGGCTCCAACCCCGATGCCACCTTCGCGAAGACGTCGCTGGAACAACTGGAGATGCTCGTGTATCTCAACACGACACTCAACACGGGCCACGCACAGGGCCTCGCCGACGAGACCCTGATCCTGCCGGTATTGGCTCGTGACGAGGAACCGCAATCGACGACGCAGGAATCGATGTTCAATTTCATCCGACTGAGTGACGGTGGCCCACCCCGTCACGTCGGGCCGAGAAGCGAGATCGAAATCATCTGCCGCATTGCGAGTGGCGTGTTGGGCGATCAAGGCCCCATTGATTGGCGATCGATGCAAAACGCAAACCGCATCCGTGAAGCGATTGCGAAGGTTGTTCCGGGCTTTGAGGAAATCAGTGACATCGACGAAACAAAAAAGGAGTTTCAACTTGCCGGACGCACTTTTTATACGCCTCAATTCCCGACCAAGACCGGACGTGCCCAGTTGCGAACTCATGCTCTGCCGGAACTGGTGGGTGAGCCGAACCAACTCCGACTGATGACGATCCGCAGCGAAGGTCAGTTCAATACGGTCGTGTATGAAGAGTATGATCTTTATCGCGGAATTGAATCGCGGCACGTGATCTTGATGCATCCCGACGACCTGTCACGATGGCGTCTGCAATCGGGGCAACTCGTCACAGTGAAGAGTTCGGCGGGGGAGATGCGTCGAGTCATTGCGACGTCGTTTGAAAAAATACGACCAGGCAACGTGGCGATGTACTATCCCGAATGCAACGTTCTTGTTCCCCGATCGTCCGATCCCCGATCACGTACCCCCGCCTTCAAGTCGGTTCCGATCACGGTCCTTGCCGAACGCATAGCCGTCTTGCCTCTCGTGACATCGCCATGAGGCAACGAATCCGCCGATGGAGTTGCTCTTGGGCGGGTTTTTACGAAATCAACTCGGCAATCGGCCGGATGCCGGGCGCGAGCACGGGCATGCGTCGACCCGTCATATCGTTGACCGAGAGATCTTCTTCGAGGCCGAGCGTGTGATACAGCGTCGCCAGAACCTGTTGGTAATGAATCGGTCGCTCTAAGACCTCACCTCCCAGTTTGTCGGTTGCTCCGAGAACCTGTCCGACGTTGAGGCCGCCGCCCCACAGGAGGGCGTGGCCGACGCGTGCCCAGTGATCGCGTCCGGCATCGTTGTTGATTTTTGGTGTCCGGCCGAACTCGCCCCAGACGCAGACCGTGACGTCGTGTTCCAAGCCGCGATCATAGATGTCATTGACCAACGCGGCGATGCCCGTATCGAACAGCGGCAGATACTCCCGCAGGTTACTAAAGTTGTGGCTGTGAAAATCCCAAAACCCGTAGGCGACCGTGACACATCTGACCCCCGCTTCGACAAGCCGTCGTGCCGCGAGGAGCTGATCGTTCCACAGAGGCGCTCCGTCATTGATATGTTTCGAAGAGCCCACTCCGAAGCGTTTACGGATTTGAGGATCCTCTCTCGTGACGTCCAGAGCCTCCACCAGACGACTAGATGTCAGCACATCAAAGGCCTTAGAGTAACTGGAGTCCATGTCGCGGACCGGGCTGGCATCGACCTCACGACGAAAGTGGTTCATGCAGTCCAGCAATCGGCGTCGGCCATCCAGTTGCCAAGGTTCGACAAATCGTAATTGCATGCTAGCCAGATCTTCGCCGTCCGCTTGGACCGCACGATGTGCCTGACCGACTATCCCTGACGTCGGGCTATTGTAGGGTTGATATTTCATTGTCGGAAACAGATCGACAAACGCGGGGAGTGAGGAATCTTGCTGACCAAACTTGTGGGAAACAATCGAACCAAAGTTCGGCTTCCCTTCACGGTTGCTGAGGGTCATCGGGTAACCCGTCAGATTTTGAAAGCTGCTGTGTTCGTCTTGCAGCCCGACGAGGGATCTGACCACTGCCAATCGGTGGATGCAGTGTGCGGTTTGTGGCAATAGTTCACTGACTTGATAGCCGGGCAGGCTGGAGTCGATGCCCGTGAACTCACCTCGAATTTCCCGAGGAGCATCCGGCTTGAGGTCGAACGTGTCTTGATGGGCTAGCCCGCCCGACAGATAAACCATGATGACCGACTTCGAGGACCGGTTGGTCGGTCCCTGACTCTGTTCCGCACGGATCACGTCGTGCAGTGACAGGCCTCCGACTGCCAATGATCCAATCTGCAGGAAACTGCGTCGAGACAGTCCGTCACAACACTGAATTGGAGAACCTCGAAGAGTCAGCATGAAGTCTTCTCGTCACAGCACAGATCGGTATGCGACCAAACGCAGTATGGTGAAAGATACACAGATGAGGGACCGCTGTCATCGTCATTGCCGGATTGCTAAATCAAGACCCGCATCGTCGCGCCGCTCAGTCGACGACTTCGATACCAGACAGGAAATTCGATGCCTCGACCTGCCGATATTCGTCCGAGAGAGGCTCTGCTGAAAGTAACTGAAAAGACTGTGGCTTGTGAGGTGTTTGCGGTGTCCTGAGTCCGTTGAGAATTGGTCTCGTTTGGAGTAGAGTTCCAACTCTGCAAAGGTTTGCTATTCAGCGGTCCTGACAGGCCGATAGGGCCGCTCTGAAGCGGGCATTGCCCGATCGAGTTGACGAGTCAAGAAATCGATTCGAACCCCGCTTTCCGACGGAAGGAGTTTTCGCTTGTCTACTGGTGACGGAACCTCAAACGACCCGAATCTCCCTGTTAATTCCCCCGACGGTGTCGCTCACTCCGGTGGCCGAGTTGTGGACATCGCCATTCAGGATGAGATGCAGACAAGTTATGTGACTTACGCAATGTCGGTGATTATCAGCCGCGCGCTGCCAGACGTGCGTGACGGACTGAAGCCTTCGCAGCGACGCATTTTAGTCGCGATGAACGATCTGAATCTGGGTCCGAATTCCGGTCGAGTCAAATGTGCCAAGATTTGCGGTGATACGAGCGGAAATTATCACCCGCACGGCGATGGTTCGATTTATCCGACCCTCGTCCGACTGGCTCAGAACTGGAACGTTCGTGAGGTCTTGATCGACAAGCAGGGGAACTTCGGCTCGCTGGCCGGGATGCCTCCCGCCGCGATGCGATACACCGAAGCACGTCTGTCGGCGGTCGCGTCCGAAATGCTCGACGACCTCAAGCGAGAGACTGTCGATTACACGTTGACCTACGATCAACGCAACCGCGAACCGGTGGTCCTGCCGTCTCGGTTCCCCAATCTGATCGTCAACGGTTCGACCGGGATCGCGGTCGGCATGGCGACGAGCATCCCACCACATAATCTCAGCGAATCGTGTGACGCAATCATTCGGCTGATCGATGACCCTGAGAGTACTCTCGACGATTTGCTGGAAGTGCTGCCCGGCCCCGACTTCCCCACCGGCGGCGTGATTTGTGGGCGGCTGGGCATTCGGCAGGCCTATCTCACCGGTCGGTCCACCCTGACGCTACGAGCCAGAACGCGGTTCATCACCGAGAAGAACACGGACATCATCGAAATCACCGAGATTCCGCATCAAGAAACGCGAGACCGCATTCGTGAAAAGATCGAACAGCTCATCAAGGACGAGCGGATTAAGGGGATCAGCCGCGTCACCGATCTGACCGACCGTACGCTCCCCTCTTGGCAGGCGTGTCTGCACGTCGTCCTCAAACGGGATGCCGACAAGGAAACGGTTCTCAATCAGTTGTTCCAATTCTCTCCGCTGCAATCGACAGTCAGCGTGATTCTTCTGGCGTTGGTCGGCAATCGACCAAAGTTGCTGACGCTGAAGGAAATGCTGGCCGAGTTCATCCGCCACCGCGTCACCGTGATTCGACGGCGGACCGAATTTTTGCTGGGCGAAGCTCGCAAACGCAAGCATACGGTCGAAGGTCTGCTGATTGCGCAAATCGATCTCGATCAGGTGATCTCAACCATCCGCAACTCGCCCAGCCGAGCAGAGGCCAAAGAGCGGCTGCAACTGATTCAAGTTCCGGGGCCGCTGATCGCCAGAGCCGTCGGCGATGACGCCTTCCTGATGTTCCAAGAGGAATGCGGCACCAAGGAGAACTACTCCCTGTCGGCGAATCAGTCTGAGGCGATTGTCTCGATGCAACTTGGTTCTCTGGCCAATCTCGAGCGTGAGAAGCTGCGGGACGAACACGGCAAATTGCTGTCGGATATTAAGGGCCACCTTTATCTCTTGTCAGATGAGGCCAATATTCGAGCCGTCGTTCGCGATGATATGCTGGCCATCAAGGACAAGTATGGAAGCAAGCGTCGGACCGAAATCAGCGGTGAAGAACTGGGCGACTACGATCTGGAAGCCCTCATCGCCGAAGAGCCGATGGTCGTCACACTGTCGCAGCGAGGCTACATCAAACGACTCCCTCTCAATACCTATCAGGCTCAAAATCGCGGTGGCAAGGGAATCACCGGTACCAAGGCTGATGACGAGGATGCGGTCGAACATTTATTCGTCTCGAGTACGCATTCGTGGCTGTTGTTCTTTACGGACAAGGGGAAAGTGTTGTGGGAAAAAGTCTACAACCTCCCCATGCAAAGCCGGACCAGTAAGGGTAGGGCACTGATTAACCTGCTCCAACTTCCCGAGGGAGACCGTATCAGTGCCTGCGTTGCTGTGCGTGAATTCGACGAGACTCGATTTTTGATCATGGCCACCAAGAATGGTCTCATCAAAAAGTCGCCGCTGTCGGCCTATAAACGTCCGCAGAAGGGGGGCATCATCGCCATCAATCTGCGAGAAGGGGATGCTCTCATTGAAGCGATGTTGGTCTCACCCGGCGACAACGTGTTGCTTGCAACTTCGGGAGGGATGGCGATCCGCTTTGCTGAATCCGACGCGCGCAGCATGGGTCGCAACACGAGTGGCGTGAAGGGAATCAAACTCGGCAAGGGTTCGACCGTGGTCGGCATGGTCCTGGCCGATCCCTCGATGACCTTGCTGACCGTTTGCGAGAAAGGTTTCGGCAAGCGAACGCCTGTCGGGACTGGGATCGTCGAAGGGGAAGAAGCACTGGCGACGGGTGTCCCGCTCTCCGATGACGGATTCACGGACGAAGCCGATGAAACGGATGCCGATATGAACGAGCTAGAGACCTCGGAAGGAGATACCTCCGAGGTGGAAGGCGGCGAAGAAGCGACCGCGTCCGCCAAGGGCTACCGCCGCCAGCGTCGTGGTGGTAAGGGCCTCAAGGACATCAAGACCACGGAACGCAACGGCCAAGTCGTGAAAATCCTCTCCGTCGCGGAACACGATGACGTCCTGATGGTCACGGCGGTCGGCAAAATTCAACGGATCCGTGCGGGCGACATCAGTGAGATCGGCCGCAACACGCAAGGTGTCCGGATCATCCGCATGGATGAAGGCGACAAACTGGTCAGCATGGCCCGTATCCCCAGCGACCTCGTAGCCGAGACACCTGCAGCGGCACCGCCACAAGCTGAGGCATGACCATGCGACACATCCTTGTCACCGGCGGTTGTGGTTTCATTGGGTCAAACTTCATTCGACACGAACTGGCCACGTATCCCGAACTGTCGATCCTTAATATCGACAAACTGACGTATGCGGGCAACCCTAAGAACCTCGCCGACCTAGCGGGGGACTCGCGGTATGCGTTTGCTCACGGCGACATCTGCGACCGCAAGTTCCTCACATCGCTGCTTCAGCCGGGGGGAATCGACGCCGTCGTGAACTTTGCGGCGGAAAGCCATGTCGATCGGAGCATCCTCGATTCCGGTCCGTTCGTGCAGACCAACATTGTCGGAACGCAGGTGCTGCTTGACTGCTGCCGCCTGCATGGCGTACCGCGTTATGTGCAGGTCTCGACAGACGAGGTCTACGGTTCACTCGGCGACGACGGCATGTTCACGGAGGAGACTCCACTCGCTCCCAACAGCCCGTACTCGGCCTCCAAAACGGCGGCCGACCTCCTCGTACGAGCCTACTTCCACACGTTCGGATTTCCGGCCGTGACGACACGCTGCTCGAACAATTACGGCCCCTACCAGTTCCCCGAGAAACTGATCCCGCTGTTCATTTCAAATGCCTTGCAGAACCAACCACTGCCGGTTTACGGAACGGGCCTCAACGTCCGCGACTGGATTCACGTGCTCGATCACTGTCGAGGTATCGACGCCGCGCTGCGACGAGGCCGCGCGGGCGAGGTCTACAACTTTGGTGGCAATTGCGAACTGACGAACCTTGACCTGACCTACGCGCTGCTGGAGGCTCTGGGCAAACCGAGGTCGCTCATCAAATACGTCGCTGACCGACCGGGCCACGACCACCGCTACGCGATCGACGCGACAAAGGCCAAACGCGAACTCGAGTGGGAACCCAAAGTTCTCTTCCGCCAAGGCCTGAAGCAGACGGTTGATTGGTATCTTGCGAATCAGTCTTGGGTTGGGAGCATTAGGTCCGGCGAGTATCGCTCCTACTATGAGCAGCAATACGGCAGAAAGTAGTCAGTCGATCTGCCAGATAGTAGTGAGCGCGCCTCGCCACTTGAATCCCCCGTGAACGGCCCTCCGTTTGACACTGCAATTGGACTTGAGTCAAACGACCGATGTCCGTCGCGCCAAACGAGGATAAGTCCGAGTTTCTTGGACACGTTTTTTGAAATCGGTGTCCCAAGCCGTGACTTAAGATGAGTGTCACTCCGCGGCCAAATTCCAATATTTTCTGTGTCACCAGCATCCTCATCCCTGAGCCGTTGCCAAGTTGGAATTGTTCGAGACAATTCCAAAGTAATGGTGAATGAACTCTTTTCGGTCCCCCAGATGGCGAATGAGTTGTACGAGCGTCAGCAACTTCTGTTGATCTCGGCGTAGTTTCACCGCCAATCGTTCCTGATCGAGCAACTCACGCGGCAGGGGCCCAGTCACTTCCAGTCGCATCGGCTCCCACGTTCCTTCAATTGCACCATAACGCTCGAGCATCGCCAGTGCCGTTTCGAGACGCCGATCGTGCTTCTGCCGGGCGTGCAACTTTTCCCTCATCCATTCCAAGCCGAACGCTGCCACCTGTTCCGCATCGTGGACGAGAAGATCGTACACACGCTCATAAAATAAGCGGTCGGGATTGGACCAGCGGATGAATTCCATCTGCGTCGTCAAATCGGACTCTTCGTAGAGTAATACGCAATCGGATGGCCAACCATCTCGTCCGGCTCGTCCGATCTCTTGATACCACGCCTCCATTGAACCGGGAATTTCGGCATGGACCACAAACCGAATGTCTTCTTTGTCGATCCCCATGCCAAACGCTGGTGTCGCGAGGACAAGCGGACAACGGCCCTGCATGAACTCATTCTGAATTCGTCTCCGTTGCCGGCGTTCGAGGTCGCCGTGATAGTTGACGTGCGGAATGTTGCGGTGCCTTAACCGCTCGCTAAACCGTTCGAGAGTTCGAATCAAGGTGAAGTAAACAATCCCACTACCCCCCAGCCGCTTGCTACCGGGAGTCGGTTGTGTTGGAGTCGGGTTTCGGAACGTCTTCACGGTTGCCATCATCGCTCCGTGTGAGGAGCCTTCTGGAATCAGCGGTCCACTGAGGACAGGCTCTGCAAGTGGAGGGTTCTCGTCAACGGTGCTGGACAGCTGGTCTTTCGGCCGGTGTTCAGGCGTAGTCTCTTGCAATGTATGTCGCGCGCGAATCGTCTCAATCTGCCGGATCTTTTCCTCATCACCCCAGACTTCTTCAACAGAGAGAGTCAGATTGGGCCGATCGATCCCTTCGTGAAATAATTCGATTTCGTTTGGGGTCAGTCCGAGTTGGCTCACGATGTCTGCCTGCACTTCGGGTGTGGCTGTGGCCGTCAATGCGATTGTTGTCGGATTGCCAAGCAACGCTCGAAACTCCTGCAATCGAGTATAATCTGGTCGAAAGTCGTGTCCCCATTCACTGATACAGTGTGCCTCATCGACCGCTAGCAATCGCACGGCGCGGTGCGTGATGACCTTTAAGAACTCGGGCTTGCGAAATCGTTCGGGTGTGACGTACAGCAGCCGGTAACGCCCCTTCGCCAAAGAGTCGTAACGTCGCTCTCGCTCCCCGCGTGAGAGCGATGAATTGATGAACGTCGCATCAATTCCACGCCGTCGCAAGGCATCAACCTGATCCTTCATCAAGGCAATCAAAGGGGACATCACGAGCGTCAGTGACTCGTGCTGCGGCACCCCTTCTTTTTGGAGATTCTCATCGTCCGCCAGCGGCATTAAGGCGGGAATCTGATAGCACAAAGACTTTCCAGCTCCCGTGGGCATGATCACCAGCACGTGCCGTCCGGACAGCACTCGGTGGATGATCGCCTCTTGAGAGCCACGAAATGAGGAAAAGCCAAAGGACTGCTTTAGAATGTCTATCGGTTTCATGCCTTCATGTTTGACGCATCTCGACGAACGAAGCAAGGGCAGCCCTTCGTATTAGGCCGCCGTCTGAGGCTATCGGCGAAGGAAAACTTCGTTTACAACGCTACCCAGCGAATCATGACCCTGTGTGACACGGCTCTATTGGTCGATTCGATCTGGTCTTCCGACCAAATCGAATCGACAGGTGAAAAGTGGTCTTGTGATGAGGTGAAATGATCTCGTGATGCGATTCGACACGGGGAGAGACGCAAGTGTGATTGACTATGCAACGCCGCGAAAGATGTTTTGGCAGTTCCATTCGCGAATGTCGCGAATGGCTCAGTTTTATCGAATTATAGAGGTGGTCTTATGCTCAAGCGAAGAGAAGTCATTTCATCGACCTTGGCCGCAGTGGCTTTGGGAACATCTGTGTTTGGCGCGGCCAAAAAAGAAAACCCCAAATGTTTCCTAGACATCAGCATCGGCGGCAAGCCGGTTGGCCGGATCGAGATCGAACTGCGTGCGGATGTCGTCCCCGAGACGGCAGAGAACTTTCGAGTCCTGTGTACCGGTGAGAAAGGATTCGGCTACAAAGGATCCAGCTTCCATCGCGTGATTCCAGGCTTCATGTGTCAGGGAGGAGACTTCACGAATCACAACGGAACCGGCGGCAAGTCGATCTACGGTGAGAAGTTTAAGGACGAAAATTTCCAACTCAAACACACCGGACCTGGTGTGCTGAGCATGGCCAACTCAGGCCGCAACACGAATGGATCTCAGTTCTTTCTTTGTACTGCGAAGACACCTCATCTTGACGGCAAACACGTTGTGTTTGGATCGGTGGTGAAGGGAATGGATGTGGTGAAGAAGATCGAAGCTGCGGGATCGGAAAGTGGAAAAACTAAGGCCAAAGTTGTCGTTGAAGATTGCGGCGAACTGTAATTGTTTGTGCATCATGGATCGCGAGGGAGTTCATCGCGTTGATTGAGACCGCCCCTGATAATCGGGTTCTTGTGAGCGATGTGATGCCAACGCTCTTCAACCACGGGATCGAAGTTCACGTCCAGTGACGGAACGCACGGTTGACAGCCGTACGCGGAGTGACCTGACAGAAATTGAGGTTTCGTCAACTGGAATGGAACAAGTTTTCAGCCCCCTGCAAACCGTCGACATGGGCATGCCTCATGCAGGATAGGGGCCAAGTGTCTCGCAAAATCCGCGGAAGGGATCGCCGTTGTGAGTGTTTCGTAGAGCCAGATGGATCAATACGACAACGTGTGCTTGCGTCTCAACCGGTTGCAGTACGAGAATGAAAGCGAAAACACGAACAGCCGCTCCATCGGAGCGGCTGTTCGTGTTTTGAGTCATCAGTGGCGGGGGCAGGATTTGAACCTACGACCTCGAGGTTATGAGCCTCGCGAGCTACCGGGCTGCTCCACCCCGCGTCGGAGTACCCCATTTCTGGGCGAACGGTATTGTATCGGTTCAAATCAATAAGGGAAGTGAGCCGGTTTGTGAATTCTCCGCAATTAAAACTCGGCACTCTTCGGAGTTCGTGGAAACGGAATGCAGTCACGAATGTTTGTCATTCCGGTCACGAGTTGCACGGTTCGTTCGAGTCCGAGTCCAAAACCGCTGTGCGGAACAGTTCCGTACTGGCGAAGTTCGAGATACCACCAGTAGTCTTCGGGATCGAGATGACATTCTTTCATGCGGTCGATCAGAGCGTCATGCCGCTCCTCGCGTTGGCTGCCGCCGATGATCTCACCGATACGAGGCACGAGAACATCCATCGCCCTGACTGTTTTGCCGTCCTCGTTGCAACGCATGTAGAACGATTTAATCTCCCGAGGGTAGTCCGTCAAAATCACCGGCTGCTTGAAATGCTGCTCGGTCAAATAGCGTTCGTGTTCCGAGTGCATGTCATTTCCCCATGATATGGGATACTCGAACGAGTGCCCCGATTTTTCGAGGATCTCGATTGCCTCGGTATACGTGAGACGGATGAATTCGTTTTCCACGATGTTCTGAAGTGATGCCAACAAAGTTGGCTCGAACCGCTCGTTAAAGAATTCGAGATCGGCCTGACAGCGATCCATCACGCCTTTGACGATCGAGCGTACAAAAGATTCGGCGAGATCCATGTTTTCTTCAAGAACATAGAACGGCATCTCTGGCTCGACCATCCAGAATTCGGCGAGGTGTCGTGTGGTGTTCGAGTTCTCCGCACGAAACGTCGGACCAAAGGTGTAGACGTCCCCGAGAGCCGTGGCGTAGATCTCTCCTTCGAGTTGGCCGCTGACAGTGAGTCCCGCCTTCTTCCCGAAAAAATCGCGACTGTAATCGATCGGTCCTTTGAACTGTTGGAGTTTGGCGAGGTCGAGTGTCGTCACCTGAAAGACCTGCCCGGCGCCCTCACAGTCGCTAGTGGTGATGATCGGCGTCTGAACATAAAGAAACCCACGAGTCTGAAAGAAATCGTGAATCGTCGCGCACAAAGAATTTCGAACGCGAGCCATGGCACCGAATGTGTTTGTGCGAGGACGCAGATGAGCCTTCTCGCGAAGAAATTCCAGTGAGTGTCCCTTCTTCTGGAGCGGATATGTCAGAGCATCGGACGTTCCGAGAACGGTCAACTGGCGTGCGTGAATTTCGACACGCTGCCCTTTCCCGAGTGACTCTTTCACCTCACCGATGATGGCCACACTTGCGCCGGTGGAAATTTGCTTAATCAGAATGGCATAGTCGGGAACGTTGGCATCGACCACGACCTGAATGTTCGCCAGGCAACTGCCGTCGTTGACTTCCAAAAACGCAAAGTTTTGCTTGGACTCACGTTTCGTGCGGACCCAGCCTCGGACATCGACCTCCGTTCCGGAAAGTGTCTCTCGGAGAATTTGGGCAACTTTTGTTCGAGGCATAATGAATGGTGTCCAACGATAAGGGCCGATTCCGCCCGTGCACCTCTTCAGATGTTTAACAGCAGAAGAGAGTTTCCAAATTTTTGGCGAAACATGCAAATAACAACGGCCCCCGGACGAGTCCGAGGGCCGTGTTCGTTGTAGCACTCCAGCCAGAAAGGGCTGGGTTATCAATTCAACAAATCCAGATTCAATTCAACATACCGAGCAACGTGGAAAGGCTGCTTCGACGTTGAGCTTTCTTTTCTTCTGGTGGGACTGGAGCCGGAGCAGCAGAACCTTGGCTTGGCATCATCGCAGGAGCGGTGGTGCATCCGCCGTTGGTGCAGTTCGAATTGCAAGCCGTTGCGCAACCGCTGTTGCAGTTGCCGCTAACTACTTCGTATCCGCACAGGCGGAGAGCCTGAGTGGCTTGACGAACCACACCGTGATCGCAATCGCCCAAGGCACAGGTCAGGGCGGCAACGACTTCTGGGCAGCAGCAGCAGTTCTTTCGGATCTGATCACCAATCTTGTCAGCCGCTTGGCGGCGAACTCGATGATCGGAATCATTCAAGGCGTAAACAAACGCGGTCATAATCTCTGGATTGCAGATGCAATCGTATCGGTTTCCGAGCTTGCGAATGGCAGCGCGTCGTTGGCGAGCGTAGCAGGCCGTCTGCGATTCGTATATCAAACAAGCGATGTCGCATGGATTGGCACTGCAGCATTTGGCTTCCGAAGGAGCTGCACAACCTGGATCACAAACTTTCGTGCAGGAAGATGTCTTGCAGTGCTTACTGAACAGGCCCCGAAGGCCCCGAAATCCTGTCAAGCAGCTCTTCGTGCCACAACCCGCAGTCGTACCGCAGCTCGCTGGACCACAGTTAGCAGCAGGAGCTGCACAAGCTGGAGCACAGTTAGCAGCAGGAGCTGCACAGGCTGGAGCACAGTTAGCAGCAGGAGCTGCACAGGCTGGAGCACAGTTAGCAGCAGGCGCTGCACAAGCTGGAGCACAGTTAGCAGCGGGAGCTGCGTGACAGGAGCTAGCTGGAGCACAGCAGCTATCGCAGCAGGGAGGCTTGATGTCGGAGCAGCGTCTTTGATACGTGTGAATCGTCGGGCAGCAAGGCTTGACGATCACGGGTTTGCAACACACAGGCGCACAGGTTGTCGTGCAGCAGGCTTTCGAAGCACCGCACAAACCCCGGTGGCCAGAAAGAAGCCCGGCTTCCGCCAAGCTAGCCATACCCATTGCCGCGAGCATAGCACCAGTCATCTTGATCCATCGCATAGAGCTAAGTATCCTTTCCTTGGGAATCTCGAACTTGGGTCGTCCAGACCCATGGAACGCAGGTAACGGTCAGCCGAGGAATTCCAAGCGGTGTTGAGCACCGCCCGCGACGCGCGTCGCATTTCTAACGACTGCTACCTTTACCCCGCTCCCGGTCGCATCGACCTTCAAAAACATACGTCCATTCACAAACCGTTGTCGCCAGCAGAGGCACAGGTGCCGCATCCGCCTCACAGATCATTATGTAATCACGGCGGGCACCATCCGGCATTTGCATTTGGCGTGACTAGAACTATGAATCGGCGGAGCAGGTGCAACACCTTGAGGAACTCAAACCGTTATTTTCATAGGGAGTTGCGTCAATTTATGTGCCGGTTTTACTGGTGGTAGTATCTGCATGGTCTGTGGTAAAATTTGACGCGTAAATCCTCATGTTTTGGACACGATTCGTGTCATATTGGGTCGAATATATAGGATCTCAATAGCCTGTGACGGTAGAAATGGTCGTGCCTAGTGTTTCTGTGACACTGTCCTGAACGTCACTAAAACCAAGACGTCCGAAGGCACTGACACTGCGCGGAAAGCCTCGACGCTGTGATCAATCGACACAGATGGAAAAGTCGATCTTCCGGATGACCGGACCAGATCATATTTCCGCCAAATGCTTTGACAGAACAGCTTCAACGAGGTTCGTTGGCCGTTACGTCCCTGTCACCCACGGAGAACTAGGAATCCTCTCAGGATTGTGATTTGCTTGATTCAGTGGTGACGTGCTTACTGAAGAGCGGCGGGATTTCAATTTCTATGGCGGGGTGGTCAGTAACAACGTCGTCAATAGAAGTGAACGGCGTTTTATTCGGGCAGATTGTTCGCGGTTTTTCAAACTCTGTGGTAGCGACGATACCATTCCACAAACCGCTGCACTCCCTGTTCGATGGCGGTCGTCGGGCGGAATCCGACATCACGAATTAAGTCGTCCACGTCAGCGTACGTTGCGAGTACATCTCCGGGTTGAAGAGGGAGAAAATTTTTCACGGCATTTTTTCCGATCGCCCTTTCGAGTGTCTCAATCAGGTGCAGCAACTCGATGGGTTGATTATTGCCAATGTTGTAGATGCGATAGGGGCCGCGGCTGGTTGCGGGATCGGGGTCAGTTCCGGACCACGCGGGATCGCCTGTGGGAATTTGATCCGCGATACGAATCACTCCCTGTACGATGTCGTCGATGTAAGTAAAGTCTCGTCTCATTTGACCGTTATTAAAGACATCGATAGGTTCGCCGTTGAGGATCGCGCGTGTAAAAAGCCAGAGAGCCATATCCGGGCGACCCCACGGCCCGTAGACGGTGAAGAACCGTAGCCCTGTTGTCGGTAGGCTGTAGAGGTGACTATAAGTGTGGGCCATCAGTTCATTGGCCTTCTTAGTCGCAGCGTACAGACTGAGTGGATGATCAACATTGTGATGGATCGAAAACGGCATTGTCGCATTCGCGCCATAGACGGAACTGGATGACGCATAAACAAGGTGTTTTACCCCGGAGTGACGACAGGCTTCGAGGACGTTGACATAGCCGACAATATTGCTGTCGACGTAAACATGTGGATTTGTCAGTGAATAACGCACACCGGCCTGCGCGGCGAGATTGATCACCACATCAAATTTTTCGCTCGTGAACAGTTGAGGCAGACGCTCGCGATCAGCGAGATCGAGCTCTTGAAATGTGAATCTTGCCTTTTGGCGGAGTTGAGTGAGGCGATCTCGCTTCAACTGCACAGTGTAGTACGAATTGAGATTATCCAACCCGACGACATCGTCACCCCGGTCGAGAAGCGCCGCGCTGACATGCATTCCGATAAATCCTGCTGCACCGGTGACGAGGTACTTCATCTGAACGATCTCCTTGAAATTGACGATGGTCGAGTCCGTCGCATTTCGACCGCGGGAAGAGCAAACGATTGTACGACCGTGCCAGCCCTTTGTTTTGCGGAAAGCCTAGGAGAGTCGAGGACCACCCCTTTCGCCACAAGATTGAACGGGTGACCGCGATCAACGTTCTGTAGCAATAATCTCTCCACCATCCAACACGGCCTTGATGACTCGGGGTCGGCCCGCAAGATCTCGACGCACCGAAACGTCGGAATAAGAGTCATTGGCAAGCAATTGTTGTTGTAATGACTCGGCTTGTTCGGGCGAGATCTCCATTAACAGCCGCGAATTGGGCAACGCATACTTGGGTGCGGTCGCGATCAGTCGTTCGAAGACAGACAGGCCTTGGGGGCCTCCATCCAACGCCAGCCGAGGCTCGTGTTTCCAGATTTCATCGTCGAGCAAATCAATTTCTGCTGACGGTATGTACGGCGGATTTCCCGCAAGGATGTCAAATTTGGCGTCCTTTGGAAATTCGGCAAACAGGTCTCCCTCCAGAAAAGTGATTCGATCATCCACCTGATGCATGCGGGCATTCTCACGAGCGATATTTAACGCGGCGGAACTGATGTCGGCTGCAACAATGTCGACATTGATCTTGGCTGACAAGCAGTGTTTGGCAACAGCAATCGCCACACAACCCGAACCGGTAAAGAGATCCAGTATTCGGAGACATCCATTGTTGTTGTCCGTCGAAGATCTCTGCGCGTCCAGTAACTTGGCGGCTTCAATGACTTCAATCACCAGCGTTTCTGTATCGGGGCGCGGAATCAGCACATCGCGACTCACTCGAAAATCGAGACTGAAAAACTCGCGGTGTCCAACAAGATACGCGACCGGTTCGGACTTCGCCCGACGTTGGACCATGTCTCGCATTGTGGCTCGTACATCATCGGGCAACGGTTCATCGTAGGCGGTGTAGAGTTGAATCCGTTGACAGCCACGTGCATGGGCGAGCAGGACCTCGGCATCCAGCCTCGGGGTCTCACTTCCGTATTTCTTGAGGTGACTTGTTGTCCATTCGATCACGCGGCGTACTGTCCATGTTTCAGGGACAGACGGGGGTGGTGAGGGGTCCTGTGACACGAAACTCTCCCTAGGGAGTTGTGAATCGAAAAGACGCAATCAGGAGAGCAAGCCACCGCCATGCAGACGTTCGTTACGATCAAATTCAACCATGGAATTGATCACTTCACCCATGTGCCCGACGATAATCTGGTCCAGTTTGTGGAGCGTCAAATTGATGCGATGATCGGTCAGGCGATTCTGTGGAAAGTTATAGGTTCGGATTCGTTCACTGCGATCCCCTGAACCAACCAGGGTTCGACGTTGGGCCGAGCGTTCCTTGTTGATTTGATCTTGGCGTGATTCCATTAGCCGGCTTCGAAGAACTCGCATCGCTTTCGCCTTGTTCTTGTGCTGGCTTTTTTCGTCTTGGATCCGAACAACGATGCCACTGGGAATGTGTGTGATACGGACGGCCGATTCCGTTTTGTTAACTTTTTGTCCGCCTGGACCACCGGCACGCATGGTGTCGATCTGTAGATCCTCGTCGCGAATCTCGACGTCGATGTCTGTCGCCTCTGGCATGACGGCTACTGTCGCGGCGCTGGTATGAACACGTCCCTGGGTCTCCGTTTCTGGAACGCGTTGCACACGATGTCCGCCGCTCTCAAACTGCAATTGGTGAAATGCACCGTCACCGGTAATCGACAGAACGACTTCTTTGAGTCCCCCGAGTTCCGTCACGGAAATTTCGAGAACCTCACACTTCCAACCCCGCTGCTCCACGAACTTGGTATACATCTCAAATAAATCGCGAGCGAAAAGAGCGGCTTCGTCACCGCCGGTTCCGGCGCGGATCTCCATGATCAAGCTTCCGCGGGTCATGGAGTCGCCTGCCGTCACGATATCTTCAAGCTCGACCTGCATCACTTCGAATTTCGAATGAAGCTCTTCGCATTCCGCCCGAGCGTACTCTCGCGTTTCCGTGTCCTTGGCCGAATCGAGCATCTCACGAGCCGTTGCTAAGTCGGCGAGCAGTTGATTGAACTCGCGGACGATTTTCGAAACCTTCCCCAAGCCGCCATGTTCGCGCTGCAATTCGATCATTCGTGACGTTTGAGAAAGGACTTCCGGATCCTGAAGCAGTCGCTCCAACTCTTCATAACGTTCGAGTTTGGCCTGTAGAACGGGAAACATGGGAAATAGACCGATGCGAACGGGAAGTGCCGTGGTGTTCCAGGTCGGTCGGCCAATTCATCGCACCTTGTCGGTACGAGTCGACCGCAACACAAAACAACTGCAGAAGGGCAACATTGCGTGAAGAACCGCAGTCCGTCTATCCCAAGTGTCGCTAATCCGCGGCTTTTTCCGCGTCCTTTTTGCCCCAATTGTATTTTCGGGTGAATTTTTCCACTCGACCGGCAGCATCTAGGATCTTCTGCTTGCCGGTGAAGAACGGATGTGATGCCGAACTAATATCAACCGTGACCATGGGATAGGTCGTGCCATCGAGGACACAGGATTTGGTTGTTCTGATTGTTGAACCAGCCAAAAACTGCGCCCCAGTCGAGGTGTCTTGGAACACGACCATTTGATAGTCGGGATGAATGCCTTGTTTCATGATCCGCATACCTGCCAGAAATGTGTGAAATCTCCACGACGAGACTGCTGCTCGTGGAATCCCGAAGACCGATCCGTGATGTCGGTCGGACAACGTGTCGCTTGAGGATCAGTCTAGACCCTTGTGGTCGTCCCTGCAAGCGAGATTGTCTGTTACCGCCATTCAACCAGAATCCAAATCAGCAAAACGAGTTAGGACGCTGACCAGTAGTCTATTTCGAATGGCCTCGGATATCTGATTGCAATGATTAGGCAGACACTTTTGATAATCAGGATGCCGAATACTGAAACGGTTCTGTTCGAGGTCGATTCAAAGGAGCGGATTCGATCTGGAAAAGAGCCGAAATAAATCCCAAGGCGAATTGGTGTAAAGGTTTTTTTAAGACGTGGTAGGTTAGCGTTTTGATTTGCCCTGCGCATGCGACAGTTTGAAAATTTGAATTTCATCGGGAATGATTTTAAGGGAGTTGACGATGGTCCTAAAAAAGAAAATTCACTGGACGAATTTATGGGTCGGTTTATCACTCTTGTATGGTGTTGGAGGATTGCTCGGCACGATTCGTTCGGCAGTTGCGGAACCAGCGTGCAGTGCTCCGACGCAGGGCAGCCCTACAATCCAAGGGGGTGGCTGTTGTGACAAGTTGTTCGACGACGCCGCCACCCGTCTTAAAGACTACAACGGAAAGTGTTCTCCGGACGGGACAACTCCGTCCGCCGCGACAGCTGTCTGCGACCCCAATGCATTATTCAATGGCTGCGGAATGGGTTGTGGTTTGCTCGGTGGCGAACTCGGTGAACCGTGGACAGCGATCAGTCTGTTTGACACGGAGTGTGGTGGGAACCGCTTTAAAGATAAGGGCTGGATCTTCGGTGGCTTCACGCAGTTTGGCTACCAGAGCGGACCCGACGGTGCGTTCGCGGGTAACGGACCGTTTGTGAGTCAGAAGGAATACAAGTTTTTTGGATTGAACCAACAGTACCTGTTTGCGGGCAAGGTCGCTGATGGCAGCAAGGGATTCGACTGGGGTTTCCGCACAGATGTGATTTTCGGTCTGGACGGCAACGAAGGTCAGGCATTTGGTAACGTCGATGCAGGGAAATATGACTACTTCAACGGTTTTAATCATGGTGCTTACGAATGGGCGTTGCCTCAGTTGTACGCCGAAGTAGCGATGGGCAGCCTGTCCGTGAAGGCCGGTCACTTTTATACCCCGATCGGCTACGAAGTGATCCCGTCGAATGGCAATTTCTTCCTCAGCCGTCAACTGACGTTTTACAATAGTGAGCCATTCACTCACACCGGTGTCTTGGGGACCTACAAGACCAGCGACAAACTAGCGCTCATCGGTGGCTGGGTGGCGGGCATGGATACGGGATTTGCCCAGTACGACGGTGGCAACAGCGCCATCGGCGGTTTCACTTACACGATCGACGACAAGACATCGTTGCTCTACGCGGGAATTTATGGAAACCTTGGCTGGCGTGGTGACGGCGCGATTAACAGCGTGATCCTGACCCGCAAATGGGCCGAGAAGTGGAGTACGGTACATCAGTTCGACGTTCTTGGAACAAATGCCAATGTCGATTTCAATGCGAATCCGACTCCGACTGGCTTCGTTCCTGGTCCTCCGGGTGCCGGTGTTGCTCGGAACTCGACGGGCTTGATCAACTATGCCTTCTACGACATCAACGCCAAAACGAAGGCGGGTGTCCGCTACGAGTGGTACAAAGCCGATGGGACGTCCTATCAAACTTTGACCGGTGGCGTGAACGTCAAGCCGATTGCCAATTTGATCATTCGCCCTGAAGTGCGCTATATGTTCTCTGAAGGCAATCATCAAACCTATACCGGTCCAGATTACAGCGGGGAGCTCTTCAATCAGACGCAGTTCGGTATTGATGCCATTCTGACCTTCTAACCAAATTTCCGCCAATGGACGGCATCGTGGCTGCGACCTTACCCGAAGGGCAAACGACAGTCCCTTCGGTGCCGATTACCGATTCGAAGGGACTCTCGGAATCATTTCCGAGAGTCCCTTCATTAGTGTCGCGGGGTTCACGGTTTGACGCCGGCTCTTCGTCGCTTTGAAGCACGCGGTCTCCATCCCCATCCGTCCACATCATGTGGCAGGGGGAACCGATGCGTTCTCAAGGATTGGAGTGCGGATCCGATCGCCTTCGGTTTGTTACTTGTCAGACTCGTAGAGGGGGCCGAGGATCCGAATCGGATTGATGTCCAGACGAATGTTCAACACCGTATAGTCGTCGCCTCCGAAAAGCTCTGTGTACCACGCGACGCTTTCGCCGTCGCGTGTGAATTTGAACTCAAAACCATCCACGGCCTGCTTTCTTGCTTGCGCTCCGTCGAACGCCAACCCGATTGCCTCGCCATGGATGCTCTCCATCAACTGACCCATCAGATCGACAACAGTCATATTGCCCAGAACGTCATTAAAAAACAGTGGCCGTTTGAGATCCGGTTGGAAATCGGGCGACGTCGGATCGATCTTTTGGTCGTCCAGTTTTTCATCTGAGGGAGTGACTTGAAGCGTCTTCAGGTCGAAACGATCGCCACGATCAAGATAGGTTAGACGGACATTTTTGAGATTAAATCGCTGCTGGGCGGGATCGTGTTCGGCTCGCGTGAGATCCATCACAAGTGCCCCCTTGTAGCCAATCACGGTCAGGTCTTTCCCATTTTTTACAATGACGGCAGAATTTTCATCAACGCCAATTCCATATTTGAATCCCTGATCGTGCATCGCTACCAAGGTCCGCGCGAAACGTCCTCTCACGAGACAGTGTTGATCGACGAACCACTCATCGTCGAGAAACCCTAGACCCCGGTCGATCTCCTTTCCCCAGTGGACTCCGTGCAACAGTGTTCCCAAAACCGATTCGGCATCGCGATACATGACTCGGCTCATGACAGCGGCACCTGCACTGGTGCCGGCGATGACACCCCCTCTGCGGTAAACATCCCAAATGGCGTCAAGCATCGGCGTCGATCGTCCTTCGAGGGTGTAGAGCGCTTTTACGATCCGATCCTGCTCACCCCCGATCAAAAAGACGCCGCTCGCCTCTTGGACCTGCCCGACAAGCTCAGGATCCGAGACGGCTTCCTGAGGCGACAACGGGACCTTGCGCCAAGCGACCGGAACAAGAAACGCATCGGCTCCGGCCTTGTTCAAGGCGGAAATCACCCATCCGCCCTTTTTCACAGGATCTCCACTGGCGGTCGGAAATACCGCAATGCGTGCCCCCGGGCCTCCGGCAAGCTCGACGATGCTTTCCCAGTATTCCCGTTGATCAAACCTTTCTGATCCGCCAATGATCACCAGCGACCCACTAACACCCTGCTTTTGATCAGGTGTCGAGTCGGCTGCAGAACACGTATTGGCAGTCATTCCACGGGCGCTGATGATGGCCAGAATGACAATGACGATACGACGCATTTTTTTCTTCCTTGAAAATTTCATCTCTCTGACCCGGCTCGAGAGGTACCTATATGAATCATCTGTGGAAATTCGGCAAGAGGACATGGAGCCCACTCGGGGACAGATCGTTTTACGCGGACTCAGAACCTGTCTGCGAGGCGTTCCCTAGGCTCATGCCAAGCAAGAACGAGTCTTCGCTAAGACGACGATCGGGGAGCCGATGTTTTTCTGGCCAGAATGATTGTTGTTGGAGAGGCGACTATTGTCGGTGACCGATCACAAGTCTTTTTCAGTAATATCTTTGTACGCCGAATTAGGTGTTGAAAACCGGTTTTTGAATTGGACTTGCCCGTTCCGATTGCTGGTCGGTGCAACTCTGGAGGCGGAAAAGGAACCGCTTTGAATTTACGGATCGTCTGTTGACAATCGAGGCCTGTTGCCTCACGGGATAACAACAAGGTGCCATCTGCGTTGGGTGCGTCGAGTTTTCGGCAAGAGGCACTCGGTTGTGTGGTCTTTGTGGGTGAGTTCCACTCTGATGAATTTTCCGGGTTTGCCGTGATGACGTATTATTGCACGCAGACTTCGGAGTTTTTTTGTCATTTCTTTAAAGCGAACTGCCTCGGTTCGGTTTATGATTTTCTCCAGTGCTTCCCGTCAGACGAAAGTTGGCCGGAGGAAGCCCCGAACTCGCCGGTGGATTTCTCAAAATCAGGTTCGGTGGGGGGATTCTGCGACGGCTCGCACGCAAATCAAGAGAACGATTGACACAAGAGAGGAAGACAATTCATGAGAAACTTATGGGTGGGGATGCTTACCGGGTTAGCCATGTTTTCTACTATCACCCCCGGTACGGTTGAGGCGGGTCGTTATTGCGGTGCCGCGAGTTACAACTGCTGTCCGACGACAGCCTGTGAGCCCGTGTCCTGTTATACGACTTGCCGAGTGGAACGTCAGCAATGTCAGCGGACGGTTTACAGTTACGTTCAGGAGCCGGAGCAGTATATGGTGTCGCGGACTGTCTACGACACCAACTACGAAGACGTGGCTCAGACCTGCTATCGCACCGTTCAGGAAACAGCTTTCCGCGAAGAACAATATCAGGTGGCACGGCAGGTCATCGAAACCGCTGATCGCGAAGAATGCTATACGGTGATGCGTCCCGTCACAGAGACCCTCTATCGAGACAACTGCTACACCGTACAAAAACCGGTTTGGGAAGAGTCGACACGCGAAGTTCGCCGTTGCGTTCAGCGACCAGTCACGGAAACCATTGAACGCGAATGTCGGCGGACCGTCATACGTACTGTGAGCGAGACGATCAATCAAGAACGCTGCTATACCGTCATGCGGCCGGTAACCACCTGTCGTATTGTTCGAGAAGATTGCGGCCGATGGACATGGCAACGAGCATACAATCCAAGTTACTGTTTTCCTGGATGTGTTCGTGACGAATGTGGCCGTCCGCAAATGGCGATGGTGCCGCGTGGTTTCTACACGCTTCGACCGACGTGGTGTCCAAACATCGTCGAACGCCAAATTCCATGTACGACGTATCAACCACAAGTCTGCCGCCAGACCGTGCCGGTGACGGTTTGCCGTCAGGTCCCCGAAACGATTGTTACAAAAATTCCCGTGCAGGTCTGCAGGATGGTTTCCGAAGAAATTGTCGAGCAAATTCCCGTGCGGACATGTCGCATGGTCTGCGAGCGGGTGACGCAACGCATTCCTTATCAAGTCTGCCGACAGGTCGCGGAAAAATGCACGCGCCGCGTTCCGGTGCAGACTTGTCGAACCGTAATGGAAAACAAGACCTGCCGTGTTCCTTATACGGTTTGCCGCCGCGAGCCATTTACGGTAACTCATCGTGTTGCTCGTTGTGTGGCTCGCGAAGAGCAGGTTCCTTGCACTCGAATGGTGACTCGTTGTGTGCCACGAGTGGAGGCCTACGAGGTCTGCAAATTGGTTCCTCAGACGGTTTGCCCGGCTTCTCCATGTTCGTCGGGATGCTCAACCGGTGATTGTGCAACGGGTGGTTGTGCTTCCGGGAATTGTGGTGTACCGCAAATGGCTCCCCCATCGGGCGTGTCGCCGACACCAATTCCTGAATCGGCTCCCTTGAGTCGATCTTCCCTGTCTCGCGGAGCTGCAACGTAGTTCGATGACTCCGCCTTAGTTTGTGCCTCAGACGGGACGCATTTCTTCAGGAATGCGTCCCGTTGGCTTTTTTGAGCCGATCAAGGATCGCGACGCAATTTTGCAGGTCTGTCGACGTTAGTGTGTTGCTGTTTCGATGAGCGGTCGCACACTCGTTGCGAAACGCGGCCTCGGGGAACGGGTGTTTCGGAATCCCCTCTTGGTCGATTTGAATGACAAGACTATGATTTGTGATTGCCCGTCGAGTGATCTTTTGGCTTTGTAGAAAGGAATAAATGAATGTCTGCCGCGTTGTCTCGTGTCTCGTGTCTCGTGATTGTTTGTGGATTGTTTTATGTGAGTTCTTGGACCGTGCGGACCGTCCTTTCGAAAGAGTCCGATAGTGAAACGCCCGGAAGTCCGGTACCGGTCGACACGATTCCTTCAACGCCGAATGACAGCGAAAACGAAGGGACGGGAAATCCCTTGCTTCAGGCGGTGGGTGTCTTGGGGATCGGACACATTCAGAGTACTTTGGGGTTTATCGGAGTCACGGCCGATGCTTTCTCCACAAAAACCTATGATGCCAAGAAGGTTGAAGATTTAATGATGGGCACCATCAATGGCATCGACGCCGTCAAGACGCCGCTTCGTAAATTGCGGGAAACACACCTTTCAGACGAGGATGGAGAATTCATCGATCGAATGATCGTGACCTACGAGAGTCTTCAGCGAGAAGCCAAAGCGTTGACGAATTTCGCGAGGTCCCGAAAAACGTCTGATCAGGAAGCGTTTGCCAAAGCGAGACGGGTTGCACTCAAAAAACTGGAACAATTGACAGAGGCGGACCAGACGACTGATGCCAAGGATAGAAATACCGATGCGATCGATCCGGATCCGGGGAACTGAGAGGGAGTCCGAGGGAGGGGCGTCGGGCCCCATGGACTCAGAGTATGGCCTTATGTTTCACGGCCTTGACGTTGAATGTCTGTTGATAGTGATCATCCCAGGGATCCCCAAAGTCATGGCCGTGGGGTCGTGAAAACAAGCCCTTTGGTTTCGGACAGCCACTGAGCCGAGATCGTGTTTTTATTGATCGTGTCTCCATCGTCTGGCCGTATTAGAGCATTCCGACGTTGACCCCTTTCCGTTGTTGAAACGGCGAAGCCCCAACCGAGGACGTTTCCATCGTGCCGGAATCCTTGGGGCTACGGTTTTGTAGAACACGCTCAATCGCCTAGACAGACAAACGTATTGGGTCGCCCGACACCTGCAGACGTTATCGTAATGACGGACGTTCTTCCTAAAGATTTTGACATATTGCACATGGCGACAGGTTCCCAGATTGGGCCTGATGAGGTGTCCTCAATCTCCGCATCAGAGTCCTGGGCTGACGATCAGATCACGAGGGTGTTTTTATGAGACCGTCACACACTCAGGCGACGCGATAATGTCCACCACACCGGAAGAATTTCAATCGGCAGCCGCTGCTTCGAAAGCACTTGCGCCCCGTGAAAAAGTGAAAACCTTTCCTTTAACATCGGGCGTCTATTTGATGAAAGACTCTGTGGGAAGAGTGATCTACGTTGGCAAAGCGGTCAATTTGAAAAGCCGCGTGTCGAGCTATTTCACAAAGCCGGCCGCAGTGGATTTCCGGACGGCGAATCTTGTCGCCGAGATCTGCGATGTCGATTTTATTCCCACAGAGAGTGAAATTGATGCCTTGTTGCTCGAGGCGCGGCTGATCAAAGACATCCAGCCGCGATTCAATACGGCGCTCAAAGATGATAAGACGTTTCCGTATTTGGAAATCTTCGTGCGAGAAGAGTTTCCGCGTGTTGAGTTCACGCGGAAGCCTCGTTCCCGAGGAACAAAGCTGTATGGCCCATTTCTGAATTCGAGACAACTTCGCGGGGCAATCGTCGTCCTTCAACGAGTCTTTCGCTTTCGCAATTGTTCACTCAATATCAAGGAAGCGGAAGAACGCTGGAGATGGTTTCGGCCGTGCCTTTTAGCGAGTCTCAACCAATGTACGGCACCCTGTAATTTGAGAATTTCCAAGGAAGACTATCGACGGGATATCCGTCGGCTGCGTCTGTTCCTCGAAGGGAAAAGGAACAGACTCTTTCGGGAATTAAACGAAGAAATGCGGTCTGCAGCCACAGAGTTGAAATTTGAAAAGGCCGCCAGGCTACGCGATCAAATCAAATCCCTCGAATCGCTGAACTTTTGCGGAAATCTGCAGGACCACGCACAGCCCGAGGCATTCCAGATCGATCCGCGCAGAGGGCTTCTCGGATTGAAAAAGATTTTCAATCTGCCGGCGGTACCTCGCCGGATTGAAGGGATGGACATTGCCCATTTGCAGGGAGGAGAAACGGTTGCCAGTTGCGTTCAGTTCATTGATGGTCTTCCATTCAAGCATGGCTACAAACGCTTCAAGATTCGATCTGTGGACGGAGTGGATGACTTTGCGTCCATGCGGGAGGTTGTCAGTCGCCACTTTCGTCGCCTGCAACAGGAGGGGGGAGCGTTCCCCGATATCCTGTTGATCGATGGGGGGCAGGGGCAACTGAGCGCCGCGATGGCGGCCCTCGACAGTATCGGGGCCAAGCCCCCTTTGGTTTGCTCTCTGGCGAAACGCGAAGAGGCCCTTTTCTTGCCGGGCGAGTCCGAACCAAGGTTGCTCAGTAAACATTCGTTCGCGCTGCGGCTTTTGCAGTACGTTCGTGATGAATCACACCGCTTCGCTCAGCACTATCATCATCTCTTGAGAAAAAAAACGACGTTGGGTGATGTCGATTAGAGGACTCTCTGCGTTCTGGAGGTCTCGGGATTTTCGATTGGCGTTAGGGAGAGAATCCGGTCCCTGGCAAACTTTGCGTCTCCGTTACGGTCCACCTGCTTCAGGAATTCACTCGTGACAAAGTCTCGTTTGCTTTCGTTTGCTATCTGCCTGACGATCTCTTCAATGGTTCTGGCAGGCAGGTGTGTTGCTGCGGAACGGTCTGACAAACCCGCGTCTGCAGCACCTCCCGCTTGGATCAAACCGGCTTTCGAAGGGGGGCGGACAGAGATTGAGTTTTATGATCCCGAGAAGCAGGCGCAAGAATTCGCGGGCTGGACGATCTATGATTTTCAACTGCATCACCGCTTCCTTTACGAGTACAAGGTTCGTCCGGTAAAGAACACCTACGCAGTCACGATTGTCCCCCAATTCACCGAGATCGAGATGCCGATGCGGCATCGAATTCGATTGCCGATGAAGTTCGATACACCCCGCGTTTGGGATTCCTCGCTGGCAAAGCACGAATTAGAACATGTGGCCATCGGCGCTCATCCACGCGTTCGCAAGTTGACCGAGCATATGCTGAAGAAAATCCAACGAGTGCAACGGATCGTCGACACGCCGAGCCAACTCACCGAAGAGTGGTTCGAAAAAGCAATCAGCGAGGAGATTGCTCCGCGCCGCGATGCGATCGACGCCTTAATCACTGCAAACAATCGTCAACTCGATCTGTTGACCGGTCACGGCGTCCGCCGGCTCAAAGATCACGATGCCTTCTTTTCCCAAATGTATCTCAAGGAAAATCTGGACGAGATGCGGTTTCCGTATCTGTCCGAAACACTCGACTTGCTGGAGCAGTTCGACTATCAGTCCGCTCGATGGGACTTGTCGTCCGTGAGATCCGATAAGTAACCTCCGTGCAATGACTCCCGACGATCGAGATTTCGTGGACCCGGCCACGCCTCGACGTCGAGGAGACCGTGTCCCAGATTCTTGATCGACTCCGCCTCTGTGCCAACGGATTAACAGGGATCGTGGGACTTTACCAAGAGGAGTTGGGCGGGTGTGACAATCTGGTGATCGCCGAAACGGCGTCTGCGTTGACCTGTCCGCCGCGTGATTTGCTTTCGTTTTCTGACGGATGTCTCCCTCGACCGCTTGTGGAAGGGACGCACACGAGGATGCTAGATCGTCAAGGAGTCTGGCAATTTCCCTCGGACGGCCCTTGCTGGTTTGCCGCCAAGTGTGATCTACGTCGGCCGTCGATCTGGTGGACGATTGTCCAAGCAGACAACACGAAGCTCCGCTTGCGCGGAGCGATCACCACCGAACGCGGATCGGTGGTGATCGCTGGTAGAAAACCGGTGGCGTCTGATCGATTGTTGCAACGCTTTGTGCGGCCTCTTGCTTCTCTTCCAAGAGAGCACTCGGAAAGAACCCGATCCCTTGCCGCGTGACGCAGGCCCGCGGGAGAGACAACACGGATTCGTCACGTCTCTTCCCCGATGCGGCAAAACGCGCAGGCCACTGCGGGATTGACCAGAGAGCCCCAAAAATGGCTACGATCAGAAGGAACCACGAAAAAAGGGGCGGGGATCGACAACGCGTTCATCCGCAGCGAACGTAACAAAAGTACGAGAAGACGGCGACTCACGAGATCGTCAAATGACGCGGAATCTGCCCTATAAGACAGGCTTGGTCGCGCGCTCTTGATTCACAAACCATGGCGAATTGTTACGTCATCAAGTCCGACGAGGACCGACGGATATTGGGTTTTCTGCTACCGGAAATCGACAGGCAAAGTCCTCCGCTTGAAGGGACCCTTGATACGTTGTTGAAAGCAAATGCAACCATTGATGGGAAGTCGCTGAAATGGACGATGGCCTAGTTCTATCCGCTACGCGCTTCCTCTGTTGCGCGCGGAGGGCTATACCTCACAGAGGTGCACCCGATGCGGTGGAGGTCGACTCGTTTGACCGCAATCGGCGTGCGGCGTATGGCCCACGCAGTCCCAGGCCGATGTGTTGATTTCGGCCCAGTGAGATGTCCCCAACACCAACAGTCGCCCCAAATCATTCTGTAACGATTATCCTAGAACACCCACACTCCCATTCGTTGCCTCAAGCTAGGACCAGTCCGCAATCATGTCGACCCTGCTCAACCGCTTCTTGCGTTACGTGAAGATTGATACTCAATCGGACGAGACCAGTTCCACCTACCCCAGTACGGCAAAGCAATTGATACTCAGTCGAATGCTGGCGGACGAGTGTCGCGCGCTCGGGTTGTCCGACGTCACCTGCGATGAGTTTGGGATTGTGATGGCGACCGTTCCGGCCACGCTCTGGGATGCAGAATCGCACCACGTCCGACCGAATGACGGGGCCATCACTTCCCCGGCTCAAGTGAACGCGATCGCCAACAATCCGACGCCAGTCATTGCCTTTGTCGCACACGTCGATACCTCCCCCGAATACTCCTCGACGAACGTCCAGCCGCTGCTGCACGAGAACTATCAGGGAGGCGACATTATTCTTCCGCGCGATCCGTCCAAAGTGTTGCGAGTCGCCGAGAACCCCGACTTGATGCAATGCATTGGTCAGACGGTTATCACGACAGACGGTACGACACTGCTGGGATCGGATGACAAGTCTGGGGTCGCCGTGATCATGTCGGCGGCTGCCGAATTGATGCGCCGAGGTCGTGAATTGCAGCATGGCCCGGTGCGGATCTGCTTTACCTGTGATGAAGAGATCGGACGCGGTACGGACAAAATCGACCTGAAGAAACTGGGGGCACAGGTTGCCTATACTCTGGACGGGGCAGGACGGGACGAAATTGATTCCGAGACGTTTTCAGCGGACGGAGCCAAGGTCACGGTCAAGGGGATCAATACGCATCCCTCTGTGGGCAAAGGCGCGATGGTCAACGCGATCCGCATCCTCAGTACGTTGCTGTCGCGACTTCCGACCGCACGACTCAGCCCGGAGACCACGGACGGCCGCGACGGTTTTATTCATCCGTATCACATCGAAGGAAGCGTCGCGGAAGCTTCGGCGCGAGTGATCCTGCGAGATTTTGAAACGGACAAACTTCAGGAACAGGCACAACTGCTGGAAAGCCTCGCCGCGACATTGCGAACGGAACATCCGCACGCCGAAATTTTGATCGAGATCCGGCACCAATACCGCAACATGCGTGAGGGCCTGATCTCTGAGCCTCGAGCGATCTCAAAAGCGGTCGAGGCCATGCACTCACTCGGCCGCAAACCAAAGTTGACCATTATTCGCGGCGGCACCGATGGCTCCCTCCTCACCGCCAAGGGTCTGCCAACCCCGAATCTTTCGACGGGAGAACACAATCCTCACTCACCCCTAGAATGGACCAGCCTCGAAGAAATGCAGGCGGCAGTCGATGTCCTCACTCAACTCGCCGTGGAATGGGCTAAACCGTGAATGGCGATCGTCCACGAAACGTTGGAGAGTCTGTGTTTGACACAGCGAAAGACGCGCAAATGACCCCTCCAAAAAATCGTAGAGTTCATTCCACGGCCGGCCGGAAGAGCAGTCGATGTAAAACGAGGTCCCATTGGCGGCAGAAGGATGACGTTCTCAAGTTTTGCAGGCGGAAGGCCCCGTTTTTTCTGAAATCAGTGGCGTTGAGATTGTGGTCGCTGAGACAACAACGCTTTAGAAAATCAGTGGCCTAACCACGCTTCCACGACCCCCACGATTCGCGCCGTGAAGACAGGAAAAAAGTGAAATGAAATCGGTGAAATCGAAGCTGATTCCGCGGACTCCGCGGAATCAGCAAGGGTCAAGGAAACTATGGAGTCCTCCCGACATGGAAACCGATGCCGGGAGCGTCATGAAAACGGTACGACAAGCGGCATGAAGAGAAAGAAGTCGGTCCGGTCGCCGCTGCGCAGGACGCGTTGCGAACCTTTCGTGGGGTCTGTCGGGTTCGTTACCAGGTCTTTCCCGAAATTGGCTTCCCACCAATCCTGACACCACCCGACACAGGACCTAGCATGTCCTTACAGGCTAAATCCGTCGGCGGTCAGGGCAACCGCGACGTGCTAATTCTTGACTTCGTTGGCTTCGGTCTGTGGTTTCAATTGATCGACGATGATGGGCAGGAGACCCGTCCCACCATACCCGGGACGAGGCTTGCCGTCATCGGTCAGCTTGCCAACGGACCAAAGGAGCCCACGTGCCACGAGATCCAGATAACGAGCGTCCGCCACCGTCTCGGTGTTGTGTCCCAGAGTCGTGCTGAAGACTCGAGATTTGCCGTACTGGGTTGTCCACGTCACCACAAAATCATCGATCTTGTCCCCGGTGTCCTGTCGCCCCCGAGCGAGTGGAACCGATGTCTCGAACAGGCGGACATTGTTGTACAACTCTTCGTTGACGGTCGTCCAGTTTTCTAATCCCCGGGACACGGGATGATCGCGATGAACGTATGTGACTTCGATCGGTCTTTGGGGGCCATGTGTTGTTGAATGGATGCCAACAAACTGGAACCAATCGTCCGTTTCGACTCGATAACAATGCATTGCGCAATGCAGGTTAACAGCAGCAACACCATTTCTGTGCGCGTTCAGAATGTTTTGAACGAAGGGCATCTCCTTGACGTTGGCGGAGCATTCGTCGTGGATCACAACATCGTAGCCATCCGCCCAATTGGATCGTTCGTACATTGGCAATCGAGCGGCATCCGTCGTGTCCATCATATGCGCAAGGACGATCGTGACATGGGCACGCTGTTCCAACCCCTGCTTGAGTATCTCTTTCTGACGCCCATAATCATGACAGCATCCGCCCGTGACGAGTAACGCCTTGATGGGGGTTGGTTTTTCTGGCTCCGCCCCCCAACCCGAGGGGCAACCCATTGCTGTCCAGACCATGAGTGTCGGGAGGGCCAAAATGCGTGTGATCGTTGAAGAACGCATGAAATTATTCCTATGAAAATTGACGTTGCATTGGGTCGGCCTGCCGTTACGGTGCATGCGGGTTGATCAATTCCAGCCTCAGATTGGAGAACTCGAAATCGTCAAAGTCTGTGCCGTTCTCTTTTAGCGGAATTTGATTAATCCGGATCGTGTTGGCCCCGACCTTCAGGACCGATGGAAGAATCGGACAACGAATCCGCTCTGGTTTGTCGAACGAAGCGCGAAAACGAATGTACCGATTCAAATCTCCGGCAGGCTGATTGTTGACAATAATCTCCGTCAGCAATCGTCCGCGACGGAGTTCCTTGAGAAACGGACTTCCCGGTGGTGTTTCGGGGCCACACGGTTCCAGATCGATCGCCTCCAGTGTGAGAAAGACTTCCCCTTGGGGAATCTGCTCCAGATGAAATTCACCGTGCCACTCATGACCGTCAGGGAGTGGGCGTTGAAAGTTAGCTTGAATGGAATCGCCCAGATGAAAACGTCGCGCATCGAGAACCAGCGTTCGGCCTGCAAACAAGGGCAGGATCCTTTTGATGTCTCGCCAAGCGATCGAGAATTCGCCGAGCCAAGGATGTGAAACGATCAAATGATTGACCTCGGTGGCTGTGATTGTCGCCGTCAGTCTGTCCTGACGAAGCTGGGGGCGATCAACGATCGGCTGGTATTCGATTTGAGCTACGAGCCCTTCGGGTCGTTGAGCGGGGGCCGCGACGACGCGGCTCGAGGAATGAAAGCGGATGGCCTTGACCTGGGACCATGGCACGGTCGCGGGCTCTGCGATTCCATGAATGGTAACTCCGTTCATGGAAATCCGTTGTATTCGACCATAGTACTCGTCGCCATCGTGCTTCAAGATCAGATCGTTTGCCATAGCGGGGCGTGTGGTGGACAATGGCTCATACGTTCCCAATCGACTGATCAGCAAGTCGTCCATTTGCATACCGGTTTGCGAAATCAATCGTAATGAGCGCAAGGGTATGTTAAATCCCGGACCCGAGGCCAAAAGAGATTCATCGACGAAGCACAACAGTCGTTGCGGGGTGAGGACAGCCGTCAATTGGTGCCAACCGGAACGAAGTTCAACGGACTGAGTCGTCCATGCAGCGGGACGCGGTTTTCGATTTGCAACCGACAGTCGCGACCCGTCGTATTCGATTTCGAATGTTTCGGAAATTGGTGAAGACTCGAACTCGAATGTCATCTGCGTGCGAGTCATTGATGGAAGCAAACGCTCCACCTGAAACCAAAACTGGACTCTTGCTGCGTCGAGCGGCAAAGGACACTGGATGACCAACGGTTGCCGGTCCGCGGAAACCCTCAAAGAGCGGCGACCACTCGCCGCGTGATCGGTATCGAAGACCAGCTGGGGATGCGTTGCCGCTGCGAAAAAACCAGCGAGTGCGTCATCGTTTTCGAATCCCTCGGCGACCAGTTCCGATTCCCCGGGTGGGATATGAATCGATTCGACCGCATCCGTAGGAACTGAGACCATAACGCCCCCGGATAGCCGGAGGTCGAGCACGTCGTTTTCCGCGTTGAGCAACTCCGTCGAGATGCAATCTCCGTTAAGGAACACGAATTGCCGCACGGGACGGTATGTCGGACAGACGCGCGGTCGATGTGGTAGGCTCAACGATTGCCGGACAGCCAATTGCTCTATGCGGGAAATGACGGGATACAAAACGTGGTTCAATAAAAATTGTCGCGGAGAGAAAAACGTCTCGTGGTGGCTTGGACTCGCTGGTCCGAACGGGGTTTCAGCAGCCTTCGCTCGAGAAGGTAGTAAGCAGGCGCAGGCGAAGACGAGGCTGACAATGTTCAGCCGCAGTCGAATTCTCAGTGACGGGGTCGCGCAGTGCCTCAACGCTGTTCTTCCGTGTTAATGGTGATTGTTGGAGTGTGCGAGATTTTGTCAGAGCGGTCAACACGCTGAGGAATCCCTACATCTGGAGCGGGGGACTGTCTATAATCCCGATGACATTGTCGTTTTAGGATCCATCCACTGAGGCCTTTCATGACTCGAATTGCATTGATGCTTGGTTGTTTGCTGTTGGTTGCGGCTGTGGGACGGCCGCTGATGGGCGACCCTTTATCCGCAACAAGCCAGCGGCTGTTAGAGGATGTGAAGTATCTGGCATCCGACGAACTCGAAGGAAGAGGTCCGGGTACAAACGGCATCAACTTGGCGGCAACGTACATTCGAGAGCAGTTTTTGAAATCCGGACTTGCGATGGACAGAGTGGATGGCGGTGCGTTTCAAAAATTTGATTTGACAATCGGGACCAAGCTTGTAGACCCCAATTCGATCCACTTCGTGACCCCGAATGGCGATGTCATCGAGTTGCGGTCGGGGGTGGACTATAACGTCTGCTCGTTTGCCGGAGCGGGATCGTTTGACGGCGAAGTCGTCTTCTGTGGCTATGGCATTGAAGCAAACGAAGTCCCCTATAGCGATTATGAGGGGATTGATGTGACAGGGAAGGTCGTCCTCATCATGCGTCGAACGCCGCGGCAGTCGGATCAAACGGCGGCGCATTCGTTTGCAGAATATGCGGATTTGCGTTCGAAAATGATTCGAGCGCAGGCCCACAAAGCCGCGGCGGTATTGATCGTCAACGATTCCTTTTCGGGGCGAAAAGCTGCTGAAAAACGTATTGAAGATTTGAAGAGGGCGGCTGACAAGGTTGTTGTTTCGGCGGAAGAATTGGTCGCGGCTGACGTGTCCAACAGTGAAAAATCGGTAATCGCTCGCAATGCTGTGACGGCTGCCGTCAATCAACTGCAATCGATCAAAGAAGCGAGTATCGCTGCCAATGACGATGAACTGATGACGTTTGGCTATGCCGGATACGGCGACAGTACGTCTGTTCCACCGGCCATCCACATGACGCAGAAACAGGCCGACAAACTGCTCGCCGCTCTCCAGACGGGAGTCGCAACTCTTGAGCAGTCGATTGACTCCGACTTGAAGCCTCGCTCGATCGCCATCCCCGGCTGGCGAGTTCGCGGGATTCTTTCAATGGAAAAGATAAAAACACAAGTCTTTAATGTCATTGGGGTCATTGACGGGGAGGGGGCATTGGCGGATGAGACTGTCGTGATTGGAGCTCATTACGATCACGTAGGTCGAGGTGGTAGTGCTTCTCTATCGCCTGGTTCGACGGAGATCCATAATGGAGCCGACGACAATGCTTCGGGGACGAGTTCGCTGATCGAATTGGCTCGTCGCTATGGGGCTGCGGCAAAAATTAAGAAGCCCGTCCGGCGGATGGTGTTCATTGCATTCACGGGAGAGGAAATCGGCTTGCTCGGCTCGGCACGTTATTGCAAGGAGCCCGTCTTTTCGCTGGAAAAGACGATCGCCATGTTCAATATGGATATGGTCGGTCGGTTAAAGGCGGACAATAAGCTGATCGTCTATGGGACGGCGACCAGTCCTCGCTGGGAGCCGGAACTCACGCAATTTAATCGGCAGCATAATTTTCATTTGATCTTCAAGCCGGAAGGTTTCGGGCCGAGTGATCATTCCTCTTTCTACGCCAAAAAGATTCCGGTGCTGCACTTTTTCACCGGTGAGCATCCGGATTATCATCGGCCCTCGGATGACTGGGATAAACTGAACATAGACGGTCTGGCTCGAGTGACGGAGATCATCGAAAAAGTGGTTTCGGCCACAGTGGCCGCGCCCGAGCGTCCTCCCTATGTTGAAGTGAAAGGAAGTGCCACGATCAACAGGGGAGGCAATCGACCCTATTTCGGTTCGATCCCTGAATTCGGAAATGAGGAACCGGGTTATTCGATCAGCGGAGTTGCGTCAGGGAGTCCGGCAGACAAGGGAGGGCTGAAAGGGGGGGATCGGATTGTCAGATTGGGTAGCCATCCTGTGATGAATCTCGATGATTTTGATGCCGCGTTGAGAAAATTCAAGCCGGGTGACGAGGTCGAGATTACCGTAGTCCGAAGTCGTCAAGAACTGCTGCTGAAAGTTATTCTGGATCGGGCTAAGTGAAAACAAAATGGGAATAGCGACGACCGTCCGCGTCGCTCAAAGAAGAGTCAGAAATTGTGTGGGGGGGGGGTGACATGAAAAACACGCACTCAAAAACCATTCGATTCGTTGTTTTATTGACAACTTTGGTTTGTCTGATCGGTTGCGGTCAATCGTCCAAATCCAAAGAGGCAAAGCGTGCTGCTGTCGTGGCACCGGTGGTCATCGCCGTTGCTTCCCCGCCGCAGACACCTGCAAGGAAACCAAGGTCGGCAATTCAACCTTCCGAAATTTCCGCAAATGGCTCAGGACGAAAGCCGCATCCAATCGGTACAGATCCACGAACAGTATTTGAGGTTCAATCCGTTGCCGTGCCCGTGGAGGTTGATGTCACACCCGGATTCCAATCCGACGACGTCTTCGTGGTGCAGAGTGGCACTGTTGGTTTGGATTCGACGCAGATGATTGTCACAAGTACCGGGCAGGTTCCCGAGCCCGGATCACCGCGACCCGGTTTTGCATTGCCCAAAGGGTTTGTCCCGTTTGTGGAGGCAGGATATTCCATCGATGGTCTGCCTCTTCGCATCCAGTGCGAAAAAACGGGCACGTCCATGGCCTTGGTTCCAGCCGGCTTGGTGCGCATGGGAACCAATCAGGGGCCGACGGAATCTCAGCCTGAGTTTTCCTTGCATATCGACAACTTTTATTTGGACCTGTTTGAAGTAACCGTTGTCGACTTTGAAATGTTTCGACAAGAGCAGCGAGAAAAAAAGAAGCTTACCCCTCCCACGACGAATCCCACGGCCCCTTCCAAAATGCCCGTTCTCGGTGTTCCTTGGGGAGTCGCTCAAGCCTATGCGCGTTGGCTGGGGATGGAGTTACCGACGGAGGCTGAGTTTGAGAAGGCTGCGCGTGGTCCGAACAGTCTGCGGACCCCTTGGGGTGACGGTCGCGCTGTGTGGCCTCTCGCCCGAACCACCGAAACAGTGCAATTGATCGGCTCCTTCTCCAGCGACAAGAGTCCTTACGGAATCTATGATCTGGCCGGAAATGCAAGGGAGTGGTGCTCTGACCTGTACTCGCCAAACGCTCACAAGGATGCGACATCATCGAGGCTACAAGTACCGCACAATTGGCCCGGCCCCAAAAAAGTTCCTAATTCGAATCTGCGAGTTGTCAAAGGAAACTCCGTCGATTGGTCCTCTTGGAGCCGCCAGGGACGTGAAGTCGCAAAAAGTCTGCCGGATATCGGTTTTCGTTGTGTCCTGCGAATCCTCGTCCCACCGTCTAAAACGGGGGCCTGATCAGATCCAAGCGAGCACGACGTGTACTGTCGAGCACTGGAGTTCCGGGGAGTCATCGGCTATGGTAAAATCTAAATCGGAACGGATCCCGTCTGTCATTCTGTAACAAAATTTGAAGATCAGGCCATGTTGACAAAGCAGCCACCATCGAAGAAGCAACAAGCGATCTCGGGCGTTAGTCCGGAATTTGAATCGGTGGTCGAAGAAATGTACCCGTCGATTGCGGCCACCGGTATCGGAGCGTGTCTTAATAATCTGTACGAGTGTATCAACCTGCGGATCTGGGGGGTTAAGGTTTCACACGTGTTTGCACTGCTGACCGCGCCCCTCGGCGCGTTCATCTATCTACTGATGAAGGTTTCCGGGTCACGCTACGTTGTGACGAACCGCTCGGTCAAACGAGTGGCATCGCTCGGCTGTCGACTGTACGAATCGATTCCGCTTTCGCAGATTGTCGGAGTGACGATCGACCGTGATTCCCGGCAGACGTTCTACAGGACCAATGACATTTGCCTGTCCAACGCTGCCGGCGAGACATTGTTATTGATGCGAGGGATTCCTTATGCCGAACGGTTTCAGCAGGTAATCGTTGAAATGCGTGACGCTAGAAGCCAGGTCGCGGCGTCATTGCTGCAGATCCAGTCTCGAAAATAGGTTTTCCCCCTCATCCCGATTCCTCAAATGGTTTGTGGTGGGTGACTCGCCTGCAAACGAGGCGACCGATTCTGGAGACATGCGTTTGTCGGATTCGCCGCTTCGTGCGGCAGATTCTCCGTCGGCAAGGTCGTTTTTTTGTCGGGATCTTGGCTTTGCCCGATTCGTCTTTCCGAAGAACCGTTTTCGAGTCTATAATCGCAGGCCGATGAGCTCGCCGGACTCCGTTCGTAGCGAGTCCGTTGGACGGTGAGCGGGTCTGGTCTGCCGTGGCGATTTGGCGTCGTCCAGTGGATCTGAAGGGATTCCTCCACCGTTGCTCGGTGACTAGTTCAGCTGCAGGGAACGCATGACACACTTCTTTGAGAGACGTGACCGGTGGGGCAACGGCTTTGCGGTTTGGATCGTGATGGCCATGATCTTTGCCGCACCGTTCGGCTGGTTTGCATTGAGGCAGATTCGGCTGGAGAATGACGTCGAAACATGGCTTCCCCAAAATGATCCGGAGTTGAAAGTCCTACGCTGGGCACGTCAACAATTTCCGACGGAAGATCGGGTCTTGGTCACCTGGGATGGATCTTCCCTGAATGATCTCAGAATTGACAAGTTTGTTGAGACATTGCTGGGCCACACCGATGCCGACGGGGTACGTCATGGTGGCCTGCCCCATGTCTCTGGCGTGATTGAACCGCGCCCCTTGCTGGCCACCATGCAAAAACAAGGTGTTGATCCGCAGGAGGCCGTGCGTCGGCTCGAGGGAGTCCTCTTGGGAGCGGGGTCGCTCAAATTGCGATTGACAGAATTCGGCAAATCGCGATTGCGAAGGACTCGACAAGAATTGACGGCAGAGGCCAAGAGTCGATTTGGGATCGAATTGAACTTTAGTGATCCCTCTCCAGATTTCACGACGACTGTTTCGATCCCGATTCCGCAGTCGGGAGAGGGCGAACCAACGAGCGGATTTAGTGCCCCCTTGGTCATGGGTGTCGATGGAAATCTTCGTGACAACGCAACGGTGGACCATGATTTACAGGTCGTTTGGAAGGGAATGCGTCCGGCTAGTGAGCAGACAGGTGAAGTGGCCGAATGGTTTATGCAATTCGTTCCGCCAAAAGGGGAGGGGGCGACGCTCGTTGAGCGATGCTTCTACGCTCCGGGATCACCCGTCATGCTCTCCCTGTTGATTTCCCAATCCGGAATCGCGGATCAGAGCGAAACGGTCGAGGTTATTAAACAGGCTGCGGTGTCTGTCGGTATTCCACTCGACACCCTGCATCTCGGTGGAAGCGTTGTTTCGGCGGCGGAGTTGAATCAGGACGTGACGCAGGCCGCTTGGGATGAGTCACGTCCTTGGACTCAGATTCATCGTCGCTCGGTGATTTTGACGTCGCTTGTTGTCGGTATCATCCTCGCCTACGTCCTGATTCGTGATATTCGTCTGGCCACGATGGTTCTTGCGGTTTCACTGTATGCGGCATTCATGGCATTGGCGTTCGTTCCGGCGACGGGTGGTTCGATGAACATGGTGATCATGGTCCTGCCGACGCTGATCATGGTCCTGACGATCTCGCGGGCCATTTATTTAGTCAACGACTGGAAACACGCAGCCTGTGCCGGCGAATCGACAACTATTGTCCAAACTGTTTGGCGGTCTTGGAGACCCTGTGCCATCGCAAGTCTGACCACGGCCATCGGCTTGGCGTGCCTCTGTACTAGCGACCTAGCACCCGTGCGAGAATTTGGCATTTATGCGGCGATCGGAACGATTTTTTCTGCGATCATGGTGCTCTATGCTCTGCCGTCTCTGTTGCAAATTTGGCCCGAAAGACCGCCTCAGAAAAGCGAACTTGATCACTCGGGATGGAGGTTACTGGGACGTGGTCTCACGACGTGGCCGCTGTTTCAATCGTTGGTCTTTTTATCGATCTGCGTGGTCTGCAGCTATGGGCTGACGAAGTTCCGCACCGAAACTAAAGTGATCCGGTATTTCCCCGAGAGCTCGCGGATTTCTCGGGATTATTGGTTCATCGAGACCTATCTGGCAGGTCTCATGCCGATCGAATCAATCATTCGCTTCGACGCACGTTCGCAACAGGAAACCAACTTTCTGGATCGTATGGAATTCGTGCGTGAGATCGCCGAACGGATGCGGCGACATCCTGAAATCAGCGGGGCCATTTCTTTGGCAGATTTTCAACCTGTCAGCGAGCGTCCGGAGACCGACGCCAACTTTCTGACTCGAGGAAAATACAACAAAAAATCAGGGTTGACGCAACTGCGGATCAGTGGCGGTGAAATCCCCTTGTCGAAGGCGTTCTACAACGTTTCTCAGGAAGGATACGATCGGAACCGAAAGGGTGACAACAAACTGAACCAGCCGGGGGACGAACTGTGGAGGATCAGTGCTCAGGTTGCCGTGATGACCGACAATGACTTGACCTTGGTTTTGAACGACGTCAACGAGCTCACACAGGATGTCTTGAAACGGAACCCCGGGGCATTGCACATCCTCACCGGAACGGTGCCACTCTTTCTGCGGACTCAAAAAGCGGTGTTGGAGAGCCTAGTCAGTAGCCTGGCATTGGCCTTCGTGCTGATTCTCGCGGTTTTCGTTGTCGTACTGAAAAACTTTTGGGCCGGTTTGGTGGCAATGATCCCGAATCTAGTTCCCATCACGGTCGTCTTCGGAGCCATTTCCTGGTTCGGTGGTCGGATTGATATCGGAACCATGCTGGCTGCATCCTTGGCGTTGGGAATCGCAGTCGATGGGACGCTGTATTATTTGACAGGGGTTCGGCGGGAATTGAATCGCAATCAGACGCGTCGCGAGGCCATCATCCAGGCGCTCGCCCACTCTGGTCCAGCACTGTTGCAAGCCCGTTTGGCTCTCGCAATCGGTCTGCTGGTTTTCATTCCGGCAGAACTGCTACCGATCAGCCGATTCGGCTGGATGATGGCGGCCATGATTGGTGTGGCATTGCTGGTCGATGTCGTCTTCCTGTCCCAACTTCTGGCGGGACCTCTGGGCGGTCTGTTTGAACCGAAGAGGGGGGCGTCCAACAATGCGGAACAGACGCCGTCACATACGGTTCGAAATGATGCACAAGAGCTCAAGCTGTCTTGTCCGTCTGAAAAAGTAAAGCCCCTCTACACTGGGGCGCCTCTTCCGGCGCCGCACCTCAAATCGCTGGATTCCAACTCAACAACTCACAAACCGTAGAATTCCGCACAGATAATTTCGCTGCGGCGGCCCTCTGGTCGCATTCCGTTGCCTGTCTTTTGCGCGTCATGACTTCACTCGGCAACATCCTAGGAGATTGCTCCCGTCTTACGGATTGTCCTTCATGACCGACAGTTGATCGAAATCGAATTCGTCGCAAGGGTCTTGATCGGCGCAGTGCCGGTAGGTTGGGCAACGAAGCAAGAGGCTTCTTGAAGGGCATGGCGGTTAGCAGAAACATCAGCCATGTTTGGAGGAAGTGGACTCGGTTCCTAGAAAGCGGAACGCCGTTATTGAATCCCTCGGCTGGCCATCGACAAGGACAAGATCCCGCGAAATTTTCGCAAACAGTGACGCCTGCGGTTTGGTGTAGCGTTGGGGCAATCGAGGAGGAAATGTGGGCATGCTTTTCGCATTTGTCAGCGAACGGATGAACATCGATCGCGTCGCGGATTGGGAGCGGCCTGACGCCCCCCCCTAAAATCCGTCCGCTTTACTTGCGAACCGTCAGACAATAGGATCGCGCGGAGGCGGCTTTAGATACGGTGAAGCTCTTCCGTAATATGTTTTGGAAGGAATAATTGCATGCGACATTTTTTGTTACAGCGAGTCGTGACACTCGTGATCGGAATCGCGTTCTGTGCAGGCAACAAATCAAGCTCAGCAGCGGACGAATATGCTTACGATTTAGTCCATTCCTCGGTCAGTTTCAAAGCGAGACATCTGGACATCAGTTGGATTCACGGCCGCTTCAATGAGGTGAGTGGTAGGTTTTCGCTGGATCGAGAATACCCATCCAAGTCGACGTTTCAACTCACCATCAAAGCCGACAGCATCGATACAGCGAACACCGTACGCGATGAGCACCTGCGGCAACCAGACTACTTCGATACGAAGCAGTTCCCCTTGATCGAATTCAAAAGCACGAATACCAAAGTCATCGAGGGTGGATACGAAGTCACGGGCGACTTCACGATGCACGGCAAGACGAAGAAAATTACATTTGTCTTCAAGGGGGGGGCGGAGCATGACTTTAAGGGGACGAAACGCGTGGCATTTTCGACAGAACTTGCACTCAAACGGAGCGACTTCGGTTTCGACAAGAAAGAAATCGGACCGATCGGAGACGAGGCAATGATTCTCATCGACTGTGAAGGCGTGCGGAAATAGCGAATGCCAGATCTGCGAATATATCTGCAGGCAACGGCGGTTGCCGCTCTTGTCAGTCCGGTGTTTGTGCTGACGATAGTGCTGGCGATTCGGCTGGTTCGGCGGACTGCCAGCACGGCGTGGCTGAATGCGGCATGCGCCCTCGGGCTTGCTCTGGCGTTCGGCTCCATCGCGGTACTTTTGCGATTGAATTGGCCTCCCGTGAGCGGCCTCGATCGATTTTTCACGATCGTCGTTCCTTTGGTCCTCGCGGTCGAGTTGATCGCTGGATTTCCGTTCGTGCCGCGCGGTGTCGCTTGGTTCCTGCGAATCAGTCTGGCGGCGACGATCCCGAGGATTTTGCTGCGAGGTTCGGTTTATCTGAGTGGTTCCGTCGACGACTGGCCCCTGTGGTGGTCGAACGCGACACTGGCCGTATCTGCTGTCGTGTTGGCAGGCTTTTGGGGTCTGCTTTCCTCGTTGTCTCAACGTTCACCGGGAATCTCGATTCCATTGGCAATCGTTCTCGCGATCCAATGCGCCGGACTGAACGTGATGATGGCGGGTTACATCAAGGGTGGCGCGGCGGCTTTTCCAATGGCGGCTACACTTGCGGCAACGACTCTCGTGGCTTGGATCATCACGAAACGATCCAGCGTGCCGGTGATTCTTGGAATCGGAGTGGTCAGCCTCTTCGGCGTGTTGTTCGTCGGGCGGTTCTTTGGCCGGCTCTCGACCGGTTGCGCGATCGCTATGCTGCTCGCTCCACTTCTGTGCTGGGTGACGGAGATGCCACTGTTGCGGCATCGGAAGCCGGGGCTCGTGGGGTTGCTCCGGTTGATGCTCGTCGCCATCCCGCTGGTGATTGTGCTCACCTTGGCGAAGCAGAATTTTGACCGCGATATGGCACCGTTGATCGAAAATGTTCAGCGGCGAATGGCTCGGCCATCGACCACGGGACGACGGTCCGGCCATGACTGCTTTTTGACGATCCTCATCTCAGAGAAGACGTCATAAAATCGACTTCGGAATTTGAGTTTCACTCTGTTGTTATTCCCACCGTCAAACAACGGGAGCAGGAGACGGGCCAACGCCCTATCGACGAGAATCCAATTCCCTAAGGCATCTTGCTGCCAGTGTGACGCGGACAACTGTCCGGGCAGCGAAGCGTTCCTTGAGAGGGTTTCCTGCACTGCTGCCGATGATTAACATTCTCTGGTCGGCCTCCGTGGTTAACATTTAAAGAGACACATGTCCGAGCCCGTTCGTCTTGTTGAATCCGAATCCTTTTCTCGTCGAGCACTTCTTGGATCGGCTCTTGTCGCGGCCGGGACCACAGCGACCATGCATGGTCCGTTCGGATTGACAACGGTGGCTCAGGCGACTCCCGTAACTCCGATCAAACGTCGCTATCACATGAAAAAATCAATCAACCTTTGGGCATTCCCCTATCCCGAAAAAATGTCGCTTGAGCAGTGCTTGAAACTGGCGAAAGCGGCGGAATTCGATGGTGTGGAACTGAACTACGATCTGGACAATGATTTGTCGCCGAAATCGGGAGCGAAGGAATACACCGCGATCCGGCAGATGGCCGAACGGATTGGAATCGCGATCAGCGGCCTGTGCTCTTTTCTTTTCTGGCCCTATCCCTTCACAAGTCACGATCGCGCCACGCGAGCTTGCGCCATTGAATTGGCAGAACTGATGGCCTCCGCGGCCCACGATCTGGGCACGGATAACCTGCTCGTTGTCCCCGGTGCCGTCCATATCCCCTGGCGAACAGATTATGTCCCCGTTGCAAATGACATCTGCCTCACCAGGGCAAAGACGGCTGTTCAAAAGCTGATTCCAACAGCGGAAAAGCTGAACGTGAATCTCAATATGGAAAATATTTTCTTCAATGGTTTCCTGATGACACCGATGGAAATGGTTGATTTCGTCGATGGATTTGGCAGCGATCGCATCCACGTCCATTTCGATACGGGAAACATCATGCTGTATCAATTTCCAGAACACTGGATTCCGATACTCGGCACGAGGATCAAGAACGTCCATTTGAAGGAGTTCACCAAGAAGGGGACGGATTCGTCACTCGAAGCATTCCGCCCGCTGCTGGATGGAACGACAAATTGGCCTGCGGTTCTCAACGCATTTGATTCGATTGGTTATCAAGGATATCTGACGTTCGAATCCTTTCACCCGTATTTGTATTGGCCGGAAGCACTCATTCATCAGACCGGCGACTCGCTCAATCGCATGCTTGGCCTTCTGGAAACCGAAAGTTTTTCTTCATGACCGCATCCATTCTCTACTGCGGAGATACCAATCTCGAAGGAGCGGCCTGCTATCTCGCAGGGATCTTGACGTATTACGGGTTAACGTTTGATTACATTCCCAGTCACGTGCAACTTTCGCGACAAGAGATCGAAAATCGACAACTGTTCATTTTCAGTGACTATCCGGCCTCTCAAGTGTCTGTGCCGATTCAGCAGGCGATCGTCCGGTCGGTTGCTCTTGGGGCCGGCTTTCTGATGATCGGTGGTTGGGAATCCTTTCACGGATTCGGCGGAAACTGGGACGGTACGCCGATTGCCGAAATGCTCCCTGTCGAAATTCAAACCAAGGACGACCGACTCAACTTTTGTCACGGGGCGATTCTGGCCCCACCCCGAGGCGTGAGCGGATTGTGGGATCTCCCTTGGGAGGCTCCTCCTGTGATCGGAGGAGCTAACAGATTGGAACTCAAAGAAGGACGAGACTGGAACCTTTTACTTCAGGCATTTCCAATGACTCCGCATCGCTTTCAACCTCACGGTCAGAAAGAATTCGAATTTGAATGGAAACCCTCCCCATGCTCCTACCCCATTCTTGTGACGAGTGATGATCGCAGGGGGCGCGTTGCGTCATTTGCCTCAGATGTCGCTCCGCATTGGGTTGGCGGTTTTGTCGACTGGGGAGACAAACGCGTTAGCACCCAAGCAGCAGGTGCTAACGCCATTGAAGTCGGATCTTATTATTCCTTGTTTTGGAAACAGCTCTTAGCTTGGACGGGTCGGTTGAAGGTGAAGAATCCTTGTTAGCCGCCCCTGCTCGTTCGCCTTTTCTCTCTCCATTCGCCGAGGAGGGACACGACGAGATGCCTTCAGAGGCGGCACAGACAGGTTGCAAAATCGGAGGGGGTGGTACAAATTCGCGTGTGACCGTTCGAGCAGGAATTCGCAGCTTTGAAGGTCAATCGACATTCACGCGACCGCTCGTTCCGAGTTGAAGATGAGCGAACCCAGCCCGTGAATGCGGTGCGAACACGCCGAATTTACAGGCAGCTCAAACCAATGTTTTCGGGTGGTAGACACGAAGTGTACGCCGTAATGACGTGATCCGCGGACCTCTGTGCCGCGGTCGATTTTCGAATCGCGTTGCCGTTTAACAAGGTGGCATTGATCCCCGGCAAGTACCTCCCGGGCAAGACTCTCACCGGCAACAGCGCGCTGCGGCACGAGTGACGTGATTGACGGACTGTCAAAATCGAACGCGACAACGCCTTCGTCCGGGTCTTGGAATTCGGGCGAAGGCGTTTCTTCGTTGTCTCAGCACTGGCGTGGTCCGTCGTGCGTTTCGGATCGCCGTAAGTTTGCTGTGAAGCGTTCACGTCAGAACTCGCCCACCACCTCGTCACCAACGCGTGTTCCCAGCGCACGCCACACAGTGAGATCGATGTTCTCGCTGATCGACTTGACCGAGCCGTCCATCAGCGCGGCATGGACGATGCCTGTGTGATAGCTCCGTGCGGTGATTGCGGAATAGGACGGCAGGCCAGCGCTGCCATTCTTTCCCTCCTGCCAACTGTTGAAGTCGCACTCGGGATACGTCACGCCGTTCACCACGCACGAGACCTTGGCGTTGGGAGTCAGTGTGGTCGTGACCCCTTGATGGTGCACGCGACCGTCTGGCCATTCGGTGTGGCCGGTGACCTTCGCATCGGCGGAAGGGGCCGTCATGTAGCTGCTCACGGTGCTGCTGTTGGCGGGAACGAGCATCGAACCGGGGGCCACATTGCGGTGATACGGCGTCCACGCCTTAACCTCGGACGCCAGCAGCGTGTTGCTCGTGCCGTCTAGGATCGAGGCCAGTGAGTGGTTCGAGTTCGGATAGAACGAGCCGTCGCCACCGCGCCCGCTGGCCGGGTCAAAAACGAACCACGTTCCGAAATTGAAGCCATACGTCGTGGGATACAGGAACGCACGACCGCCACCGGGGTCTCGCACACGGTCGCTCTTCGGATCGCTAGGGCAGGCGAAGACCGGAATCTTTCGACCGCTGATGGTAGTCTGAAAGTCCCACGCGGTGGAAAGATCGACACTGTTGTACAGGTTGGCTTGATCGAGCAGCGGCAGCAGGCGTCCATGAATCGACCACGATCCGTTATTGCCCGTAACGGACGTGTTCAGATTGATCGCGGCACTCAACGGCAGCACGCCCGCAACGGAGACGTAGTTGTGTAGAGCGAGGCCCAGCTGCTTGAGATGGCTTTTGCACAGCGTCCGTCGCGCGGCCTCGCGCGCCTGTTGGACGGCTGGCAAAAGCAATGAAATCAGGATGGCGATGATGGCGATGACGACCAGCAATTCAATCAACGTGAAGGCTCGGCAACGGAGCATCAGTCCTTCCTTGGTTCTCATGTTCTTGGATATCGGAAAATCTGTCGTTGTCTGTGGGCCGCAGCGTGGACTTAGTTGTCGCTGGTCGGCCGAATCGACTGACCGGGAGCGAGCCAAACCCGTCGTCAGAAAAGAAGCATCGAGACATCCCTCCACGAGCGGCCATGTTTTACCGGCTGATTTCGGCTTCGTTGCGGAGGTTCTGGCCACGGTTCAAGAGTTCTTGGCTGGGAACGATTTGTTTGGGCTCCAACTCGAACGCAACTTCGCGGCGGTCCGTCACGTGCCCAGGCCAAAAATTATCGGAGAAAAACTCAATCACAGGCCACTGATACCATGGCGCACGCACGGGAACGAGTTGCGTTTTGGTTTCGTATCCATCTTTAATCAGAGTCAGCTCGCGAGTTCCATAATAGGTGAAATCGATGCCCGTGGGCGTATAGCCCACCTCTTTGCCATCGCACAACACAACGGCACCGGGAGGGTTAGAGTTGACCATCAGACGACGACTGACGCAACCCGCTTGCGTGAGGGCGATGAAAGCCAGACCAACGATTTGAAAAGCGAAGATCCCTGAGATTCCGGAAGATGAAATCAAAGGATTCAAAAGGACCGGACGTAAATTGCTGGTTCCCGGTCGTTTCTTTTGCTCGCCGATAAGACACGTCAATTCGATCACCCTTTGCAATCCATCGCTGAGCTGAATGCACGGCACGCCCTCGAAGGGAACGAGATCTTAGTAGTCGTTCCACTCCGAGCCTAGATCAATTCCAAGGGCGACACTTCCAAGAGAAACGGATCCGCGCACCCGATGGTCGATCCCCCTAGCCGAAAGTTTTCGAGGCACTCCGAAAAGAGGCTCAGCCAGGATCCATCTTGACCATTTTCACATGTCGCTCATACGATCCCGCGTTTTATGTCTAGGCCGGTTTTTTTGGGGGGAGGGGGCGGCATGAAATGGCTGAAGCAGTTCATCCGATCCCAGGGGAACTTGGGCCTGCTGCTAACACTTCTGGTTGCGTTCGGATTGCGACTGGCCGCGGCGATTGTGGTCGAGCAGAAGGTGGCGGCAACGCCAGGGGAAATCTGCCTGATTCCAGGCGATGCCAATGGGTATTGGGAATTGGCTCAGCGCATTGTCGCGGGCAAGGACTATTCCATTTATACGCCCCCACGATTTGTGCTGAGAATGCCCGGATTTCCACTACTTCTCGCCTTATCCCAATTTTTATTTGGTGAAAGCACATTCGCCGCGAGATGTCTTCTTGCAGGTGTCGGTACGGTCGCCTGTGGCCTGACCTATTGGCTCGGTCGCGAACTATGTGACGCAAAAATCGGACTTATTGCCGCAATCTATGTCGCGTTGTCGCCAACTCAAATCTTGTTCAGTGTTTTGCTGTTGAGCGAGACCGTATTCGCCGTCACGCTCTTGGCGAGCCTGTTGACATTCGTATCACTGGATCGCTTCAAGGAGCGAAAATCGTTTCACGGAGGGTTCGACGGCACGGCGATGTTTGCCGGAATGATGATTGCCGTCGCGACGTACATGCGTCCAACATGGCTGTATGTAGGACCCCTGATCGCTGTTTTTGTGTTGTGCTCGCGGCGAGGCGGTCGTTCCACCCATTCCATTCTTATTTCCCTGAGTTGGTTGGTCGCTGGGGTGACTCTCCTGTTGGCTCCGTGGATCATCCGGAACTATGCGGTCACGGAACAACACATCGTCCCCACGACCTTGTGGGTTGGGCCAAGTTTGTATGACGGACTGCACCCCGAAGCCACGGGAGACAGTGACATGGCCTTCTTTGACCGGGAACAGCGACTTTCAAGGCTGAGCGAGTATGAGATGGATCGAGAGTATCGGGGGCGGGCGATTGCCTTTTTGAGGGAACATCCGCTTCGCTCGATGTGGCTGGCAATCAAGAAGCAGCAGCGGTATTGGAGTCTTCTCCCCAACGCACGGCAGTTTCGTCAAGCCTCATTGCAAACGATGGTCATGATCGCCGTCATTCCATTATTCTTTTTTGCCGCCTGCGGAGCATGGCTGGCGCGCCGAAACTTCTTTCTTTTGGCGATGACGACCGGATCGCTGATGCTGTTCGCAGGACTCCATTTGTTTTTTGTCGGCTCCCTACGTTATCGACTGCCGGCAGAATACCCTCTGGCGATCCTCGGGGCTTTTGGACTGAATTCCTGCGTCGTGGGATGCGGATGGCCGTTTCGTGCAACAGCCAACGCCCCTCAATCAAAATGACGTGATGGGGCCTCGCGTGAGCTCGATCTTGAGAACGATCACTGTGATGGTGTTAATGGCCGCCGTGGCGGGAAGCGGTGGCGCGTACTGGTTCTATTCTCAGAGCAATCAACTGCTCAAGATGGAGGTTTTGAGACAACTTGCCGCGCTCGCTCCGGACCTCAAATTCGGGATTGAGAGGGCAAACTTTGACTTCAGTGGTCGAGCCTGTCTGTATGGCCTGTCGGTGCAACTACCTCAAGAGGTTGAACCCGCACTCTACATTCCTGAAACGGTGATCACGCTGGATCAGCAGCAGATGGCAGACTTCGAAAACGTGACGATTCAGAGAATCTGCGTTTCGAAGCCAGTTGTGCGAGCCATTCGGCATTCCACGGGACGATGGAACTGGCAGGGGATCGAGATCCAAAACGGCGGGGGGTATTCTCTACCCGACATTGAGATCGAGCACGGTACGGTTGTTGTGGAACTGGAGCGAGTCGGTCGGACGACTCATCAGATGAAATTGGACGAACTTCATTTGACGGCTTTGCCGTCATCCTCTCGCCAATTAAAGATCGCGTTGTCGATGCGAATCGAACCGGCAGGTCCACTCAACGCAACGGCGAGTCTCCATCTGGATGGTCATCCATGGACGGTTGAGGCCCAATGGAAAAATTTGGTTGTTGATGAGGGTCTCTTGCAACTGGCGGGCGATATCTCACCTGCAATTTCCGAGAAACTGCAGGCGGCGCGTCAATCGCTGTCCGAGTTGGCCGCCAAACAGGCGGCCTCAGTGTCGACAGCACCACTGTCCAACACGGCGGGACGGACATCTAAGTCCTCACAATTGATGACGCTGAATTCGAATGTTCAGTCGACGCCGTCACCCCCGATCGTCGATTTCGGTCTGACCTGCCTGTGCGATTTACAGGAATCCACGTTTCGGCAGAACGAGGCTGGATCTCCGATCGTGTTTCGGGCGGTTGCTAACATCAGAAATGGACAGATCAGCAACGCACTGCTGCCGTTCCCCCTGAATCAACTGGGAGGCTCAATCTATATCGACAATCAGCAAACGATCGTGCGAGATCTTCACGCCGAAAACGGGAATTCCAAATTTATTCTCAATGCGCGACTGGCGGCCGGTAAGACTCCCGAGGGGAATCTCACCGCGACGGGCGTCGAGTTCGAAGACTCTTTAAAGGATCGCCTCCCAGGCTCGGTTCGGCGGATGTTCGGTGTCCTTGGACTGAGTGGCAAGTGTGACTTCAAGGCCTGGACTCGAGAATCGGAACAGGGCGCAAAATTTGATGCAGATTTACGGTTTCGTCAGGCGACGGTGACGCACGAAAAATTCCCCTATCCCGTTCGGGAAATTATTGGAAACGTCCTGTTCAGGGACAACGTTGCAGAAATCAACGGCCAAGGAAGAGCAGGGGGAGTCCCTGTCACAGTCCGGGGAATTGTCAGGAATCCAGGACCGGAAAATGAATCGGATTTTTTCATCCATGCGGACGGGATTCCGATCGATGCGGAATTGCTTAATGCGTCGCCAGAAGTGGTTCGAAAGGCAATGACAGAACTCAATCTGAAGGGGAAGGGGAATGTTTGGCTTCGTGTTCGGCGACTCGCAGGACTCAACCAACGTTTTGACATCAATTTGGAAGCGAAACTACGGGACAGCTCCTGCATGTTTAATGGTTTTCCGTACGGGATTGGCCAGTTAAGTGGAATGCTCCACTGGAACGGCGAGACGCTCTCCTTTCGTGATCTGAAGGGGGAGCATGATGGAGCAGAGTTAACCGGATACGGAACCTACCAACGTACCCCCGCACCGGGGCAACTGGATCTTTCGATCTCCACCAAAAATGCCACTTTCGACCGCGCGCTCGAGGCGGCGATCCCGGAACCGCTCCGCATCGCGTGGCACGAGTTTCAGCCGATCGGCGATTTTGATTGTGAAACGAAAGTTCGCTGGAATCCGGGTCATCCATGCGAAGTGACACTTCCGACTGTCACCGTGAGAAACGCCGAAATCCAAATGAAATCCTTCCCTTGGCCTATCCGGGAACTGACGGCAGATCTGAGTTATCACGCGGCCCGATTGATGGTCCATTCCTTCAACGCCCGCCACGACGACACCAGAATTCATGGCCGGGGAAGAGGAACATTTCTGCCCGGACAACCCTGGCGCGCCGAATTCGAGGAATTGTTCGTCGACGATCTGGTCCCGAACTCGACGTTTCGAATGGCCCTTCCTGGTGCGTTGCGAAACGCTTGCGAAACATTGAACCCCACGGGCAGGTTTTCTATCAGCGCTACTCGACCTACGCCCAAAGATGAGGGCTTCCCGGTCACGTTGTCCGGCCCGTTACGCCCGTTGGAAGATATTTCAGCCACATGGAATCTGCAGGCGGTCTCCGCAGGTTGCGCTATCAACGCGGGAATCCAGGTGGAAGATATTCATGGCCGGATCGCAATGCAGGGCTCTATGGACGATGGAAAACCACGCCTGGAGGGGAGGCTGGATCTCGATTCGATATCTATCTTCAAACTACCCTCGGGAATTTCACACCAAATCAACCGTGTTGTGGGGCCTTTCCAGCTTCGCAACGGCAACTTCACAATGGGATCGTTGGATGCCGTTCAGGGGGCGAATGAGCCGCGATCGTCTCGCATTCCAATGTCCGAAAGCGTCACCGGAGAATTCATCCAGGGAAAATTGACGATCGATGCAGAAGCGAATCTTAACGCGGAACCCGAATACCGTGCCAAATTGACGCTGCTGGACAGCCGTTTGGAACAGTACGCAAAGAGCTACCTGAGAGATCGGTGGGATGTTGCTGGAATCATCAATGGTTGGATGAATATTTCCGGTAAAGGAAACTCCACGGAGCAGATGCGAGGACGGGGTGCGATCAGAATCGAGCCGGCTGCACTGTACGAGTTGCCCCTATTCGTGCAGATTTTTCGAGTCTTACGCCTTGATGCAGCCGATCGCACGGCTTTCGAACAAGCCGACGTCACGTTCACAATTGACAACTCTCGATTCAACTTCAATCCTATCGATTTAAGAGGCAATACCATCAGTCTGCGTGGTAGTGGCAACGTCCGCTTTGACGGAATGATGGACCTTGAGATGGTGTCGATGCCGCCTCGAACTCAACTTCCGCTCCCGTTCGTTAACGCGATTGTGAATCAATTTGGCCGGGGACTCGTCGGTGTTCAGGTCACCGGTCAGATCGGCCAACCGACGTCTCGTGTGATCCCGTTTCCTGAGCTCGATGCGGCCGTGCAACTTCTCTTCCAGTCGCGAGATCCCAGAAAAACATTCCAAAATTCCAATCTACGCCCACCATCAGTCGACCGACGCTCAACCCCAGCAACTCTTCGCCCTTGAGGAGACTGGCCCGTTGCCGCCGGCGCCGCCTTCTGGGGTTTACAAGAGTCGCTACGGCGCGGTTTAGACACCAAATCCGAACACCGATCAATCTCCGCGCCCCACTCGTTTTTTTGCCCTCAAAGTCTCACAAAACCATCACACCGAAACAGGTCGAAAAAAAAACAAAAAAACATCGGGCAGTAACTTGACCCGCTGTGGCATTGTTCTTACTATCCCCGTCCCGCAACACGACCGCCACTGACTCGCTGTGTTTCAGCGTGCTGTACGGTTTTGCTGTGTCTGCTATTTGACAACTCGACAACAATACAAATTGCATTTGACACATGCCGCTGCAGAGTCGGCATGTGTTGTGAGCCACATTCGGTTCGTTCATGCGAACCGCAAATCATTGTGGTCAAGCAAATAAGGGCGTGTGGAGGATGTCTCGGCGACAAGAGGCGATGAAGGGCGTGTTAGGCTGCGATAAGCTTGGGGAAGCTGCCAATAAGCTATGATCCCGAGATTCCTGAATTATCGCACATTGAATCAAATAAATGTGCGAGGCTAACCCGGGGAACTGAAACATCTCAGTACCCGGAGGAAAAGAAAGAAAAATCGATTTCCTGAGTAGCGGCGAGCGAAACGGAATCAGCCCAAACCGCAGGCCTTGTGCCAGCGGGGTTGTGGGGCCAACGCTAGGAGTAAAAAAACAGATGGTTAGGTGAAGTCGATGGAAAGCGACACCACAGACGGTGACAGTCCGGTAACCGAAAACCTGAAGACTCTAAGTTGGTACCCGAGTAGGTCCAGTCACGTGAAACCTGGACTGAATCAGGGAGGCCCATCTCCCAAGGCTAAATACTCCTTGACGACCGATAGTTAACAAGTAGCGCGAGCGAAAGATGGGAAGAACCCCTGAAGGGGAGGATACTGAACCTGAAACCACACGCTTACAAGCTGTCGGAGCCCCTTACGTGGGTGACGGCGTGCCTATTGAATAATGACCCAGCGAGTTACTGTCATCGGCTCGGTTAAGGCCTTCAGGGCTGGAGCCATAGGGAAACC
>CAMCMU010000010.1 GCA_945876035.1 Schlesneria paludicola DSM 18645 | reverse complement strand
CGGAAATGGGCGCAGACGTGCTGACCGATTCTCGCCTGGGGAGCAACACGCAGCACGGCCTCTGACCGCTGTTGCGGCAGTCGATTTACAGCCGGTTGGCCGGTTATGAAGATGTCAACGACGCCGAGCGGTTGTGCGTTGACCCCGCGTGCGGCATGTCGTAGGCGGCCGAGCCAACCAACCGGAGAAGCATGCGGCCTCGACCAGCGAGGTCGGCCGATTCGAGACCGACACACTCAGCACCCAGTGCAACCTGACGGCGCTGATGAAGCTCTCCGGCCAGTGGATTGACCAGGTCCATCGGCGGAAGCTGCTCAAACAACGGATTCTCGACATGGACAGCTCGGTCAGCGAGACCTACGGTCGGCAACAGGGGACGGCTTACAACGGACACTTTGAATGCCTGTGCTACCATCCGCTGTTCCTCTTCAACCCGTTCGGCGATTGGGAACGCGTCCTGCTACGGCGCGGCAACAAGGCCAGCGCCAAATACGGGCGGCGGGTGCTGTTGCCGGTGATCGAGCGGTATCGCCACTTGAACATCCCGAAGTTCTTTCGCGGCGACGCCGCGTTTGCCATCCCCGAGTTCTACGCCTTCCTCGAAGCAGAGCATTTTTCCTACACGATCCGACTGAAGTCCAACGCCGTGGTGGAGTTCGCGCGAAACATCTTGGAGCGGGAAATTGCGAATTGACTCACCCGACCGGTCGGACGACCCTCCCACCAGCCCAAGGTGTTCTATCACCGCTGCCGCTACCCAGCCGGTTCCTGGGATCAATCGCGGAGAGTGGTGGCCAAGATTGAGTGGCACCGGGGCGAACTATTCCCGCGCGTGGGATACCTCGTGACCAATCTCTCTTGGCGGTCCAAGAACAGGGTCAAGTTCTACAACGGTCGCGGCACGGCCGAGCAGTGGATCAAGGAAGGCAAGAATGCGGTGAAGTGGACGAAGCTTTCCTGCCGCACATTCCGGGACAACCAAGCCCGCTTGCAGCTCTTCGCGTTGGCCTACAACCGGGGCAACTTCCTGCGGCGGCTGGCCCTGCCGAAACCGGTCCGTCACTGGTCGCTGACGACACTGCGGGAGAAGCTGATCAAAATCGGGCCCAAGGTCACCCGGCACGCAAAGTACGTGTTCTTCCAACGGGCCGAGGTGGCCGTGACGCGAAACTTGTTCGCTGCGATTCTGGATCGCATCGCGCGGCTGGCGATCCCGCCGCCGTTGGTCACGTGACGTGACTCGGGAGCGGATCAAAGAGTAGAACACGAGGTTCCCGATGGAGAAGGTCTGCGCAGAACCAGCGATTGACGCTGGAAAACGCTCCGGTTGACCCCCTGTTCTGGATTTCGGCCGGGTCCGGAGTCGGAAAACCGGCAAGAAATTCCCGCACGCTCGACACAGGGGGGGGACGCGATGTTCAGAAGCGAGTCATTGCGAGCCTAACGCGTCTCCCGGCTCAACCCAAATGGGAAATGTCGGCTGAGATCTCTCGACACGATGCGTGTTCATGATTGGTCAACATCGGCGACGGAAAAGCCCCGCCGTTCTAAGACCCGAAGTGACCGAGGGGTGTCGTCCAAAGGCTGTCGCATCGAGGCCTCGAACTGGCGAACGACATGGCTCGATTGATACCACGTGGCTCGATATGATCGCTCCTTGGGTCAGTGGACGTCGAGGCTGTGTCCATTTGTTCGGTTCTGTTCGCTCACGCATGGAGGTCGCTTGGTGCTTTCTCTCAACACGATTCACCAACTCGACTGCATTGAAGGAATGCGGCAATTGGATCAGGGCTGCATTGATGTCGCTTTCGCCGATCCCCCATTCAACATCGGCTACAAGTACGACATCTACAAAGACAGAAAGGCGCCACAGGAGTATCTCGACTGGTCACGAGACTGGATTTCAGGAGTCCATCGCGTCCTGAAGCCAACAGGATCATTCTGGCTCGCGATTGGTGACGATTATGCCGCAGAACTGAAGCTACTCAGCCAAGAGATCGGCTTTCACTGCCGAAGCTGGGTGATCTGGTACTACACATTTGGGGTGAACTGCAAGTCTAAGTTTAGCCGCTCGCATACACACCTATTTTACTTCGTGAAGGACTCGAAAACGTTCACATTCAACGGTGCGGCCATTGCCGTTCCGTCAGCCCGGCAAATGGTCTACGCAGATCGACGAGCCAACGCGACAGGTCGCCTGCCGGACGACACGTGGATTCTTCGCCCACAAGATTTGACCGACGGGTTAAGCCCTGAAGAGGATACTTGGTACTTCCCGCGAGTCGCAGGGACGTTTAAAGAGCGAGAAGGATTTCACGGATGCCAGATGCCTGAACAACTTCTGGGACGGATCACGAAAGTCTGCTCGAATCCCGCTGAACTTGTCCTCGATCCGTTCAGCGGTAGCGGCACAACCTGCGCAGTCGCCAAGAAGCTCGGTCGCCAGTTTCTTGCGTTCGACATCAGTGAAGAATATATCAGACGTGGTTTGAGCCGTCTGAGTAAAATCGAATCGGGAGACAATTTGGACGGAGCCGCAGAACCAAAGGTCAGTGCTCCAGCAACTCCAAAGGCCGGACGCAAGAAAGGGAAGATCTCTGCAAAGAGTGGTCGGAATTTGGACAACACGTCCCGCAATCCGCATCAGGCGCAGTTGCTTGAGTGAGACCTCGGAAAACGTTTCTGGAGGGTTCTCGTTTCTGGCGGACCTTCGAGCCACGTTTGCATGGGGCAAGATCGTCAAACCAATGTCCAGACTGTTGCCTCCGATCACAAAGCCGGTCGGCAAAGCCGCGTGTGGAGATCCGACCTGACACCGGAGCAGTCACGCCGAACCCTCCGCACGATTGTCGTGGACGAACAGAGCCTCGCGAATCGGTTGTGATGCTGCTGCCGATCGTCACCACACGGCTGTTGCATTTCCTGTGACGTCAACGGTCCATGGCGTCCAACAGAGGACGATTTTGATTTCGGTCTTTTTCGGAGCGATGCTGATTGCCTCCAACTTCAGACGGTCTGGTGCGACTCCGTCAAGGAGCGTTTGGGCATCCGATTCAAATTGTCGATTGAGATCATCCAAACGCTGTTGAATGGCTCCGACCGTTTCTTCGGCCTGTGTCACATCCTGCCGCGCCCCGGCGACTCGACCCGCCGAGAGAACGGTCGTGGCGGCTTTCCCCAGATTGTTCGCTGACATCCGTTTCCGTCCGAACACGGCACCGAGAATCGACGTTCCGAACGAAATGGCGGCAGCCATCGACTGTGAATTGGCTTGAATCTTTTCCTTTTCGACTCGCTGAGAGGCCTTGCGTAATTTTTCCTGCAAGATTGCCAGCTTGGGTACAAATTTCGCCCGCAGTTTCTCCACCTGCAAATCGCGAATTTCTTTAACTCGGTGCGTGATTCGAATGCGAAAATCGCCTTCGGACTCTCCGGGCGTTGAGACCTCCTTCAGTTCGGGGCGGTTCGACAATCGCAACTTTTGCGTTCGATAGAGATGATCCTTGAGCGCCAATTGTAGGTCAGAAAAGTCTTCACGCGGTTGAGTTCTGCCGGCAGTGAACCGAACACACCCCCTTCTTCGGGATGGTTTTCCTGATCCGGTTCCGCTGCGGCGGAGATGCTCGCCTGATCCCAAACCGTGAGGCACACCTCTTCGACAACTGGAAGCACGATCGTGCGGTCTTCTAGCTCATCGATTCCAATACTTGCCTGGTGAAATCTCAATCTCGCAGTCGCCAGCAATCCCGGCCGATATCGGAGCGTCGCATTACCGAGGAGTGAACCTTGTCGAGTCACAAACGTTTCGCGGATACCGGGGGCAAGTACCGGTTGCGCACCGACGCGTGAGTCAACGGCCAGCGAGGTGACTGCCGGCCCGTTCGACGTTGGAATCAATTTTTTTGTTCACCATGAGAAGCGAAATCTGTTCCCGACTGATCGGACCTCGCAAATAGCAAAGTGCCCATCGAGATTGGAACACGACAGGCTCATCCTCATGAACGTTGTTCATCAGAAACACTCAGCTCTGGAGCCCGGCCAGAATGCGTTTCATTTTAGCTCGATCAAACGCCGCTCCCGCCGCGGCAGAGGCCCCTTCCAACCCTTCGAGAACTCGCGTCTTGTCTCGCTCGGTTTGCAGGCGACCGAGGAACCAAGTCCCCGCATTCGAAAGGCCCTTGTAGTCGATATCGACGGGGTTTTGTGTGGCGAGAACCACACCCAGTCCGAATGCGCGAGCCTGCTTTAATAACGCCAACATCGGTACTTTTGTCGGTGGATTTGCCGTCGGAGGGAAGTAACCAAACACATCATCCCTGTACAGAAGTGCCCGCAAGCTCGATGTCCCCGATTGATTTCGCATCCAGGCGATCATCTCGTTCAACAGGATCGTCACGAAGAACATCCGTTCGCGGTCGGTCAGATGTGCGATGGACAGAATCGTCAATCGCGGATTTCCTTCGGCGGTAGAAAACAGTCGCTGAATGTCGAGCGGTTCGCCTTCCATCTATGCGGCAAAGCCGGGCGAGGCGATGAGATTGTTCAGGCTCATCGCCAACGAGAATCGCTCCTTTGACGGATAGAAACTTTCAACGTCCATGAATCCGACTTTGTCGAAATTCGGCTTTTGAATCAGCCGAATCAACCTGCCAAACTCAACGTCTTTCCCGTCACGCCCAGATCGGTCAAGAATCGTGGCTAACCGAATGTGCTCTCTGCTCTGCAGCGGATCCGCATCGATCCCCAGCAAAGCCAGCAGACCGGCTGCCGCCGCTGAGACGCGTTCCCGCATGGCGTCATTGTTCTGAAGTGTTGCCTGACCCGGCACGTTGAACGACTTGAGAACCGTCATCGGCAACCCGACATTGCTCGCCGGGGTATAGATCGAAATATCAACCGCATCGCGAAACTTGGCAATGCGCTCGGGCGACTGGCCCCATTCGGAAAGACCATTCCTCCAGACATTCGCCATTTTTGCGGAGTACTCTTCGGGAGTCAGTCCGGCGCGCGGCGCGTCAGCCGGATCGAACCACGGCCGAAAATCGGCAGGTTTCAGATCGGGAAAGGCCAACATCAAATTGCCGAGATCTCACTTGGGATCGATGCAGATCGCAGGAATGCCATCGATCGCGGCCTCTTCCAAAAGCGAGAGACAGAGCCCCGTTTTGCCGCTCCCCGTCATACCGACGCATACCGCATGGGTCGTGAGATCCTTTGAGTCGTACAACAGCAACTCGTCCTCGACCTGTTTTGTATCGAGATTGAATCGTTTGCCGAGATAGAACACGCCCAGTTTTTCGTAGTCTTGCATCGGTGAGTCTTCGAATGAAATGAGATCGCCAAGGAGTCTCGTCGCGTCTTCCGGGCAACGAAATATCGGCCGCTTTACGCCGGTGAATCTCGAATGTTGCGGCGCGGTCGGAATCCGTGAAGGTGATGACGCATGGCGCGTCCGTCATGGATCAAATCCCGACGAAATTTAAAATCCAGAAACGTCATCCACAATCGAACCTGATCGCTGATGCTGCACACTGTTTAATAAGACAACGAGCGAGCGGGAAGAAGTCGAATATCCGAGTCCCCGTCAATCGCCCTATTGGAAGGAGACCGCACAGCGACGCTCAATGGAGGCCATCGTCGTCCATGGGGAGCGGGCAAAAACTTCATCTCGATCGACAAACTTCCTCGCGCTCGTCGTCGTGGAAGACGGCGAGCAATTCGTGGCGCTGATCCGGCCCCCACACGGCAATCGATTCCCGCAGAATGTCCAAATAAATCCCTCGATTTCCCCCGCTCGGCTGAAACGGCAAACCCTCATGAATCAAAACGATTCGACTAGGTTGATCGATCCACGCCAAGTCCTGCAAACATTCCTCCAATGCATCCCAGTTCCATCCGAAGTAGCCGGGAAAGTCTAAGCCCTTCGAAAATACGGCCAACAGGTCACGTTGACGTGACAGACCCGCCGGAATTCGAACAACGCGTGCGTCTGAGACATCGAATTTTTCGATATTTTTCGAAAACCGAAATCCGCTGCAAATGGAAGCCGTCATCCGATGAGGTCTCCGACATGAAACCGGTGATTGGCAATGGATTTACTTGACCCTCTGAAACGATTTATAGTGGTCCGGCGTGTACCAGATCTCTCCATCCTGACCCACGATCACCCGCTGGGGTCCGGGACTAGTCATCCCCACAGTGGGATGAACGTACTCGGTGTAGTAGCCGGACGACTGACGCGGCAACCGCCCTTCCCGATTGCCGAATGTCGCACCATCGTTTCGGTAACTGTTCCGCGTGCCACGGGCAATCCGATCAAGAGTTACTTGAAGATCGATCGTTCCTCGAAAAACCACTTTGCCGAAATCCCGGATCGTCTGATTCTCAATTCTTGTCGAAATCTCCGCTGTCGATCCGGCGGTCTGCGGATGTCTCGGATCATTCGCTGTTGACTGGTGTGAACTGACGTCGATTTGCAACGTTGGTGGCTGAGGTTTATTTGAAGCAGGACCTTGGTCCGAACCGGCTTTCAAGAAAGAGGTTGCTGCATTTGTTGTCGATCGTGTTCCAGCGTTCGGCTCAGGCGGTGAACGGCCCGTCGGGACTCTCCTCGTTTCAGAGGGAACGACCGGAGCGAGAACGCTATTTTTTTTTGACGTGGTTTCTGGTTTACTGACCGCATCGACAACGATCCGCTCTGCAGGCTCGTTACCTCGATCCCTGAAGCCGCTGCTGACCGCCGCTGTTGTCTGATTTCCCAGAGATTTTTGGCCCTCCGTTGGCGGTTGCTGGGACGAGTTCTGTCGAGTTCGGTGCGGCGATTGAATCTGTCGAAGGGTGTGATACCCCACCCAACCCAAGACCACGAAACTCAGCAACAACCCAGGTGGAATCCGGCTGCCACGTGCCGACTGTCGGGCCGATGACGGGTTGGCTGACACGGCAGACCCTTTATTTTATCTGTTGCTGGGACTCTGTGATGTTGACTACCAGTCCAATTCTAAGCCGGCGTTAAAACCGTTCAAGATGACTGTATCGTTCCCCTGTACCGCATAGGACGCATTGCCGAGTCCATCGTAAGTCAATCCCTGTTGCTGGGATGGCCCCAATGCGACATTTGTCAGGAACATGACTTCATATCCAGTCCGGATTCGGACTCGTTCCGCAAGGCGAATCACGGCGTTCAATCCGAGGTTGCTGACGAACGAGATACGGTCATCAGTATCCGTAAACTGGCGCGTGTAAATCGAATCGACGGAGTCTGCATACCGTTCGAAAACCGTCCCCTGAACACGATTGTAAAGGATACCCGTACGAAGGTTTCCGTCGAGCGAAAATCGGCCTCGCTCTAACAGGGTCCCTTCGACCACTCCCTGAACTCCGTTCATCTGATTTCTCGTCGTACCGTTCCAGAACATTGTGAAGACTCCGCCACCGAGGCTGGGATCGTTGAAGTCTCCCGTTCCGTTGAGGAGCGTCAGGCCTTGAGCCAGGAGTGCCTGACCGGAGAGTTTGTCATTTGGTTCATTGGTAGTCGCTTCGTCGCCATCCACGTCGAATGCGTCGAACGTTCCAGTGATTCCAACCTGTGACCCTTCCGAAAGCAGGACGTGTCGGTAACCGAGTCCCCAACGAAATCTCTGGCCGAGTGCGCGGCGGGTCTTCATGTTGACTTGTCCGTCTTCCAACGCACTTGTCTGGTGCATCGTATAAACCGACCCCGGCTGCATAAATTCGAACTCGGCTGTTTCGTCATTCGCGCCGCCACTCAGAGCGTCCGTTGCCGAATCGTACAGCGACCGAAAAAATGTTGAACGGTTGATGAAATTGGCGGCTCCGGACGGATCCACCGAGAGACTTGTCTCACCGCCGTCAAAGCTGATGGCGTGTGACAGAAATCCGCTGCTGCCGGCATTCCAGCCGTGGAATTGAGTCCAGATCCCCTCAACTTCGTAATTCGGATCGATCAGCCAACCCAGTCCCAGCCGATACCCCCCCTCGTAGGTATAGCTTTGATTTCCGAACTCTAGACTTTCCGGACCACCGATGATGGTCCCTCCACCCGTCGATTGGGTTCGATTCCATAACAGTGCCTCGGCCGATACCCAGAATCCGGTATCACGTTCAGACCACAGACCGCAACCGTCGTCAATGACGATGCGCGGTGACTCGCCATCCGCTTGCGCATCGACACCCGCAGTCGGGCCGATCAGGATACAGAGCAAGACAAGGCTCAGCGTGCACGGCAATTTCATGGCATCATCCCTAATGCAATTCAGACGCGATGGGAACTCATCCGCCCCGGAGCGTTCCACCTTTCGCAATCCGAAAGAGTCGCCTCACACCCCAATCTGTTCATCGGCATGTGACTCTCCCCGCCGAAACAGTGCGCAATGATCGCATGAAAAGTTTTGCAAAAGGATTTACGAATGCTCCGGAATTGCCGGTTGCGGTAAATGCGACGAGTTCACTGGCGGCGATGGATAAACTCGTTCCACCAGACTGCGTTGGCTAAGCAATGAGATTTCGGCAAATCCTGCTACTGGATGACGCGATTGATGGGCCTGAAAAAACAGTTGACACTATCATTCAGCCGACTCTGTCACAGCGTAGAAAGTCTTTATTGAGCGATTCGACCTGTGAGACAAAGTCGATCGAAGTCTTCAAAAAAACGCGGATATGTTTTCGACGTACAGTCAGGATCGGCAATCATAATTCCTGGGACGCGGAGTCCCAGAAGTGCGAAACTCATCGCCATGCGATGATCGTCGTAGGTGGCAACGGTTCCCGATTTCAATGGCCCCGGATGGATGGTCATCCCGTCCGGAAATTCTTCAATCAATAATCCCAGTTTTCTGAGTTCCGTGACGACGGCCTCGACTCGATCCGTTTCCTTGTGTCGCATATGAGCCACATTCCGAATCCGCGTCGGTCCCTGAGCAAAGACTGCCACACAGGCCAGAGTCTGAGCGGTGTCGCTGATATCATTCATATCGATCTCAATCCCCTGCAGCGGCCTTCCGCGAACGGTGATGCTCTGGGGATTCCGCGTGACTTCACATCCCATTTTCTGGAGTGCCTCGACAAAGCGAACGTCTCCCTGCAATCCGTTCGCCGACAGTCCTTCTACGGTCACCATCCCTCCGGTCACCGCGGCGACGGCAAAAAAATAACTGGCGGCCGATGCATCAGGCTCAATGTCACAGTCGCGACTACGATACGACTGCGGAACGACGTAGAATCGCCCCGTCTCTGGCCGTTCCACCGCAACTCCAAATTTCGACATCACTTTCAGTGTCATTTCGATGTAGGGTTCAGAGACCATCTCCCCTTCCAGTCGAATATCAACAGGAGCGATGGCACAGGGTGCGGCCATTAAAATTGCGCTGAGAAACTGGCTCGACACATTGGCATTGACGGTGACTCGTCCACCAGCAAAGCCGCCGCCAATGACGACCACAGGAGGACAATCTGTTTCACGTTCGGCCGCAATGGAAACTCCAAACTGTCGCAGCGATGCCAACAGATCGCCAATGGGGCGTTCGCGCATTCGTGCATTTCCATCCAGTCGAAAACGACCGTGCCCCAAAGCACACAACGCCGTGAGAAAGCGGATGCTGGTTCCGCTATTTTCCAACCACAGGTCCGCCGAATCGACCGTTAGTCGCCCCGAACATCCCGTAATTATGATCGAGCAATCCGCCGAGGAATGATCGATGGCGATTCCCAACCTTTGCAGGCTGTCAATCATCACGAACGTGTCTCGACTGTCGAGGACCCCCGTCAGATGCGAGGTGCCCTCAGCCAACGCCGCAATGACAAGTGCGCGATTGGTGAGGCTTTTGGAGCCGGGGGGTCGAATTGTTCCCGACACCGGACGATCAACGGGAAAAATTTCGCGTACGTCTGTCATCAGCTTTGTCACGGTTAGGAAAGTCTGCAGATTGGAAGCCGCACGGGATAATACATTCCGCGCGATCTGCCAGCCACGTCGGCACAGGGATAAAACGGCGTGCGTCTGGTCTCGGAAACGTGTCCCGCATCGAGCGAACCAGCTCACGGCGGACGGACGGAATCCGTTCACCGGTCCGGAGTTTTTCGGAGCGATCGCTCAGGCGATGATTTCTTGAATGACACGTGCCGGTTTGACCCCTGTTAATTTCTCGTTCAGGCCGTCCTGATTCACGGAGAGAGCCTCGTGATTCAAACCCAGCAGGTGCAGAATTGTGGCATGAAAGTCCGGGACACCGACTCGGTTTTCAACCGCCGCGAAACCGAGGTCATCCGTCGTCCCATACGTTGTCCCCCCACGCACTCCGCCCCCCGCGAACCAGCAACAAGCCGCATTTTTGTTGTGATCACGACCGGACGACCGTTCGTCTTTGTTTCCGGCCAATTGCGCGATCGGCAGTCGGCCGAATTCACCACCCCAGATCAGCAGAGTTTCATCGAGCAATCCTCGCTGCTTCAAATCGTACAACAAACCTGCGATCGGCAGGTCGGTCCGATCACAGGCCGATTTCAGGCTTTCTGCAAGAGCACTATGGTTGTCCCAAATTTGGGAATTGATGTAGAGCTGAATAAAACGAACACCGCGTTCAACCAATCGACGAGCGATCAAACAGCGACGGCCGTAGGAATCGGTCAACGCGTTGCCGATGCCGTACAATGCCTGCGTCTCAGCGGTCTCCTGTGACAAGTCGAGGGCATCGGTGGACGACATCTGCATCCGTGCGGCTAGTTCATAACTGGCGATGCGCGCGTCCAGATTTGGCTGGGCGAATCGCTGTTTCAAATGCAATCGATCCAGCCGACCGAGCAATGCGCGTTGCATCTGACCAATTTCTGGCGGGTCGGAGATTTCTGGACGCAGATTCAATACCGGGGAACCCCGCGACCGAAACCTCGTCCCCTGATAAATCGGCGGCAAAAAACCGGCCTGCCAATTCTCCGTCCCATTGACCGGCAGTCCCAAGGGATCATCCAGCACAACATAGGCTGGAAGATTTTGACATTCGGAACCCAAGCCATACACAACCCAGGAGCCCAGCGTTGGATATCCAGACGGCATTTGTCCCGTCTGGATGAGATAGAGTGCCGGTTCATGCGTGATATTCGTGGTGTACAGAGAGCGAATGAGAGCCATTTCATCAACGTGCTCGGCCAGATGCGGCAATGAGTTCGAGACCCACATGCCGCACTCACCCCGTTGAGAAAATTGGAACGGGCTGCGCATCAACGCACCCGCGGCAGCCACGGTCTCGACCTCACCGGCGATCTTATTGAAATAGGGTTCCCCATGATGTCGATCGAGTTCGGGCTTCGGGTCGAACAAATCCATCTGACTCGGCCCACCGTTCATGAAAAGGTGGATCACCGATTTCGCTTTAGCCGGAAAATGCATCGGACGAGGACGAAGATTGGGGAACTCATTTTTTTCTGACGACTGCAGGCTCTGCCCCAACAAATGCAACAAGGCCGCCCCCGGCAATCCGGCAGCCAGACTGTTGCAGAAACTCCGACGTGAGAACAAATCGTCGCCAATTTTTGGAGAATCAATGCTCACCGCAAACCTCAATCGATATAAAGAAATGTCGCTGAATTGATGATCGTATGACACACGGTTGCCAACGCGCGACGAGTCGCTTCCGCCCGGGAAGTCTTCCCGACAGACGACATTTGCTTTGACCATTCGTCGGCCAGTAGCTGCAACGATTGCACGCAGTCTTCTTGTTCCTCGCCACTTGGCGGCCGGCTGAGAGCAATGGCAAAAACTCGCTGCATCAGTGTCGGCCAATCGCTGCCCACCTCAAGGATCGCCCGATCCGCAAATTGACTGGCAAGCCCTCGAATCACTGCATCGTTCATCAGATGCAATGCCTGAGGAGCCACCAGTGATTCTGGACGTTGCAAACAATTCGGATTCATCGACGGCAGGTCGAAAATCTCCAACAGCGAGACCGCCTGCCTGCGCAGCTGCTGAACATAGATACTTCGCCGATTGCCACTCAACACCAGCCCATCATCACGTACCTTGACGGCTTCCGCCGGCCCAAATTCGGTATCATTCAACTGACCCGCGATCAGGAGCAACGTATCGCGTAATGATTCGGCCTCCATCCGTCGCATGGGCATCCGTGACAGGAGCCGATTGTCCGGATCGAGTTGGACCTGCTGTAATGTGACAGCCGATCGCTGGCGATATGTGTGGGATGTGACCACCAATCGATGCAGAGACTTCACGCTGAATCCTTTTTGGATGAACTCGCAAGCAAGCCAGTCTAGCATTTCTGGATGCGTCGGCCGATCACCCATATTCCCGAAGTTTCCCAAACTTCGAACCAAGCCCACTCCAAAGTGATACTTCCAGATTCTGTTCACCATGACGCGTGCGGTGAGAGGGTTTTCAGGCTGGGTGAGCCAACGGGCAAATGCTAATCGACGACCTGTGGATTTGGATTCAGGAAACGGCGGCGAAATCTCAAAAGGAGTCTTACGGTCGGTCACAACCGCCGGCGGGCCGGGCGGAACGGGCGGACCCGCAATCTTGTAATCTCCGCGCCGATACAGATAGGTCGGCGAGGGGTCGCCCCGATCCCATAAGGCCATGATTCGCGGTTCTGGTCCGACACGGACTTTCAGCTCAGCAATCCTCTGCTCCACTTCTGGAGACTGCGGACCGGCCGTCAGAGTCGCCATTTCCTCTTGGATCTTCTTTCGGCTTCCGCTTTCCAGAGACGAGATGTGTGGTAAGTAGCGTTCACCAAAACCGACACTCTTGGCAGCATGCTGTGTGTTCAGTTCGGGCTTCAACCAGTCGTGCTCGTCGTATGCCCCCTTGAACAAAGCGACCAGGCGGTAGTAGTCTCGTTGTGGAATCGGATCAAATTTGTGACTGTGACACTGGGCACACTTCATCGTGAGACCCATCAATCCGGAACCGATAACATCGATGACGTCAGCCATGACTTCTAACCGATCTGGAACGAAGCCCGTCAAATTCGCCCATGTCGGATCGGGAGCCATACGCAGGAACGCGGTTGCGACCAGGTTATCTTCCATTTCCTGAGTGATTTCCGACGCATGTTCGTAGTCCGCAAGGTCATCTCCCGCCAGCTGTTCCTGCAAAAAACGGTCATAACTCTTGTCCGAATTGAAACTGCGAATCACGTAATCGCGATACCGCCAGGCAAAGGGACGAGGCAGATGCTGCTCGCGCCGGCCTTCACAGTCGGCATACCCCGCAACATCCAACCAATGCCGTCCCCAGCGTTCGCCATATCGTGACGACGCCAACAAGCGGTCAACCAGTTTTTCATAAGCATCCTCACGGTGATCGGACAGGAAGGATTCGACATCCTCCGGCTCAGGCGGCAATCCTGTCAAATCAAACGTAACGCGTCGGATGAGCGTCAAGCGATCCGTTTCGGGAGACAAGGACAATCCCTTGTCTTCCAATTTCTGCAAGACGAACGAATCGAGCGGGTTTCGGACTGTGTCGCCATGGCCTACATTCGGTGGTGTCATCGAGTGCGGTGGTTGAAATGACCAAAATTTTTGATCCGCAGCAGTCACGAGGGGATCGGCTTCCGTCCCCGCAAGATCCTGCTCTGCAGGCGATTCGGGAGCACCAAGTTCAATCCATCGGACGAGCTTCTGGAATTCCTCATCCTCCATCGGCTTGACGGAAACGTCCGTCAACTGTTTCCGCGGCGGCATCTCTTCGGCCCGAATCCGTTTGAGCATCAAACTGGCGTCTGGATTTCCTGGGACAAATGCCGGACCGGACCGCCCCCCCCGCAGCATTGTCATACGACTGCGCAGGTCGAGATCCGCTTCTTGCATCTGGCGTCCATGACACGCCGTACACCGCAACAGCAGGATCGGAATCACATCATGTTGCGTGACATCCGGCTTGCCCGTCGTGACGTCCGGCCCCATCCCTGCGCCAGCATCGATCCAGCGGCGAAGGACTTCGACCTGCTCGTCATTCAACGCCTGCTTGTCATCGGGCGGCATCTCTCGCTTATGAACCATTTGAAACAGCACGCTTTTGGCCGAATCACCGGGGATCAGGATCGCTCCGGACTCACTCCCCTTCCGGATCCCCTCAACGGAGTCCAGCGACAGTTCCCCTTTTTTCACCTCAGCACTGTGGCACTGATAACATTTGGCTTTCAGTAACGGTTGCACGTCGTTCTCAAACGACGGAGCGGGAGCGGATCCCGCGAAGGCCCATGACTCGCAACAGCACAGCCACAAGACGAAAAATTCAGACAACTTGGGTTGCCAACATTTCATAAAACAAGGTCCCCGATTTTTGTTTTTCAAGACCGCAGTCCCGGGATCAACAAGAGTTTTTTCTCTTAATTCAGGAGACTCTGTTTTTGGTGATGGTGAGCACCAACCAAAACGGATTTCTTGGTTAACCGATTTGGAAAACAACCACAGGGATTACGATTTCAATGCGTTTGGCATGCCGGAGACTTCTCCGATTTAATGCCGTAACGTCATTTGTGCTCGCCATGGAAAAGCTTCGGCGGGCAAATTTGCTTAGTGGAGGTTGTGATTTTATGAAAGCCGTGCACTGACGTTCGGCAGGGTGATGAAACTGAAAATTTGATTTTTCCCGCGTTTAATTCAATCCGTGCAGTATATGCCAACTTAATGAACAAGCAACATCGAAACAAACGTCCGGTCAGCGCCTTTAAAAATGTCGTGCCACGGTCACAAATGCGGAAGTGAGCGTGTCACGCCAAGCCCCTCGGGATCAACAAGACTCTGGCCATGGAACAGTCTCCGTCCGGAAATGCCAAGGACTTTCCTGTTGAGACCGAGACACGCTAGGCACAAAATTTTGTTGCGTGACAACGATGCGTCGCTGTTGATCTCACCCTACAATTTCGAAGCAAGACAGCCCGGGCGACTGTTTCTTTAACGATCTTATTATAGCGATCAGGCGAGTACCCCCCCACAAGTGTCGAATTCCCGTCAGACTCGCCTTTTCTCCGAAGCCGACTTGCCGCCACAGCCCTTGGCATGGGAACTGGCCGCTGAAGCGGATCAATTGCTAGCCGAGGTCGTCTTCAATCGACCGCTGACGACCGCTTATCACTACCTCGTCCCCAATGAACTGCGAGAAAACATTGGACCGGGACAGCGAGTCCAAGTTCCCTTCGGTCGAGGCAATAAATCCGTCAACGGTTATTGCGTCGGTCTCTCCAACCACATTCCCACCGGAAAACTGCTCAAGTCCATTACGGCTGTTCTCGACCGCACGGCCCTGATTGACACGAGGATGCTGGAATTGACTCACTGGATTGCCGACCGCTATCTCTGCGGGTGGGGCCAGGTCTTGGAGAGCGTCATTCCGGCTGGGGTGAAAACTCAAGCCGGTTCGCGCGAGGTCCTTCTTTTTTTCCTAGGACCGCAATTGATCGAACAGCTACAGCGGATCAACCCCGATCCTGCAGGACACGGGGGGGGAAACGGCATTCCAGAGGCCGTGAATGTGCTGCTCAAGGAATTGAAACTTCCCGCCAAGCAGCGTGCCGTCATCGAGTCCTTGATGGAAGCGAATGCTCCGATGCGTGTCGATCAATTGACAGAAGCCGCTCAATGCGGGACAGGGCCCATTCACGCACTGCGAGATAAGGGGCTGATCGTCTCGCTACGGGAGAGGGTTTCAAGCAGTCTCTCTATGCCCGCCCCCGAAGCTCATCGCGAAATTCGGCTCAATCTCGATCAACAGCGTGCGGTGAACACCATCCTCGGTGTTGTTCGATCGGCAGAGCACCGAACAATCCTGTTGCATGGAGTCACAGGCAGCGGAAAAACAGAAGTTTACATTCGATCGATCGAAGAAATCGTCAGCTATGGCCGTCAGGCGATCGTTCTTGTTCCAGAGATCAGTTTAACGCCGCAAACCATCCGTCGATTCGCCAGCCGATTTCCTTCGGTGGCCGTGCTGCACAGTCATCTGACCGATGCCGAACGACACGGGCATTGGAAGTTGATCGCCAGCGGAGCGGTTCAAGTCGTTGTTGGGGCCCGCAGTGCGGTCTTCGCGCCGACACCGCATCTTGGACTGATTGTGATTGACGAGGAACACGAGACCAGTTTCAAGCAGGACAACACACCGCGATATCACGCTCGAGAGGTTGCTCGACGCCGTGCCGAAATTGAGGGTATTCCGTTGATTCTTGGATCGGCCACGCCCACTCTGGAATCGTTTCTCATGGTGCTTCGCAAGCAGGACTTGCTCATCTCCATGCCGAGACGGGTTGAGCAACTTCCGCTTCCACCCGTCATCATTGTCGATACTCGTAACGACCCGGCAATCGCCAAAGGTTCTGCTATTGGGCGGGCACTTTTCACGTCTATGCAATCCGCGTTGAAGGCCGGAGGACAAATCATTCTGTTTCTGAATGTCCGAGGCTTTTCACCCGTTTTGTGGTGTCGAGGATGCGGAGAAGGAGTCAAGTGCCCTGACTGTGACATCACTCTTACCTGGCACAAGGAACGCGCCGTGGCGCTCTGTCACAGTTGTGATCATTCCGGACCGCTACCTAAGGTCTGTCCGAAGTGTGGCAAGCCCGGACTTCTCAACCTCGGCATCGGCACGGAAAGGTTAGAGGCCGAGGTTCGAACACGATTCCCTCATGTGAAGTGCCTGCGGATGGACAGCGACACAATGAACAAGCGGGGGAGTCACGACGTGGCACTGGAGTTATTTCGCCATGGTGAGGTACAGATTCTGCTCGGAACCCAGATGATCGCGAAGGGGCTCGATTTTCCGAATGTCACACTGGTTGGCGTGATCGACGCTGATACGCTGCTGCACCAACCCGATATTCGCTCGATGGAACGCACGTTTCAATTGATCGCCCAAGTGGCCGGCCGCACAGGCCGCAGTTCCAAGGGAGGCCGAGTCCTTGTCCAAACCGCTTCGCCCGAGCAACCGCCAATTGTGCGTGCGGCCGCGCACGACTTCATCGGATTTGCCACGGACGAACTCCATCACCGCAAGTCCCTAAACGTTCCACCTTACTCACATCTCGGTCGTGTCATCCTGCGAGGACCGGTCGAGAAGGAGGTCCATGCCTACGCGGACAAGGTTGGTGAACTGTTGCGGGAGGGTGCGAAACAACTCTCTTTGGAGATCCGCATCCTCGGCCCGGCCCCCTGCCTCGTCACGCGACTGAAGGCCAACTATCGCTATCACCTGCAACTCACCGCCACCAGTCTGTCATCACTGCACAACCTGTGGAAGCAGGTGGGACCCCAGTTCCCCAATCACCCGGAAGTGGAATATCTCGTTGACGTTGACCCACTGAATCTCCGCTGACATTTCAGACAAAGAACTTCTTGGATTGATCGGCGGCAGTCTGTGAAACAGGTGGTCTTGTTGAGTTCCGGAAATTTGACTATTTTCCGGCACTCCATTCCCTGTGCTTCTCATTTCGACACCTTCGTTTTGATCCGACAGGACTGCTGGTGCCCCAGCGGTTGGCTGAGCAAGGATTAACACGGTTTTTGCGGTCTCATTTCGTTTGGGCGTCACCATGCATCGGGTATTCGGTCCATTGTTGCTACTGGGGCTGTGCGCAGCCACGGGATGCGCATTGTCTGAACCGGACAACAAACAGCTCTTTGCCAAGCGATGTCGTTTGGCAAATGAAAAATATTTGCCAAACGACATCGTGAAAAAGTCCGAAGAATCGCCTGAGAATGCGCCCCGTCGTTCTTCTCCTCGCCTCAAAAAACCGCTGTTGCAGGAATCTGCCGCGGACCAAAATTTGATGGCAAGCCGATTGGACGGTTTACCGGCAGAGATATCTGACGGTGAACCATCACACCAAAACCATCTGCGACACGCGGGACATTCTTTGGATCGATCCAGCGATGACTCTGCCCCCCCCACACACACCAAGAACGATTCAACTCTTGGTGCGATGGCAGGGACGTTGCCGCGTGGCGACACGGTGGCACGAAATTCGTCTTTCTCGTCGTCGCCAGAGCGATCGCCGTATCCGCCACTCTGGCCGAATCAAACGCACACCAAATTTTCCCGTCGCACGGCCGAAAAACTCAATCTTCACTCCTCCCCTGATCACGGTCAATCCGTCGATGTCCAACCGGTCTCGAAGGTTTCTTTCGAACAGTCACCGACGGAATCCGATCGGCTCATTGCACAGATGGAGAAAGAAATTTCGTTGCTAAATCCGGGCTCAAATCCGGAGGCGCTGATCGAATACCGACGACGCCAAGTGCATTTGCGATTCCTGTATCTCGTCGCCCAGAGGCAGGAACAGGCTCTGACTGCCATTCCAGGACTTCCTGCTGCCGAACAAGAATATTGGCAAAACTTAATATGGGCCACGTCGAATTCCCTCGACTCTGAGCCGTTTCCCCTGCTGAAAGACCGAGCGGCACGATCCATTTCGCCACTCAATACCGCCCTGCGGCGATTGCGCGAGCAGGCAGATCTCGCTCTCAAAAACACCTCGTTTTGCGAGCAGATTTCGTACTTTGGCAACTACGAAAAGTTTGCCAAAGACGAATTCACACCGGGGCAAGAGGTCCTGTTGTACGTCGAGATTGAAAACTACAAAATCGAACAGACAATGAACGGTGAACACCGAACCTTGTTGAGATCGGTGATCGACATTCTCGGAATCAACGGCGAAGTCCGTTGGCACAAAACTTTTCCTGCCACAGAGGATCGCTGCCGCAATCCGCGTCGCGACTATTTCCATAACTATCAGTTCACAATCCCCGACCGACTGCCCCTTGGTCCTCATACACTCAAACTGACTGTCATCGACGACCTGAGTGGCAAGCAGGCGAGCCACTCACTGAATTTTTTGATGAAATGATGCCCTCGCTGGCTGACATTCGACGACGAACCGTTTGGAAACGCCGCGGCAGGTCCTATCGGATTATCCTTGGACCTGAAAAGTTTTGGACGGGATTTTCACTTCCGCTTCGTGTATGCTTCCGAAGTAATAACCCGTTGCGCGTGAAAACTGTTTCGGCACGCGACGGACTGAATGAGTTTGACCCTCACATTCAAGGGACTTTGACGATGGCTAAACTATTTGGGCTATTTTTGATTGTGCTCGTGATTGGATGCCAACCGCAAGACGCTCCGAAAACTGCCGTACCGCGCGATGCTTGGGATCCACCAAAGGGAACAGCCCCCGCCGCTGGTGCTGACAAATCGGCAGCGGATGCAAAAAATGCTGCCGAGACCACCAAGTAACGCGTCTTGGCAAGAATCCGACGACATAGAACGCCACAGATCCTCGAAAATCTCATTCGAGGATCTGTTCGTTTATTGAACGTCCGTCAGGCAGACGAAACGACGGGCTGTTCGGCAATTCTCTTCCGATGCCAAGCGTTGCCAAGAGCAACAGCGTTTTTCGGAAATCATTTCAACAGCTCGCAATAAAAAATGGATTCTGTGGCCAATGCGCAGGCGGCCAACGGTCCCGCACCTCGAAAAGAAAACAGGGGGTGGCTATAGTAGCGAGTGTTGATTCAGGACTGGGAATAATCGTTGCTGGTGACGGCTTTTGGTGCAGTACGTCTTAACGTTTCCGCGGAAGGGATGCTGAATGACCAAACAACAACAGGGATTTTACGAAAAACTTCACGCTCTTGCGCGGAACTATTGGTGGTGCTGGCAACCCGAGGTCGTGGCGATCTTTCGTGATCTGGAACCGATTCGCTGGCGTGAACTCGACCACAACCCCGTGCTGCTGCTGGATGAGTTCACGCCAGAACGGCTGGAACTTCGCGGCCGGGAAGCGGTCTTACATTCACGCGTCAACTACGCCTACCGTCGTTGGCAGGAGTACATGACTTCCAAACAAACGTGGGGTGATACACACACAGGCCTGCTGGGGCACAATCCTGTAGCCTACTTTTCGGCCGAATTCGGTATTCACGAATCGTTGCCGAATTACTCCGGGGGACTCGGTGTTCTGGCTGGCGATCATCTGAAGAGCGCATCGGACTTGGGTGTTCCGCTGGTTGCTGTCGGCCTCTTCTACCAAGAGGGCTACTTTGTGCAACAAATTGACGCAACGGGTTGGCAGACGGAGGTCTATCCATTCGTGCAAAACACGCGACTGGCGATCAAACCCGCCAAGACCGCAGCGGGCGACAGAGTCATAGTCACGGTTGAGACTCGCACCGGAGTGATTCATGCTCAGGTCTGGCAGGCCGATGTCGGCCGGATCAAACTGTATCTGCTCGATTGCAATGTTCAGCAGAACACTCCGGAGGACCGAAAGTTGACGGCTCGGCTTTATGGTGGAGACCAGAGAATCCGTATCCGTCAAGAGTTGGTCTTGGGGATCGGTGGTGCGCGGGCCTTGACCGCCATGGGTTACCAGCCGAGTGTAATTCACATGAACGAAGGACATTCGGCATTCGCTCCGCTGGAATTCATCAGAACCCGAATGGTCGATGACGGTCTCTCGTTTGAAGCGGCCATGCAAAAGACGGTCTGGCATTGTTGTTTTACGACACACACCCCCGTTCCGGCCGGACACGATCGGTTCGACTGGAATCTGTTTGATGAACACCTCGGCCCGATCGCCGACCAATTGGGTATCGGTGCCGGTGGTTTAGTCGGCTGGGGGCGTGTCGATCCGAATAATTCCACGGAGTCGTTTTGCATGACCGTTCTAGCATTCAAGTGCAGTCGTCGTGCCAATGCCGTCTCCAACCTCCACGGCGTTGTCAGCCGACGGATGTGGAACAGCCTGTGGCCTTCACGCGGGGAGGCAGAAATTCCGATTGGGCACATCACGAACGGGGTCCACGTTTCCAGTTGGTTAGCGCCGCAGATGAAGTTGTTGTACGACCGCGTTCTGCCGCTGGAATGGAACGTTCGATCGGGCGAACCGGCGGTTTGGGCAGGCTTTGAAAATGTCACTCCTGGTGAGTTGTGGGAAACGCATCAGACTCTCAAAACTCGGATGATTCTGTTTGCGCGAAATCGCATGTTGCGCCGCGCCGATCGATTGGGACTGTCCCCGACAGAGAGAGCGGATATTCAGCGATGTCTTGACCCGGAAGTCCTGACGATCGGCTTCGCACGCCGGTTTGCACCTTACAAACGAGCGGACCTTGTCCTTCGAGACATTGAGTTGCTCGGAAAAATCATCGACGACTCGAAGCGACCGGTGCAGTTTGTCTTCGCGGGAAAGTCTCATCCCGCTGACGAGAATGGCAAGGCAATTCTGCAACACATCTTCCGATTGACACAGGAAGCCGCTTTCAAGGGAAAAGTTGTGCTGTTGGAGGACTACGACATCAATGTTGCCCGACACCTTGTTCAGGGAGTCGACGTCTGGTTAAACAACCCCCGACGCCCCCTTGAAGCGTCGGGGACTAGTGGGCAGAAGGTGGTCCTCAACGGCGGGTTGAACTGTTCAATCCTTGACGGTTGGTGGGCCGAGGCCTTCGACGGTCAAAACGGGTTCGCCATTGGCAACGGCCACTCACATGTTGATCAGAGCGTTCAGGATGATCGCGACGCAAAATCTCTGATGCGTGTTCTGTTGGAAGAAGTGATTCCGCTATTTTACGACCGTGACGAAGACGATGGGCTGCCTCAAGCTTGGATTGCGCGCATGAAGCGATCCGTCCGAACACTCGGCTGGCGATTCAATGCCGACCGGATGGTGATGGACTATGTCGACAAGTCGTACATTCCCGCAGCGGGTGGCCTGTCTTCGGAAATGGGCCGGTTTTAAACGCCAAGGTGTCACACGCGGTTTATCTTCGAAACGACATCCGTCTCGCATCGATGGAGTTCCGGCTAACACCAAGTAAAAGAAGACAGGATCCCAAGGACATTGCTGCCGTGGGGATCCTGTCTCTGTGATCCGATAATTTCCAAACCGAGCGGAACTACTGCGGAGTCGCTGGACCAGCACAACGGATCAAGTGGTCATGATCAATGTAAACGACCTGTGAGCTTTCGTCCGCGTGACGGAAGGGAACCGGCCAGTCGGAGCGGATGACTTTGTTGTAGTAGACCGTGGCTTTGTAGTGACAGTGATGCAGGCGAGCTGGTCCAACCAGTGGATAGAATCGGCAATCGTCCATCCGATCAACGATCGGCTCCACGACGAACTTGACGTTGCTGCGGGCGGTTTCGGCCAAGAACACCCAACCGCCTGAGGTCTCATTTGGCAAGGCACGCATGATTTCGTCCGCACTCGGCGGATCTTGGCAGAACAAAGGGGCATGCTCGCCTTCCACGGGATCCAAAATCGGCACCTTGTCGTAACGCTCTTCACGAATGTACGCGTCTTCAATCAACTCACTGTAGTAGGGACTGACAGGAATCAACGGTGTCGTTCCGTAGAAAAATGCCCCTGTAAATGCAATATAGAGGAAGTCACCCAACAAAACACAGCCACTGTTGGACAGCGTCATGACTCCGATGGCCAGTAACAGGCAGAGCCGCTTCATCAACGATTTGGGCTTCATCATCATTCCTCTCCAGGATCTCGCTCGTGTCAATGACCACCACAACGGGCTGGGCGAGATTTGTGACTGGACGACCTGCTAAGACAAGCCGCTGTTCGTACTCGGATGGCTGTTCGATTCACTCACCGAAATGAAGCGAAGGAATTCTTCCGCTCGCCCCGGTCTGTGTTTCAAACGATCCTAAAGTCAATATCGAATTTCCCGGCGGCGAACTTGTGGGATTCTTCGGATTTTATCGGTTGGGGCGGTTGCCAGTGTGACTCTCGGTCTCAAGTCATAAGGCCTGCAACAAGGTGGATTTCTAGACCCTGTGGTTCGCGCCGAGAATTTGAACGGGCTGTTGAAAACGGACTGTCTTGAGGCACTCGCTTGGTGCTTGAGTCGCCGCTCGGACTTTGCCAGCTCTCTCATTATTTTTTCAACCAGCGCTGAACGTCGGGTGACTAAATAAGCACAGCGTCGGTGAGTCTTCTCACAGACGCTGTGCCATTCAAACACGGATTCACATCGACATCTCGTGGCCTCTGGCAAGCTGTGGACAACGGGATGACTGCCGTTCTCTGTAGATGGGCCAAGGGCGGAAAGGATTCCCCTCACCAGTTATTAGGGCTCATGAACCACCACCATTTGTCGGTCCGTGAGCGGAACAGCAAATTCCACTGTCCGTCATCCCAGCGAAGAGTGGCGTCGCGCCATCCCAGCGGCACTTGGGGATAGGGATAAAACGGACCAATGTAAGGAAAGGCACTGGCACTGTACTGAGTCGGGTAGTTGACAGCGGCCGAATTCGGATACTGTGCATAGGAAGGCCATGCGTAGTCTGGAAGACTTGGATTATTGTATGTTGCCTGCGAAGCGCCCATCCCGGGATGACCATACGCCTGTGGCGGGCCTCCTGGTCCCATGGGCATCGATCCTGGCATCTGCTGACCTGGCGCGGGACCCGCTCCAGGTGGCTGGTAGCCTGAGGCTTGAATGTTATTTTGAGGACCGGGCCCTTGCGGACCGGGCCCTTGCGGACCGGGGGAGTATGGACCAGGGCGTCCATTGGGGCCGCTGGGCCCCGGTTGACCTGCCGGAGATCGGCTTGCCACATCGGCGGAGTTCAAACGATTAACGACCGATACGACCCCCGGAACCGAAGACACAACCTGCGAGGCCGTCGCTCGTTCAGCCTGAGTTCCAACGCTGCCGTCCAGAATGGCATTGCCGTTTTGGAATCGAACTTGAATGTCATAACCATCCAAATTGGCAGACGACAACGCCGCACCAATCTGTTCCGCATACGCTTGGTTATTTGGGGTTGAGGCTGCAGCACCTGCATTATTCACCATTTCCACTCGGCTGGAACGTCGATCCCCGCCCAAGTGGTTCGCAGACACAACTCCACTCGGTGCGCCGCCTTCACCCAAGACTCTTGGGGTTAACGGCCGTTTTTTCTCAACGACACTCAAGCGGTTTTCGACTTTGGAGACACCCGCAACTTGTCCGGCAAGTTGCGAAGCGTTGTCCTTCAATTTTTGATCGCCAACAGTTCCGACAAGGATTGCCAAACCATCCTTACACTCGATGTCGATCTGGCCCTGAACTTTGCCTCGCATCGCGGCCGCAATTTCTTCCGCGACCTGTTGATTTTCCTTCTTGCTGGCTTGCCTGACTCTGGCCGCTGGCTTGTCGGCGGCGACGGACTTCGGTACAGCAGCGAGTGTCAGTCGATTTTCGACTTTCGTGACACCCGGGACTTGGCTAGCAATTTTTGATGCGTTTGCCTTCAAATTTTGATCGGCAACGGTTCCGATAATGGTCGCTAAACCATCCTGACATTGGATGTTGATCTGGCCTTGAACTTTGCCTCGCATCGCGGCCGCAATTTCTTCGGCCAGCAACTGATTTGCATTCTTCGTCGCTTTCCTGACTCCAGCCCCCGGCTTGTCGTCCGCAACGGACTTCGGCCCGGCAGCAAATGTCAGTCCGGGGGTTGCTGCCAGCAATCCCAGCGTCAATGCCCACTTCCCGTACTTACGCATGGAACATTCTCCTTCGATTCCTCGCCAACCGTCACCGGATTCGCTTGGATGGGGATCATCAACAAACATCACGCACTGCGAAAGGCATCTAAATTACGTCGCACTGCCGTTGACAAACATCCCGTACGACAACACATCGCACGGTTTGCCATCTCGGTTCGGTTTGTGGAAAAAATCTCCACCGGCGAGGTGCGCCAAGTCCCCGCTCCTTGTATTCATCGGCTGTAGACGTCCGAATTCACAAATTATTCTGGTTGTTTCGGAAAAATGTCTTCTAACGAATCTGCCAGCCGTCTCGATCAAAGCGAATATCAATCGAATCAGACGCGATATCGAGATCAAACATCGTTCCAAACGGCAATGATTGCCGATGGACGCGATGCAACGGAGGTCGCTCTGTCTCGGCTGAAGACCGACCTGCTCAACGTTGGCTATCCGCGAGGATGGCACTTTTCGTGGATCGACTTCAGTCGGCTGTGTTCCACATGTGTATAAATCTGAGTCGTTCGAATGCTGGCATGCCCCAACAATTCCTGCAACGCTCGAATCTCCGCTCCTCCAGCCAGCATATGAGTCGCAAAGCTATGTCGCAGTGTATGCGGACTGATTGTCCGGCTCGCTCCAATCCGACCGGCATATCGTTTGACGAGTTTCCAGACCGTGATGCGTGAGAGCGCCCGGCCACCGCGCGAGACCAGAAGTGGCGCGATCTGTTCTGAGGCACGTGTCAACAGGGGACGCTCGTGCTCCAGATAGGCTTCGACGGCCGCGCGCGCCACGGGATTCAAAGACACAATTCGTTCCTTGTTTCCCTTTCCCAAACAGCGGCAGTAGCCTTCTGCCAGATAGATATCGCGAAGAGTGATTGTGCACAGCTCGGAGGCACGACACCCCGTCGCGTACAGCAAACTCAACAAGGCGCGGTCACGGAGGGGATAACGGTCCTCACGAGCGGGAGCGGACAACAGGCGGTCCACATTGTCAGGGCTGAGCACCTTCGGCAGATGCTCCCACAGTTTGGGCGAGTTGACCAGCTCAACGACACTTTCCGGCAGGACCCCTTCCAGCACCAGATATCGGAAAAACATCTTGATTGAGACAAGATGTCGAGCGATGGAAGTGGCCGCGTACTGTCGGTCGTGAAGATAGCCGAGATACTTAGAAAACAGCGGGAGTTCCACCTGCTGCAATCGAGCCGGACCATGGGTCCGGAACCACTCATTGAATTGAGTCAGATCTCGATTGTAAGCAATGACCGTGTTCTCGCTCAATCCGCATTCGGCACGCAAATAATTGACGAATCCCGGAAGATGCAGTACCGGTTCGGCCAGCCGGGACGTCTCCGCAGACGAAACACTCGTGGGACGCTTGCGGGGCGGCATGGTTTCAGATCCCCGAGGAGAGATTTAATAAACCGAATAGCATCGGCAATCCCGGCCGTTCTGCTTGAGATATTTTTCCTAACTCCTACGGAGAACCCTCATTTTTCTATCAACGCCGAACGCCTGACCGTCGAACGCAGGAAAAACACGAGGGTCATCAGTGCAAACACAATGGCTGTGGTAGCAAACATCCATGGATAGGCGTTGGGCGTTCGTTGCTTTGCCAGATGTAAAAATGCACCAACAACGGGTGCGGCAATCAACGTTCCTATGTCGAGCATCGCCAGTAGCAGAGACGTCGCCACTCCCAGATATCGTCTTGGAAAGACCGCCGTCCCGGCAGCCATGATCGACGGGAAAAGAAAGGCGTGGGCCACACCGGCAACCGCTGCGGGAAACACCAGTTGGGACGTCTGAGTCACGGGGATGTAGGCCAGAAAGCTCAGCGACAGGAGGACCAGCCCGACGCTAATCATCCACCGATTGCCGAACCGCTGAAAGAAGGATCGCGAGGCCAAGCGAGCGGCGAAACCGGTGGCCGCGTAGACCAGAAAATAGATCCCCACGCCGGAAAGTTTGGCTTCCACTGCAAAGGGGCGAAGAAAGGTCATCGGGATCGATAAACCCGCCCCCATCACGGAAGCGGCCATCAAAATCATCATCGGGTGATAACGCGCCACCACCTTTAGCAAAGGGGGACGACGACGATGACGTGGGACCACCGATCTGTTCGTGGTGAGCCACGTCACAAACACCGATGCCCCGGCAATCGACGACGCAAACAAGAACAGATGTTCGACACTCTGTCGTTGGCAACTTTCGCCACTGGCCAACCAGTCACTGCATAGCGGTCCGAGCATCAAACCCAAAAATCCTGATGTCCCCAACGAACCAACAATCTCTGCCATCCGATCGGCTGAGACGCGCAACGAGATAAACGTGATGGACGCACCAAACACACCGGCCAAACTGGCTTGCATCAATGTCCGGGTCAAAAAAATGCCAGGCCCATAAGCCGTCGTTAACAGCGGGTGCAGCAACAAACTCAAAGTATAAAACACGGTCGACCAAAGCCACACTCGCGAAGCACCGTATCGATCGACGGCCTCACCCTGAACGATCCGAAAGACGATGCTGCCGATCATGCCACAGCCGACGATCAATCCCAACTGCTGCTCATCGCCACCTACAACATTGACAAAGTCTGCGTAGCGAACCAGCATCCCATTCGCAAATGTCGTCAAACCGTTCGATAAATAGGCGAGCCAAAACACACGATCGTAACCGTGAATGTGAGCATCCACCGATATCGAGGCGGATTTGACGGAAAGAATTTTTGAATCGTCGAAGGTTTTGATGGCAGGCAAGCGGCAACTCGTCACAAAAGATGATCGCCCCAATCGGATACGGACTTCCCCAAAATGTCGAGACTCTTGGCGCAGAGTGTCCACAAGTGTGGATTTCATGCGATCGAATCTGGGTTTGCAAGAGTCGCGAGATACGGATTGCCACACTCGGTCGGACCCGGTCTCCTGTCGTGGGAGCGACTTCACCAAGAGTGAACCAGCCTCTCGGTTGTTTCGATGTCAGAAAACAGGCATCGGTGCTGGGGGATAGCAATCGACTTTTCTAGTCACGCAGGCTGATCTCTGGAAGGAGTTCGATCCTCGTTCAGAAAGACGTGCCGACTCTGTCCCTGGTCCGATTTCGAGACACCTTCCGCGAGGGCCGATTTGCTTTTCTTTCCTGCTGATTTGCTCTTCACAGGCCGTGTCGGTCAACTTGTCTTGGTGGTCTTGCGGCGACGATGTTGCCAATCGTTCGAGTCCGGATCGAAATCGGGAGCAGACTGATGCTACGGAGACCGAAACGTTGTCGAATGTTTACAACCGTCGAATTGTTCGTGGTAGTCGCGTTGGGGCTCTCCCCTCTGACGCATGCGGGAGCGAGGGGATCGGACGATTCACCTAAGCAGCGACTCGTTACAGCGCGGACACATTTTCAGCACGGGCGATACGATGAGGCTCTCGAAGTTTTGGACGCTCTCGAGACGGAGAACGACGCGGTCACGATCGACGGCATCGATCCCGCCGTCCTGGCCTGTGCGCGTTGTGAGAACCATCTCGCAATGGGAGGCCGCGAGGAGGCTGAAATTCTGATCAACGAGGCGATTCAGCGTCAGGAGAACTCAGCCCTCTTACATGCGCTCGCCGCAAAACTGCACTTCGAGCGCGGACGCTGGACGGACGCCGACGCCGCAGTCACAACAGCCCTCCATTTGGAACCGAATCAATTATTGGCGCGGCTGATTCAAGCACATTTGTGGGTTGAGCAGGGCGAACTGGAACTGGCTGACACCGGATATCGTTGGTTTGTCCGTTACTACAATCGAGAGCCGCCGAAAGATCCGGAGTCACTGGTGCTTATCGGACAAGGGGCCGCTCAATACGCACGCTGGCACAGCGTTTCACAGATTTTCGACTTCTGCGTCAATACCATTTGTCAGGATGCCTGCCTGTTGGACAAGGACTATTGGCAGGCCCACCACCTGGCCGGACAACTTCTCCTCGAAAAATACAACCGAGCACAGGGAATCCCAGAGTTGAAAACGGCGTTGGCAATCAACCCGCAAGCGGCCGAGATCCACGAACTACTCGCCCAGTCAGCCGTCAGGGAATACGACTGGGACGACGCTGAAAAAGAAGCGCTGCGAGCGATCGAAATCGCGCCTCATTCTCCCTCGGCCCTACGCACTCTGGCTCAGGCGAGGCTGTATGTTCGGGACACCACCGCTGCCGAGACATTACTTAGGGAAGCCTTGGATGTGAATTCTCACGATCAAGAAACACTGGCATTGCTCGGAGCACTTCGACTGCTGCAGGATGGTTGGCCGGATCTTCTCCGACTGACGCTACTCGTCAGTCAGCTCGATCAAATCCAGGCACTGGTCGCCACAGCGAAACAGCCAGCGGAAATCGACAAACCGGGTATTGCCGACCCGGCCGATGGTTTGAAGGCCATTCTAGCGCACCCGACGCGGTTCGAAAAAATTGTCATCGACGTTGCCACGACGAACCCCAAGCCTGGCTATTTTCTTGCCACGCTCGCCGAAGAAGTGGATCGTTTCAGGCAGCACGCTATTGCTGAACCGATCCTGAAGCAGGCGATCGCACTAATGCCGCAGTTGTCAAAACCAAAAACGGCGTTGGGACAACTGTACATGCAAACCGGTCGGATGAAGGAGGCAAAGGCACTGCTCGATGAGTCGTTCAAGGTCGATCCGTATCACGTCCGCGTCAGCAACATGCGGAAGGTCTTGAAGGTGCTCGATGACTACAGCACCGTGACGACTGAACATTTCGTCATCCGCGCCGATGCCAAGCTCGACAAGCTACTCGCCCGGTACATGGCCGAATACCTCGAAGAGGTCTATCCCGAGCTGACGACTCTGTTCGGCTTCGAGCCAGAGAGTCGGACACAAATCGAAATCTACAACAACGCCAAGGGACTCAGCGGACATCAATGGTTCAGCGCGCGCATGGTCGGACTGCCGTGGGTGCAGACGATCGGCGCCTCGACCGGCTCGATCATCGCCATGACCAGTCCCTCGGGGCTGGATCATCCATTGAACTGGGCACGGGTCCTGAAACATGAGTTCGTACACATCCTCACGCTCCAGCAGACCCACTTCAACATCCCACATTGGTATACGGAAGCGCTCGCCGTGCGTTCCGAAGGCTACCCTCGACCGGTGGCATGGAATACGTTGCTGCTCACTCGAGTCCCCCAGGGTGAACTGAAGAATCTCGACAATCTAAGCATGGGATTCATCCGAGCCGGCACTCAAGAGAACTGGAATTTCGCTTACTGCCAGAGCGTCCTCTATGCAGAATATATGGTCGAGCGGTTCGGTGAGCCGTCGCTGGCGAAGTTGCTCGATGCATACCGTCGGAACCGCACGACCGATCTGGCAATTCCGGAGGTCTTTGGCGTCACAAAGGTTGATTTCGAGCAGGGCTATCGCGAGCATCTGGACAAGCTGGTAGAGAGCCTGAAGCAGACCGAGTCCGAACCGGAAGTGAAGCCGTCACAGATCGAGCAGGTTTACGAACGGAATCAGTCCGATCCGAAAGCCGCCGCCGACTACGCCCGTCTGCTGGTCATCCGCGAACCGAACAAGGCACGCTCAATCGCCAAGAAAGTTCTGCAGCAGGACCCGACTCAGCCCGTCGCCGCATTCGTCGTCGCGACATTACTGGTCCGAGACGACACGTTAGATGAGGCTGCAAAGGTTTTGGAACCGGCGCTCAATAACGAGCATCCGAACCAACCCCTGCTGGAACTATTCCTACACGTTCGCCTGAAGCAGAATCGACCCGATGAGGCTTTGTCCTTGTGCCAGATCGGCCGGGAACACTTCCCAGACAACAGCGACTGGTGGAAAGGAACCGCCGCTGCCGCCAAGCTGACAGGCGACAATACGCGCCGCCGCGAGGCTCTTGTCAACCTAGCCAACCTCGACGCAGACGATCCGGCCCCGTGCAAGGCGCTCGCCGAAATGGCACTCGCCGAAAATCACTTTGGCGAGTCCTTGAAGTACGCGAAACGGATGCTGCAGATCGATGTCCTTGATGCCGACGTCCATCGCCTGCTGGGCGAAAGCCTTCGCGGCTTAGGGCAATACCCGCGAGCGATCGCCGAGTTTGAAACGGCACTCGAACTCAAACCTAAAGACTCCAATCTCCAAAAAATTCTGGTCGAGACAATTTTATTATCCGGCCGTCAGGATGATGCCCAGACGCTGACTGATCAGATTTTCCAACAGCAACTCGATCACGAAGCAGAGAAGACGTTGAGCAAGAAGCGGAAGTAGAGAGTCGAAAGCTCGCCAGCCGAGTGTCGTTAGACCGCCGGTTTTCTCGGGAATTCAAGAACCCGCTGCCTAACGACACCCGGCTGACAAACGCCCGTCGATGACGCCGAGGCCGGGTCAAAGAATCACTCGCGAAGAAGACTGTCCTCACGATTCCGTCGACCTGAAACCGGTCGCCTCCGAGCGTCCATGCCGCAGTTGATCAACATCGACTGACGTCGGGACAGGTGCGACAAGTCTTGCCCGAGACGATTCGTGGGGCAGGCGAAATGACCCTGTCAACGTCGGAAACATCAGGGGAGTGGCTGAATGCGGCATACGCGATGCTCAATCAAGCCGGTCCGTGGCTCCGTCTCACTGAGTTTCCATTTGCCAAATTCCGTCGCCGGAAGTGTCCATTCAATCTTCTTTTCCGCGTCGACGACAAAAGCCTGACTCCGATTCTGATCTTTTTCGGTATAGTGCCAGTCTGAATTTGCCACCAGCAGACGCCCGTTCGGAAGTTCCACGAATCCGGAGGCATAGATCAATGGAAAATGAGGAGCGGCATCTTCTTTTGTGAATGACCAGACATTGTTTCCTGCAGGATCCAATCGGACGAGGCCGAACCCACCTGCACACAGTGTTCCGCCATCCGACAGGCGTTGGGCGACCACGGGAAATCCCGTCACGGGAAACGAGCGGATTTCCCGCCCCTCACCCGAGATTTCAAGAAAGCGTTGTTCCGTCCGCAACGCTACCAAATAATTCCCTTCCGGAGTCGATCGCAGCAAGGTGTAGCGTGTATGGTCGCCTCCCTTGGCTGGAACGGCGATCCGATGAAGAACCTTGCCGGTCAGTGGTTCCAGTTCCAAGATGGCCTGCTCTTGGCTATTCAAAACGGCGACTCTGCCATTGGGTAGCGGGACACAGGTCTTCACTTCCGTTGTGCCTTGGACGCGGTATTCCCAGATCGTCTTTTGGGCGCGGTCCACTTCCCTCACATAACGATGCGTGGAGTACAAAAACCGGTCGCCGGGCAATGCCCATCCATCGTACACCAGATCATCATAAGCAACCCAGCCCTGACCTTTGTAGGGCTCTGGATTGTAGGACCACGAACAATGACCATCCGTGTCGACAACATATAAGCCTTCGCTCGCCACCAGCAAATATCGCCCCAGCGGTGATGGACTGCCGGCAGAATCCTGAGCGATAACACTCTGCTGACTTGACCAACAGATCGCCAGCAGGAGCAGGCCGAGCATGGGAAACATTCCACGACCGCGGATCTTCAAGAGAGACATTATTGGAGAACTCACGGAACACTCTGAAATGCAGGTCGAGTGATGAGGACGGAGCGGCAACAACAATCACAGCAAGCCGATGATGTTACGTTATCGAGGTCGTGAATGTCACCTTGAGTGAAGATCGTTTTATGGGCGCAGAGGTGGGAATCACGACCATCCTCCATCAGGATCTGGACGAACGGAAAGCAGAGTCTCCAACGAGTCCCACCGCCACCTCGTTACCACAGACTCAAATCCATCGGATTCCGATCGGCGTTAGGGTTTGGCCGGATTCGGCCATGGCTGCCAATGCGGCCACATTGCTCCATGCCCCGGTTTGAAATCCGTCAGTTGCCGCTCCGTCCGATCCCTGAGGTTCATGATCACCAATTGTCGCACGCCGTTGCGCTTCGATCCGTAAAGTAAGCTTGTTCCGTCAGCTGAGGCCGTGGGATGATAATGAAGCGTTCCGTCGGGAGTGTTTGTGAGTTGTCGGACGTCACCTTCGACACTGGTTTGAAATAATTCTACGTTGTTCCCGACCTTCGCCGTATAGAAGACGCGCGTCCCATCGGCAGACCACACCGGCAGATCACTGCTTCCCTCATGAAAATCGTCGACGTCAAGAAACAGGATCCAGCCTTGGTAGCCATTGAGATCCGCCAGTTTTCTCAGTTCCGTTCCGTCGCGGCGGACGATGTAGGGATTGTTAGAACCGCGAACTCCGCTGACAAACAGCAGCCATTCGCCATCGGGCGACCAGCGTGGAGCAAAGTCAAACGGATGACCCGTCCGGATGTGTCGCTTCTGAGAACCGTCCGCGTTCGCAATATAGACCTGATAGTTCTCGTGATAGCTGATGAATTGGCCATCGGGTGACACGCTGTAGCCATACGCATAACCCGCATCCCTACCCGAAACATCGCGTTTATTGCGGCCATCCAGATCCATCACGGATGGTTTTGAATTGCCATTGATCAGCGGAGTGAATCCGAGACCTCGACCCTGCGGCAGAAAGAAGACACCGCCGTTGTAGTGACTGACTCGATCGATGGCGGTGACATTCAAAACGACTCCCGATGTCAGATCGACAAGACTGGAATCGTACAGCCATTTCCCCGGTTCCATGCGAAACATCCGGTGTTCTTCTTCCCAACGGGCGTTCTCTGGATCCTGCCAACCGCGCGACACGATCGCCTGCTTCCCGTCAGGAGACCAACCGGCAAACTGAGTCCACGAATCCGCTTCGCCGACAAGTTCCTCGGCAATCCGATGAAGACCCGTTCCATTCGAACGACTGACGACCGCGCGCATCGTGCACACGTTTGCGTGCCGACCGCCGGGCAGATCCGTCCTCAGTTCGGTGAAACCAATGAGGGGTTCCGCAAAACGTAATTCTTGGGCGCCAACAGTGGCGATGAGACACACAAGGATCGCGGTGGCGCAGACGGTTTTCATGAGTGTTCCCGATTCTCGACGACCAAAGTGACCAAGCTTAATTGACCGTCTGAAGCCTCTTTCACGGAGGTTCGACACCATACCCCGAGAGACCGTGTCTCTGAGACACGGCTTGAATTACCGACTGGTTTGCGGTCTTTCATCTTGGTTTGATAGAGTGACCGGACACAGATTCTGGTGCTGGTTTTTCACCCGATTCTGGTCAGATCTTCACCCTAATATAAACGATCAGGCGGCTCGAATGTCACATCACGATCTGCGATTCGCCGTTGTTGGATGCGGTCGATTTGGCATGCAGCTGGGTGGTATCCTCCGTCACCAAGTGACGGGGGCCCAGGTGACAGCCGTCGTCGAACCGGACCCGTCGCGCCGCGAACGGGCCGCAGGCGAATTTTGCGTTCCGGCATTTTCAACATTGGAGCAACTCCTGGAGGAGGACTCCGGCACGTTTGATGCCGTATTAATCACCAGTCTGAATTGTCAGCATCGCGATCAATCGATCGCAGCCGCCCGCGCCGGAAAGCACATCTTTTGCGAAAAGCCCATGGCTCTTTCCGGCGAAGATTGCCGACAAATGGTTGTCGCGGCTCAGGAGAACGGTGTCCGCTTGATGGTCGGCCACAAACGCCGACTCCGAAAGGCGTGGCAACGACTGCTTGAAATTGTCCAGGAAAACGAACTGGGAATAGTCAACGCCGTGAATATCAATGGTTGGCACCATCATCCGGACATTCCGCCATGGTGGCTCAGTCGCGAGACGGGAGGTGGCCTGCTACACCGCGCCGGGGTTCATGACATCGACTTTATGAACGCTGTGTTGGGTCAACCCCTGTGGGTTCAGGCGACGGCGGCACCCAACGTACGTGCAGACGCCCAGTTCTCGGAGACTCTCTGGCTGACGATCGGTTATCAGGGTGGCGCAGTCGGTGGCTTGCAGGTCTCTTTGTGGTTCCGTCCCACACAATTCCGTGACAGCTTTTCCGTTCAAGTCTTGGGCTCGCGTGGAAGTGCCCTGCTCAAGTCGAGTCTCAATTCAGGCGTGAATCTCACTTGGCACAGCGCAGCGAACGCTGCTCAGGAGCTGATTTGTGAGGATGGCTACGCGGAGGCTTATGTTGTGGAGCTCAATTCATTCATCGGGTGGATTACACGTGGGGAGACACCCGTACTGACCTGGCGCGAAGGCTGGAAATGCGTCAGCGTCATGGAAGCTGCTTACGCCTCATCCGCCAACGACGGTCAACGAGTCCCGGTCAACCTCAACGATCTGATGCTGCGGCACAATGCCGCCAGAATCATTTGAAGCTCCGACGAGAACCGGCTATGAGCTTCAGCCGAAGAGCATCGACAATCGCCTCACAAGTCCGGCTGTCTCGTAAACATTGCAGAGTCGCCGCCGTTGTTTTGAGGCTCTTACAAAATTGACGGCTGTCCGATGAGCTCCGGCCATCGTGCAACAGGCCTGTTTTCTGGCATTGCACGAAAATTGATCTTGACAGGATCGTTCTGGCACGGCGGATGCATTCCCCTTCCACTCTTGAGCAGCTGAGCAAACGACCAACAGCTGCCAGCGACGAATGGAACGGTCGAACAAACAACCCCAAGGAACGAAGCCATGTTGATCCTGACGCGTAAACGAGACGAATCCATCAAGATTGGCGAAAGCATTGTGATCCGAGTCATTCGTACCGGGCGAGGAAGTGTGAAAATTGGCATCGACGCTCCGGACTCCGTCCGGATCGTGCGTGGTGAGCTCAGCGAATTCGCGAGTTTGACAGACGCTCTTGATCCGCATCTGGCAGAGGTCAACGAAGTAGACATCCCTAAGGAAGTGGACTTTGACCAAGAACTGAACGAGAGACTTGAGAGGCACTCCGTTTACGACCTCGACCTTGTGATGCAGCACTGACCGAGGGTTGACCATCCCACATCCGGCAATTTTCAGAAACTGCAAATCATGTCCGGCAGAGACTCTTCGCGTCGGAGTTGCTCGACGCGGCAATCTCAGGAAGGAACCGAATCATGTCTCATGTTGACCGACCATTGGAAAATATTTTTCGGCTGGCAATTGTTCTCGTAATTGCCACCACCGTTGCAAACGCTCAAGAGTTGAGCGGTTGTCGTACTGGCGAACGTGCCGAATTCGGCGCTGCGCCAATTGGTTTTCTGAGTGACCGTTTGGCCGTTCAAAACGGTCCACAGGATCGAGAAAACATTTCCTCGTTCAAAACACGGTTGATCCGCGAGCGGATTCTCGACGAACGTTCGTTTCGCATTCCGGGCTCTCATCACGAGCCTCAACAGATGCGAACGCGACGAGAGGACCTGGAAAATCTGCCTGCCCTATCTGGAGACGTTCCTGCGTCAGAGCACCAGACTGCTCCGCATGCAACGCCCTTAGACAATGCCCAAACGCAGCAACCCCGCACTCTTGTTGAACCCGTTCGGAAACCGGCACCGATCCGATCCGTACACGATAACATAGAACGGCGTTACAGGGACCCACGGACCATCCGACTGCTGAATCAACTGACCAAACAATCTGCTCAGTCGCTGTTTGTCGAGGTGGCGCAGTTGATTGATGCTCGTCACATTCAACCCACCTCCTATTCTCAGCGAATCGACAATGCGTTGAATCATCTGATGCTGGCGTTGGACACTGCGGCCTTTCACCAGGCCACTCGATTGCAGGCCGATGAACGAGACGTGGAACAATTGCAGGACGCGTTGGCTCAGATGAGGCAGGACCTAGACGTCGAGGACCTCCCAGATGCGGTCTCCGTTCTGCATCGAACTCAACAATTGTTCGGCCAAGCCGTCCGAGTTCAACCCGGAACAGTCGGACTCGAATTCGTTCATGCCGAACTCGACACGCTGGATCAGTTTTCGATGCTGATTCCCCCGGAAAAAGCGGGGGGGCCAAGTATGGGAATGCGAGAGAGCGTCGTGGGGATCGGCATCGAGGTCGAAACACATGATTTGGGAATGAGAGTGACGAAGGTCTTGTCGGGTGGCCCGGCGGCGGATGTCTCTCTGAAACGCGGGGACATTATTACCGCTGTGGATCGTCAATCGGTGAGCGGTCTCGAACTCAGCCAAGCGATCGACTACATCCCTGGCCCGCCGGGAACCCCCTTGAAACTCACTCTGTTACGAGAAGGACGACACGGAGCAGTGACGCTGGTTCGTCGCCAGATCACCATCCACAGTGTGGCGGCCCGCATGGAGGATCACACGAACAAGGTGGGTTATATCCAACTGGAACAATTCAGCGACGCTTCTGTGGGCGAACTTGAGGAAGCATTGATGTCGCTTCACAGACAGGGAATGGCCTCGTTAATCCTCGACCTGCGGGGCAATCCGGGCGGCCTGCTGACCGCAGCCATTTCGATTTCGGATCTGTTCCTGCCGTCGGGCACGATCGTCTCCACGAAGGGCCGAACAACGTCCGACAACACGAAGGAGGCGGCGCACTACGAGCAGACCTGGCGCATGCCGCTGGTGGTGCTGATCGACCGCAACAGCGCTAGCGCTAGCGAAATTTTGGCGGCGGCAATTCAAGAGAACGGCCGAGGGATTATTGTTGGCGAAAGATCCTATGGAAAAGGGACCGTCCAAACGCTGTTCCCATTGCAGTCTGCAGCGGCTGGCTTGCGATTGACGACAGCCAAATTTTATAGCCCCGAGGGTCGTGAGATGTCAGGTGAAGGAGTCACGCCAGACGTGAAAGTCCACACCCTGATTGGCAGTGATTCCGACGATGACACTGCGCTAGCAAAGGCCCTGCGACTGTCAATTGACCCCAAGGTCATAGAAATGGCGAGAAGGCCCGTTCGCTCAGGCGAAGCGCCGCGAGTCTTGCGAATCATGATCTAAGGGGACCGGAAGCGATTCGAATTCGTCGACAGAGACCTGACAGGAGTTCAGGCTCTCGTCCCGCAGAGCGAGACGAAAACAAAGGGACCAGAAATGACGATGCCAATAACCGAGGACGGGCCAAGAGGCCCGTCCTCGCAGTATTCTTTGAAGGTGCGTCGTCGCTCAAGCGACACGTTTCAGAGCTCGAATCGCGTTATCTTGCGATGCCTCAGTCACGAAACTGCCGTTGTTATCGGACTCCCACGTTCACGTCCGTTGTCAGGGCCCCAGTCGATGCGTCGACGGCTTTCGCTTTTCGGATAACCCGAACGCGCGCATTGCCTGCGATTGGCCCAGCAAATACAGAATGCCGCTCCCGCTCAACACGTCATTTTAAGTCCAACTCGCCTTTCCGCTGTCTCCTCGAATGGCGATCGCGTCTTGCCGAAACCGTCGTTGTGCCTGCATGGACGAATCCACGCGACTTTCTCTGGCTGTTGGTTTGGCCTGTTATTGCTGATCGCAATGGCTCTGACACCGCCGAACCTCGACGCGCAGGATGGCGACGAAGACCGACAAGACGGTGCGGACTGACGCGACTCAGATACCGATCCTCGGCAACGTGCGCCGCGGCCAGTGGAAGCAGCCATAGGGCCTGGATCGCATGGTCCGCCTCAGGCCTTTGATTTACGACAGCGACCGTTTGCTAGGCGGTCGGTTCTTAACAGGCAGCCGATCTCGACGTTGGCAACCGCAATAACGGCAGGCTGAACGATCTGGTCAGCGGATGGAACAGATCTCTGAACAGCCACGCGATGCTCGATCATCGGATATTCGGCAACAATCGCTCCGACATTTTCGACCTAAGATGCCAACTCCAGTTTTCACAGTGGGGCAGGCCATAAACCTGCTCCCCCCTGTTGCTCGGTGCCTCTCCGTCAGCGACAATCATCAGACCGATGACGCTCTCTCTCTCAAGGCACGCCATTGCATGAGTCACGACACACAACCACGGTCCACGATTTCACCGCACGATCACTTCTCGCAAGCACGCGACGCCGTGTTAGTCTTCGGCCTGAACGACCGGACGCAGATCGAATTAAAGGGCGAGGATCGAGCCAAGTTTCTACACGGCTTCTGTACGAACGACATCAAACGCTTGACACCCGGCCAGGGCTGCGAAGGGTTCTTGACGAACATCAAGGGCAAAGTCGTCGGCCACGTTTTCGTGTTCGCCACCGCGACATCGCTGTGGCTCGACACGGTGGCGGGTCAGGGGAAGGCGATCATTTCGCACCTCGATCGCTATCTCATACGCGAGGACGTGCAGTTCGTCGATCACTCCGCTGACCGCGGCGCGTTGTTCGTCACCGGTCCTGACGCGGCGCAGTTACTGATGCTTGACGAAGGGCTACCACCGTGCGGCCATGTCGCGCGCGAGTCCTTCGGCCAGCCGTTCGACATCCGTCGAATCGATCTCTTCGGCCCGCTGGAATTTCTGATCTCTGTGCCACGGTCCGGTGTGGAAACCGTGAAACGTAGTCTGCTCGCCGTTGGTTGCGTTGGCGGAACGAGTGAACTGTTTGAATCGCTCCGCATCGCTGCCGGGTTCCCTCAGTACGGAATCGACATCACGGACGAGAATCTGGCGCAAGAGGTGGCTCGGACGGCGCAATGTATCTCGTTCACCAAGGGTTGCTATCTTGGTCAGGAACCGATTGCCAGACTCGACGCGATGGGCCACACCAATCGTGAACTCCGGCGCCTCCGATTCGACACCGGCGCAAAGCCGACACCGGGGATCCGAATCCTTGCCGTCGACACCGACGACGATGCGGGTCTCATCACATCCGTCAGCCCGCTTTCAACGGCAACCGGCCAGACAATCGCTCTGGGCTATCTGAAAACGAGGTACAGCAAACCAGACACGCCAGTCCGCGTGCTGCTCGGCAACGACAGCCGTGTGGGAACGGTGTTTTGAAAATTGGGCTCGAGACGACATCGGCCATGACCAGCGTTCCTGCGCAAAACGGCCGGTCGCTATCTCAAATACCATGACACTAATCGAGGCAGATCGCCGGAATCAGCCAGCATTTGGACACGGCGCCGCGCGGCAGACTGCCCCAGTGCCGGGGAATACCCGTGATGGTGATCGGCAATCGAAAGTGCCTTAATGATATCCTCTGTCGTCCAGCCACTCCGGCCTGACCCGGCGGCAAGCCAACGCGCAATCCAGAGCGTCACGGGGACAACCAACGCCAAACTTTGGAAGCCTTCCACAAATGGCACGTCGTAGTAAGCCGCACCACAAAAGTGGAGCGCTTGCACCTTGACTCTCAAATAACGTGTCAAAATCTCATCCTGCTCCCCGTTGATCGGGCCATAGGGCATTTCCAGAGCAGCAAACGGAACAGAACGGAAGGCCTCCTGCAATGGAGGAATATTCCCCTTGCCTCGCGAGAACTTCCAGATTGCCTGCAACAGCTTCCAGCGACCGAGGAGGCCGGTTGTCAGATCCGCGGATGTGTCCTTGCGCGAATACTGGGCGACGAGCAATCGAAAATAGAGCCGCCCCAAAGGGGTCGGTTCCTGGTCAAGCTCTGGCAACTCAGGAATGTCGGCGTGAGCAGATTCTTGGACGAGTCCCAGAAACTCTCGCAGTCGATGACCCTGCAATTTATGGAACTTCGCCTGCCCGACAAGTTCCGTCCAATGCAGGGCGCGTCGGAGCCTGACAACGAGCGGCACCGCCGTATCCGACAGGGTTTCACCGAGTGCCGCAACAAACCAACGAAATTCTTGCCAGCCAAGTCGTTCCGAAGGATTGATTTGAGGAGCCAGACCTTTTTCCAACTCCTGCGGGACGACCGACGTCGCCAATCGGCGAATTTCCGACTGCTGCTGAAACATCGTCCGACCAAGATTTTTGACAACCGAAGGACAACTGAATCGCAGACTGACAGCCACCGTCTGACCCTCCGGATGAAAGGCAAAGGGGTAAATGCGGCAAGCCAATGGCTTGGCCGCTTCGCCAAACTTGGCGTGAATCCGGCAGAGTCCGCGGTCGTCAAGGAAGACACATCCGCCATCTGCTTGGTGGGCCAGTCGCCAGCGGGGACGACGGAACCAACCGCCCATCTTTTCGACGACGGACTTGCCCTGAACAATCCCATCAAGAGCGGTCCAGCCCTGATTGACAATCCGATTACGCTCGACATCGGTGATCTCGATCAAGTGCTGCTTGCAACAGCCGCCACAGTTGTGACAATCCCAATTCTGCAGCACCGGCAGATTTAAATTGAACGAAGCCATGACAAATCGCGTCCTTACAGATGCGGCCGCTCGATCTCGCGACAAGATTTTGATTCCGGCACGACAAACACAGCCAAACAATCTTGCCAATGAAAGACTACACTGTCGGCGGAGAATCGCGATGGACACAGACGACTTTCACGGAATGCCCACTAAAATTCGACTTGCAGAGGCGTGCCGAGAAGAGCCGATCGCTGCGCGGCATTTCCATATTGGCCGGTTTGTTTTATTGTTCTGACTGTGAATCGAATTTCGCAGACATCGCTTGTTGAGAACTCAATCGAGGCAACAAATGTCGGAACTGTTAGCGATACATTGGGAACGAAAACAACTGCAAGTGATCTGTGCCTCAACAGAAGCAGGCCTTTACGGATCGCAGGGATTCACGTTGGCTGTACCGGAAAGATCAGAACCCGGCTGGCTCAAGGAAGGTTTGCGACGATACGGTGTCACGGCAAAACAGGCCATTGTTTCGCTCCCTCGAGAAGATCTGATCTTGAGGAATCTGGAGTTGCCGGATGCTCCGGAGGAGGAAATACCGCTGCTGGTTTCGTTTCAAGCCGCGTCTCGTTCGACGACTCCTCTCGATCAATTGCTGCTGGACTATTTGCCACTTCCCCGTCGAATCGGTTCTCTGCAGAAGGAGGTGCTGTTGGCCAGTGCGCCGCGGCCACTGGTTGATGCCATGCGCAGCGCCCTCGCGGAGGCGAACATCGAATTGATCTCCTTGACCGTCAGTTCGTTTGCGCTGACAGAATTGGTGGCCCTCGAAGAAGCCGCACTGCAACTGCCGGCGGGACACCGCGGCCTGCTGATCCATCGGACACAGAACCGGTTGGAAGTGGTGCTGATGGGAGATCACCAAACACTGATGGCTCACGTGGTGCGGCCTCAACGCAATGCTGATGGGCAACCGATTGCTGCAAAGGCCGCAGCCGATGTGTCACGCATACTCGTTCCTGCACAGCCGTGGTTGAACCACGGCAAACTGGACCGAATCTGGTTACTCGGTGACGATCGTGAGTGGCCTGGTCTTGACGAAGCATTGCGCAGGCAGTGGAACTGCCCCGTCGAACGCCTCGAGCCCCACGCCGCTTCGCGTTTGATTGGCGACATTTCAAAGTACCCCGATTTCTGGCAGTTCGGTCATCCGCTCGGTCTTGTGTTGAGTCACTGCAACGGCAAAACACCGGCGTTTGACTTGCTGCATCCCCATCAGACCACGCCGCAACGAGATCCGCGAAAATGGCAAATTGCGGTCGGATCTGCCGCCGCGCTCTTGATCGCAGCACTGGGAACCGCGATTCTACAGATGAGCCTCGCAAGCTTAGACGCGGGCATCAAAAAAGAAAGAAGCCGAGATGAGGAACACAGCCGAATCCTCGCGGCAGGCAAGTTATCTCTCGAATCGGTCAAGATCATCGAAGACTGGTCCGTGCGCGACGTAAACCAACTCACCCAGATTGGTGACTTGTATGAATTCATGCAGGGAACCGAACAACTGTACGTCTCCGACTACAAATTCGAGGCGATCATCGGAGACGCGCGTGCGAAATTGAATGCCGCCGGCAACGCCCGAAATCGAAGTGACTGGGAGCAGTTGGCACAACGCGTTTCCGACACGAAAACCTACCACATCAAACCCCGCGAGTTGACACAGTCCAACAGTGATCCTGATTATCCCAATCGATTTCAATTGGAAGCGGAACTAATCGTGCCGAGTCAACCACAATCAACGAAGCATCCTTGAGAACCAGTCATTTGCGGAACGCACAGCCGGGAAAAACGAGTGACTTTTTCATGCAACGGCGCGAGCTATTCCTGATCGTTGGACTGGTGACAGCAATCGTCATCTGGCTCGGCAGCACTGGGCTCAGCAGGGTCGTGTTTGGACCGATTCAGAGCAAACGAGCAGAGCTCCTCAAATGGAAAACGTTGACCGCTCAAAAGGAAGATCTGCTGCTGCATCTGGCACACGCGAAAAAGCAACATCAGGAATGGCGATCGCGAAGCCTCCCACCGGATCTGGTGAAGTCAAAACAGCGACCGGATGCGTTAAATGCCCAACGGCTGTATTTGGGCTGGCTCACCGATCTGGCGCAGAGCTGCGGTTTTGAAGATCTGAAGGTTTCCCCCGATCGTCGGACTCTCAAGGGCTCGGTGTACATATCGGTCATGGTAAAAATTGAAGCCGGTGTCCGTTTCGAACAACTCTGCAACTTTCTCGATCGCTTCTACAGTACCGATTTACTCCATCGAGTGACGTCATTGCGGATTCAGAGCCGAGATTCCGAGGGAACGGCGTTGTTTCAGATCACGCTGGAAGCGGAGGGACTTGCGTTACTCGACGCGCCACAACGTCGCTCACTCTTTCCCCAAACGCACCTGACCGAAGAGCTGGCCGCTGAGGGAACCACTTTGAAGGTCGACCGTTCGGAAGGCTTCCCGCAGCAACTCGGATTTCGAATCCGAATCCAAAACGAATACCTGACCGTGATTGCGGCGGAGGAATCGACATGGACAGTGGTACGTGGCATCGACCGAACGCCGGCAGGCGATCATCCGGAGGGAACGACCATTGAACTGACTCCACGGAGCACCTCGATCCCATCAAGAACCAACGAAGATTTTCTCGAGTTGCTCTCACAAAACATCTTTCTGAAACCAGCACCTCCGATCGAGTACCAGCTGAAATTCGGTCCGCTTGGAGAAAAGAACCACCTCCGTGGCAACAAGCCTTTCGAATTCACAATCGCGGCGATGGGCTATGATTCCACCAAGGGCCGACCCGAATTTGTGCTTCTCGGAACTCCGCTTAAGGGGATGCATCTCGATGCGGCGACAGGTAAGTTGACGTGGAAACCGGAAGCGGGACAACCGACGGGCAAGTACTCGGTCGCCTTTGAGGTGCGTCATCCGAATGCCCTTGGTGGCAAGCTGAGTGAATCGTTGATGATTTCACTGAACGACCCCAACACTCCACCGATGTTTAGCGAGTTGACGCCACCACCTGTCTTTCTCGGTCAACAATGGCAGTTCACGCCGGCCGCTGCGGATCGTGAGACCGCGTTGAACAAACTGAGTTGGAAACTCGGCGGCAACCCTTCCGCCGGCTGGTCCATCAATGCCGCCACGGGTGAACTGCTGTGGAATCCTGACAAATCGACGCCTCTCGGACCCACCGTTGTCGGGATCACTGTCACCGACGACGGAATGCCACCGCAATCTACGACTCTGGAACTCACACTGGAGATCCAAGAGGATCCCGCGACGCTCACCCTGCTGACAACCACATTTGCCAAGGAAGGGAAATGGCTCGCACAGTTCTACAATCGCTCCAAAAGCAAGAGCACGGAACTGCATGAGGGAGACACATTCGCCGTTGCGGACGTGCAGGGGACAATCCTCAAAATCTCAGCCAAGTATTTGGTATTCCGCTCAAAAAATGCGACACGGCGACTCGAAGTCGGCCGCTCATTGCGGCAAAGCACCGTCGAAAACGATGAGTAATCCGCGCCGACTTTTGTGCGTCACTGCGGAATCTGGACAACGCCGCAGGCCCATGAACGACGCTGGTTATGGAACTATCTTCAGACCGGCGGCAAATTGAAAGACGAACCGCCAATGGAGGGCGAGGCCGCTCAACACGGCCACGTGCCATAATTCGTGTGGACCAATCACACCGACCACGAGGGTCGGGGCATGATTCAGCAGAACAATTGCTCCCAGCGTATATGCCAATCCCGCCATCACAGCCGGCTGGATGAAGGTCCATCCAAATCGACGCCAGAGCACAATCGCAGTACTGGCACAACCCCATCCGTAAAGCAGAAAAATCGCGATACCAACCGACCCGTTGACCCATTCATAGAAGATCAATCGCAACACGATTCCGAGCGCGGCAATCATCCAAATCAGGACGAGCGGCAACCAGCGCGACACTCCTTGAAACAAAATTGCGTGAATGGGTGTCATGCATCCGGCGATCAGCAGGAAAATTGCCGAAACATCGGCACGGACCATGATGGCGCGCATCGGACCCGGCCAAAACAGGTGGTAGATGCCACTCAAACTGAGGAGAAGGACAGAGCAACTCGCCATCACCACCAGGCTTGTCATTCGGACCCAGTCCCCGCGTCCACGACGCACCAGAATGGCAGCCAAAACGGTGAACACAACCGCACCCAACAAGTGGCTGAAGGAGCTCAAGGGCTCCCGACAACCGGGCAGCGGCAAAGTTTGGATTTCTTCCATGGATTCCGTTACTCTCCGTTAAAATCGTGTTGCGGATCTCCCCATCCGTGTGACATCCTGCATCACTGATCCCCAGAGTCCCCACCTTGCGGATTCGTGGGACCTTGTCCAACGGCTTCAAGATCACTCCCTCGCAATTTATCGCAAATAGCCGTTACCACCAATGCCAATCGATGCGCAGCGAAACGGGGATACGGCCAGTGGTCCTCACATCCCTGACTTACGGTTTTTGGAGTACAGGCGAACAAGTTCCGTAACCACCTGCGAGTGTCGAGTCACATCCTCGTGCAGGCGACTGATTGGAACGCCGTATCCCAATCGGCGGGCAAGCGATTCGAAATCGGCGGATGATTGCGGCGGCACGGACAGATCACGCGATGCGCCTCGAACCATGCGCATCGCATCGATGACCCGACGCAGGAAGTGATAGGCATCCCTCAATCGCTCATGATCGGCACGCGACAAGAGACCGACACTGAACAGGGCATCAATCGCCTGTCGGGTGTTCGTTGTTCGCAAGACGTCGTACATGTCACCCCGGTCCATTTGCAATGCCTGGACCAGGTATTCCAGATCAACAAGCCCGCCCGGACTGAGTTTCGCATGGAATTCGGTGGCACCGACGAGTTGCCGCAACTGGCGTTCCCGCATGGCGCGAATGGCCAAAAAATCGACGGGATTCCCGTTGTAGACCAGTTCATTGCGAAGCGTTGTCAATCGGCTGGCGAGTTCTTCATCTCCGCCAATCGAACGGAGCTTTACCAAAGCTTGGCGTTCATAGGGCCAAGCGGGACCATCCGCTTGAAAGTAATTTCGAAAGGCCTCAAAGGAGACGCCCAGACTCCCGGTACGGCCATAGGGTCTGAGGCGAAGATCGATCCGAAACACGCCTTCCTTTCGGGAGTCAATCGCTTGGCACACACTCTCCACGAGCTTCGCAAAAAAGCTGGCATTAGCTATCGACTCGAGATTCGATTCTCTTGTCTCACTCGTCGTTGTTCCGTCAGCGGAGTAGACAAACATCAGCTCGATGTCGGATGCAAACCCCATCTCCCGTCCACCACACTTACCCAGAGCACAGAGCACCAGCGTCGATTCCCGTCCGTCCCCCATTTGTGGAGATCCAAAACGAGACTCGAGCTCGGTCCGACAAAATGTCACGGCAGCAACAATGACGACCTCGGCCAGATCCGTCATCTCGTGCCCAAACGATTCAACCTCAGGACAATATCCGAGGATGTACCGCATGTTGATTCGAAACAGTTCCCGATCCTTGAATTCGTTCAGCAATCGTCGACGCTCATCGGGCGCATGGGCAGACCCCAGCACTCGAGACAACTCGCCCTGCAGATACTCTCGTGAGTAGACCTGCCTCAGTCCTGAGATGTCGTGGAGCACGGGAAAAAGACTAGCGTACTGGCGTCGCAAAAAATCTTCCCAGAGAAAATCGCTCATGCCGAGCATCTGCGCCAGTGCGGACAACACTTCGGGACGATCGAGTGACGACAGCTGGTCCAGCCAATCCGGTCGATGAAAAAAATCGCGAAGAAACGCCCGAAAGTGAAGCAGTGCGGCGCGGGGATTCGCGGCGGCGGGAAGCAAATGCGTGAACTGCTTAATGAGCACGACTGCAGCCTGCAACTCCTGAAGCCGGCTAGCATCGGTAATTTTTTCGCCCGTGTGGATCTCTGTCACGAGCAACGTGTCAAATGCTCGATGGTCCTCCGTCCGAATCATCACCTGCTCGATGCTCATCCCGCTGAGCGTCAGAGCGTTGGAGAGTTCGTACAGAAAGCCGATTGTTCCTTCACCTTGAATGTGCAGCACGGTGGCATGATCATCTGCTTCGTTGTCAAAACGAACTTCGAACGGCGCCGGTCGCATCGAAACATCGGCTGTCTCTTGAAAAACTTCGGCAACGCGTTGAGCCAAACGCCCCCGAGCCTCATCAATGTTGCCCCGCTGTCCCAAGAGAACCAATTCATTCAGATCATTTTCATAGTCTCGCCAAACGTTTGGCAGCACCTCGTTCCGGGACGAACGGAGCCTGAAGACGTCCACAAAATTGCGCGAGACCCGTTCTCGAAGATGATCACCGCGCGTCCTTGCGGCCGTAGAAACAAAGCCATCAATGATGTCAAAACCGTAGGCAAAAAACAGGCCACAGATCATCGACATCTCGCCTGGGCAATCCTGACCAAGAACCGTGACCGTCCACAAATTCTGCTCCTGCAGCGACTGATTCAAATTGCCTTTGGCCACCTCGGCGATGACCCGCACCGGCTGCGTTTCATTGACTTCCGCTAGTAATTCGAGATGCCTGCGACGCTCATTGTCGCTGAAAACAGACTCATAGGTTTCAAGCTCTCGTTTCGGGATTTGCTGTCGCTGGGGAATTGGTATCGCAGTAACCGGCTCAGTCAACGCACGTTCGTGAGAGATGTACTTATCAAAGATTTTACGAATCGACTCACGATGACCATCGAAATGCGCCATCAACTGGTTCGCGGTCTCAAAGTCCAATCGCCGCGCCAACGCATTCAACTCGCGGGGATCGGACGGGAGCGAGTGCTCTCTGCGGTTGTTCATTAATTGCAGAGAGTGCTCGACCGCTCGGAGGAAGACATAGCCATCGGTCAAGCGGCGATACTCATCCGCATGAAGGATCCCCGCATCCGTTAAACGAACGAGGCCATCAAGCGTATTGGAGGTCCGAACATGCCGATGCCTGGCACCATGAACCAGTTGCAGTGCTTGGACAACGAACTCAATGTCACGAATCGAGCCCATACCAAGTTTGACCTCGCCCCAAACGCGACCGCGGCGGCGCAATTCGGACTCAATCCGATTCTTGGCTTGCCGAACGGACGCTCGAACATCATCGGGCGACGCACCGAAGATCAACGGCTCTGCGCGTTGAAGGAATTCCTGTCCCCAGGGCCAATGTCCAGCCACGATGCGAGCCTTGAGCAGTGCCTGAGTCTCCCAAAGCTCGGCATGCAACCGGAGATACTCCAGATAGGAAGCGATCGTTGTGACGAGTTCACCAGACCGCCCCCAAGGTCGCAGGCGGACATCAACGCGGTAAAGAAATCCTTCTGCCGTCGAATCCTGTAAGGCCTTTACCAATCGTTGCGCGAGAGGCAGCACATCCGCGGGACTGCGATCCGTCAAAAAAATTAAATCAATGTCAGAACTGTAATTCAGTTCCTCACCACCCAGTTTTCCCAATGCGATAACTGTCAGACTCTCCGTGGGCATGCTGAATTCCTGACTCGTCAACGTCAGACAGGCCTGAATCAGACTGTCGGCCAACAGACTGAGTTGGGTCGTGGCGGATCGCAGATCGATCAGTCCAAAAGCGTCACAGGCTCCAATCCGCAGTATCTCCCCTCTCTGAAACCGCCGCAGTGCATCCATCCGCGACGTGAAGTCGGCGGCCGAGCCGGCAATTGACAACGCCTGACTGAAGAATTCTTCTCGGCTCTTCAATTCGGCCAATCGGCGATGAGACGTCAATTCTTGAAGCACATTCGGATTGCGCAGGAGGGTCTCCGTGAGGTACCGACTACTGACAAACAGTCGCACCATGACATCAATCGCGCGGGGATTGGCGTGCAAAAACTGAAACAACTGCACGCGGTCGTCCGTCCTGTGGACAAACCGTTCGAAGTCGATCAGAGCTTCATCGGGGTCCGCAATTTCCGACAGAAGCGTAATCAACTGGTGCAGGAAGCCGGCAACGAGTTCTGCGGGATGCGGCCCTTCGACCACTCGGCAAATCCGACTTGCCGCCCCATCGGCATCACAAAAACCGAGTGCTGCCAAATCGTGGCCAAGTGCCGCAGAGTCCAGTTCCCGACGGTCAATCAATAATTGCAATGCCTGTAACACGTTCGCAGTCTCCGTATGTCTCGGAAACGATTCTACACTGCGAACCAAGTTTTTGTGACAATCGCAGGCCATCCGAAAAACGGCTAAGCATTTCGCCAAGGCGTCGAAATTTTGCCCGAACAGGGCATCTCTTCTGTTCCGCCGCTACTTCAGATGATCGATGATCTTCTGGTTCAGGTTCGGAATCCGCTGCCGAAGATGCTGACTCAGCGGAGTTGGAGCGCGCCCAGAATGGATCTCTTCAAAGTAGGCGGCCAGAGACTCTCGTGCAGCCGATGGGCCATGCAGGATGAAGTGGATCACCCCCCAAGCATCTCGGTAATCTTTGGCATCCATGTTCAGCATTTCACGTTTGGCCTCCAGTTGCTCAATGCCCGGCTTCCATCCCTGTCGGATCGCCCGTTGCAACTCCGCATGATGCGGACTGTGTTTTTCGCGCAACCCCGGAGGCGACTCGAAATACTCGGCTAAGCCCTCGTCCAACCAGATCGGAACGTAAGGAAGCGCCGTGTGCAGCAGAGCATGCGTCGTCTCGTGACGGACGTCTGTCTCCAGACCACGATGACGGTAGGCATAGACGCGTCCAGCGTCGGTCCCTTGAACAAACAACGCTTGGCGTTTCGTCCCTTCAGGGATTCGCCGACCAACATAGTCGATATATCCGGAACGAGTACGAAATAAATGAATCTGAATTTCCTGAGGGTTACAAGTCAGACCCAGCATCAATTCTAGGTCGTCCTGAAGTTGGCCTAAGTGTTGGACCAATTCCGAAACGTCGCGCAAGGCGAACTCGGATCGAATCAAATACGGACCGAGGGCACGCTCTTCGGCCCATTCCGCAGCCGAGATCAACACTGGCATCCAGACCACGATTGAAATGCCAATGATCGCCAATGTTCCACGCATGTGGCGAGATGTAACCGAGCGTGCGGCCACCGGTCAAGACGAACCGAGTAGCGTGAACTCAACTAACGACAATCCTGCCTCGAACAAGCCGATCACCGAGCGCACGTGGCTTGGCAGGGTTCGCGTGCCTCGAATGCAATAGCGGAAACAGTCCTCTGTTTATCCGCTTCGACCACAAGTTACCCGCTCCGACCACAAGCCTGCCCCTGCCTCCGTTGGGGGATTGAGCACCGTGTCTCCTCGGTTGCTGCTGTTGTTGAAATCCTGAGACCCTTCCGGCTGCGTTCCGATCGTCCGCAACTCGACTGAGGCCAACCATGCGGAATTGGAGTTGGCATACGATTACATGGTCGATGCGATGCACTGACGACGACAAATTTTGAATCTCGTGCATCGAGTCTGTTTCGCAATTGTCTCTCGACATCAAGGATCTTCTGTTTGATATTGAAGCCACTCCTGTGGCACGAGATGTGCCTCAAGAACAACTCGAAGACGGTTGGTCTTTGGTCTTGAGAATGGCGATGCTCTCTGAAATTGGTGAAGTCAAATCCATCCGGCGATTCTCTGGAGGGGCGTTCCCTGCGGCATTCTGCGGGCAGAAGAGTCGCAGGGACTTTGCGATCTGAGGTGGCCGAGTGTTCCTCGGAGGACAGGGCACCGAGACCTGAGAAGGGGGCGGGGATCGAAAGGCCTGCGTCATCGAATCCCCTGGCGGTTTTCCGTGATGGTCGAAACCGTTCTGATGAAGGCCTGTCGGATCGACTCGCGGAATACCTTCGCTCCCTCATAGAAATTTTTCTAGGTGCCGTGGATAACAGCGGACTTGGTATGATCCGCTGCGACCAGGTATGGGGAGAGCATGACATTGGGGTCGGTACAATCGTCACCTGATCCGGTTTGACAGATCGGACCGAAAATCCGTAGTCCGATTCGACGACGAAACCCTGGAAGAGCACCACGACGGGAGTGAAAACAGAAAGACTCGCTGAGCCTTGCCTAGTTTCTGAAAATGGCTTGTCGCGTTTTCGAACGGACTAATCAAAGTTGTCGAATGTGGTTTGACGTGCGGCCTGACCTAGCCGATTTTAGGAGTGTGAAAATCGTCCGTTGGCCGCTGTAAAAAACGAGTTTCGTGCTCTGTCAAGTACTCAGTCACCGATGGAATAAATGACGGCCTTCAACAGAGACACACACTCCGCATCACGTCGCTGCCGAAGACTGCCCCACAGAAAACGGATAGAACCATGAATCCCTCGAAGAAGCGACTGGTTTGGCTCGGCATTGTGTTGATTGCCAGTGCCGGATTTGGTGTTTCAAAATTTCATCCTGTTGCACATTGTGAACCGACTCTCGCTCTGGAACCGCAGATCGATTCCTGCTCCCCAAGAGATGACGCCTCGAATTGCGAATCGAAGACAAATGAGCATTCTGACAGCCGGCCTCACGTCGGGGTCAGGTCCTATCCTGTATTTATGTTGGACGAAGTCCTGTCACACATTTCCAACACGGGAAGCCGATTATACCGAGAGGGGAAAACGAAGAGTGAGTCGGAGCTTCGCAAGAATCTCAAGATTCAGAGTTGCGAATTGACTCTGCCAAAAGCCTCCGAAAAAACAATCTCCGGGTGCGATTTATATCGTCGCGTTTGCGAAAGTATCTTCATCGTTTGCAGCCTCAGTAAGCCTGAAAACGGGGAGGACTGGCAGTCCTCATTCGCGACAGCGTTCGCCGTCACCGAGGATGGTGTTCTGTCGTCTAGTTGCCATGTGTTTGTCCATGACGACGACGCTGACGCCGTTGTCGTCATGGACATGAATAAGAACGTCTACCCCGTCACCGAACTACTGGCGACCAATAAGGACACGGATACCTGTCTGTTCCGTATTGATGCGCGACGATTGAAGCCGCTGCCACTCGCCGTCGTCAACGCACAACCGGGATCGGAGGTGCGGATCATCGGTCATCCTGGTGAGAGTTTCTTCTATTTTTCCGCTGGCCATGTGACGAATTACGAGCGGGATCGAGAGCGCGTCCTGTGGATGAATGTCACAGCTGACTTCGGCCAAGGATCAAGTGGCGGTCCGGTTTTTGATGCGTTGGGGAATGTCATCGGTCAAGTCAGCCGAACATTCACTCTATATGCGGACGGTGCCCCGACGCAGGGAAATCGGCAGACGACCTCTTTCGTCAGGGCCTCCACGGACAACAGTCACCAAGATGAGGACTCCAAAAATGAGGGACTGTCGGCCAAAAAAAATATGGACACGCAAATGATTTTCCGGTCCTGCGTGCCGATTGAAAGCGTGCGTTTGTTGATCAAGAACAAGGAATAACAGCCAACAAACCGACGCAGCAAAGGGGGACGTCAGCGGATTCTTGCACGGCGCAACCATGCCGTACTATTTTCTTTCACTGAAAACGTTTGTTCAAGAACGTCGCTGATTGTCGCTAGTCACGGGGACGCAGGATCATTCCGTGGGTCATCCAACAGTGCCCTTTATCAAAATTCATCGGATCCTCAGCAACGTTGTTTTCGATTCCAAAAATCATCGGCCGGAGTTTGGAATACCGAGGGTTTGACTTTCCCGAAGTCCCTTCGTACCTTCGGGGTTGTAGTGTCCCAATCACCATTGAGTCGACGAAGTTGGACTTTTTCGCTCAATTCTCTCTCCGTCTCCGTAGCTCAATTGGATAGAGCGTCGGCCTCCGAAGCCGAAGGTTGCAAGTTCGACTCTTGCCGGGGACACTTCCAAAGCCTTGCTTGCAAACACTGCGGGCAAGGCTTTTTCGCTTGATTCGCAGGGGTTTTCGAGTGTCGCTCGGTTAGGCGTTCGTTCGTCGGCCAACTCCGATGAGATGACAGCAAACGACATACTTTGCCCCCGTTTGCCAGAGTTTGGTGCAAACGCTGGTGCAAACGGCGAAGACATGCCGTCTACTGTTCGCGTTCTGTCTTGATCGTCTGTCCCGGTTGCTCGCATCATCGGGCGTTCGGTCGAGGATGACGACTTCCAATCGAGCGACGGCAGCGAATCCAACGCCCCTTGAACGTCGAGCAACTTCGGATCGGTGTAGACGTTCATTGTCAGGTCGATGGGTTCGGCTTCGCTGATGGCTGCCCCCGAACGTCACAGCCACGTTTTTGGTGCCGATCTTTTCGACCAGTCCGGCATTACGATCAAGGGGCGAAGTTGATCCCTCGCCCCTTGCCGAGAAACATCCAACGCGGGTTCAATATTTTTGGAGCAGCTTGAGCATCGACTGATCGAGACGGCGACCATCGCGCATGGTGACGTAGGCCACATCTGTGCGACCGGAGTTGACTAGGCCATATTCTCCCTCGAGTTGCCACATCGCAAATCCGATTCCCTGCCCCGTGAATCTGCTCAGGGCCGCTTCAAGCCAGTCCAGAGTCACCTGATGCGGCGTCTTGTTGTAGCAACCGATCTCACCACAATGCACGAGTTTGCCCGAACGAGCAAGTTGAGTGTAGGGACTGAAAAACTGCTTCAAGTCTTCAGCCGTCCAGAACTCCTGATTCAGATTCCAGCCGTGAGGCCAACTTGGCAGCGGCACTTGATCCCAAGGAATCCCTTTTCCCATGGCGGGACTCCTGTACTGCGCGACGCCGACGGGCTCATAGCAGTGAAAGCTGTGAGCGATCCCGAGCGATTCTAAATTTGTATCCGGAGTGGTACCCCAACCAACTCCCTCGGCGATCACGAGGCGTTCAGAGCTGTGCTGGCGGATAACCTTAGTTGCTGATTCCACATAGCGTGCATGATCGGCATAGGTCATCGGCTTCGCCTCTCCAAGACCTTGGCCAAGCGTCGAGTAAAATAAATTATAAGCCGCGTCGGAGGGGTACGGCGGCTCGTTCAGCAAGTCAAAGCTTAAACGACGTGAGCTGATATACTTGTACCGTTTGGCGAGAGTGCTCCAATAGTCGCAAGTCGCCTTGAGCGCGCGGTCGTTAGACCAGAGGCTCAATGGCTCAGTAGGCGGGTTCACGCAGTATCCCGGCGCGCGATGCATCGCCAAGCTCACATGCAGGCCATACTTTTGTCCGAGCAAGACCGCACGGTCAATTCGCTCAAGGATTTCCTCGCTCATTGGGCCCCATTCGGAAGGCCGAGCCCAATACCAGTAGGACATCGGCACCCGCACAAAGTTGAACCCCCAGTTGGCGATCAGTTCGAACGTGTCTTCGCTGAATGCCCGCGGCAAAGCAATACGAACCCCGGGGACAGGGATCGGAGGGCTGAACATTTCCAGAAGATTGAAACCCCGCCATCTGCCGACAATATTTATAGGGCGGCGTGGGGGGGGGGCGGTCCGAGCGATTATCGGATGCGGCCATACACGGATGAGCCAGAGCGGCTGCAATGGCTGCGGAATGCTGAAGCAGTGAGCGGCGAGTCAAACACTTTGCCACCTCATTCAAAATCATTTGATGATCTCATCTTTTTAAATAAATAAATTGGAGCCAGCGCATACGATCCTGTCTCGTACGCAGAATGCTTGACAATCGCAAATCCTGATTATTCAGAATCATTTTAAAAACTCTCCGAAAGAGCGGATTCCCTGCGGTGGCGATCAAGGCGTGGACGTTGCGAATGCGAGTCTCTTTTTGCTGAGCAGACATCCACGAAAGTTCGATGGTTGCACTCGGACTCCCTTTGCACAACGCCGCCAGACCCTCGACGAGCGAGAACCGTCGCGAACGGATACATCGCGAACGGATAAATCTATAGTGAGGTTCCTAGACCACTAGAGAAGCCCCGTGATTTGTCAACTCAATTGTCCTTGATCAATTCTCCTTTGAACCCCTGCTGCTACAACGAATTCTTCAGACTTTCGTCGTCCAAGGGGAACCCTGTGACCCTCGACTTCGGAGAGCCGAGCGGTTTTCCATGGGCGATCACTGTGTGCCGCGATCACCGACAGCGAGGATTGGGGCGAGGTTGTCATGTTCGATTTTCCGCGTCACATTCCGTTGACCCACAATTCGGACTGGTTGGAATTGTGGGTCGGTGAGAGCAAATCCATCCCTCCTGCGTCGCATCTGCCAGACGCCAGAGGACGGGTACTCAACGCTGTGGCGTCGAGGGGATTATCCTATTAGGAATAATTCCCCCAGCGAGCGATCCCATGTTGCACCGTGCGCAACGCCTGCGCGGTCAGGGTGAACGTAGGTTTGACCGCTCCGGAGGTGGGAAAGAGGCCAGAACCCGCACAAAAAAAAGGTTAATCACGTCGTGCGTTTGCCCGTATCCATTGGCGACGGAGCCGGCGTGCGCGGCACCGGGCAGCAACGTATCGCCGAGCGCCTCCAGCGTTTTGCCTTCGAGCTCGTTCAGCTTGAGAAAAAGGTCCCGCCTGGCCCGAGCCGCCGCGTAGATTTGCGCTGGATTGCCCCTCGCCGTGAGGACAAACAGCAGCGCGCCGCCCATTCCTTGGAGGACTTCACGGCGCGTGTTTTGCGCGGCCGGCAGTCCCGGGTCAGAAGCGTTCGAGTCCATCAATCATGTCCTCTTGTGGGGAGTGTTGAGAATCCAACGGGACGAGATTCCTCTGGGAGAAGCGGTCGAGGCGTTATGGTTCGGCGTCGCGCATGCCACGGCATCGATGAGGACGGGTGGCCAGCCAAATTTTTGCAGCACTATCGGCCAGCGCTATCGCGTTCGGCGTCGTTTAGCGAACGTTCGGGGTCTCTTGGTACTGAAGAGGAGCGGGATCGGCCAATCTGGTTGTGAAATCATCGGCAAGGTTTCCCAAAAAACAGACGCCGAACACCGCGCACACAGGCCGAGAATTCACGTTGACCCCCAAGACTCGGCTCAATTGCCAAGTGGCCTGCCCTGGAGTTTCGAGTTCACGAGCCGTTGTTATTTTCGCGGCAGAATGTCGTCCCGCAAAAAACTGCGTTTAAGGCCGTATTACGCCGTTGCGACATTTTCCCGTTGGATTCAACCCACGAAGACGCCAACGATTGTTTCGCTGCCGAAAAAATCGCCTCGAAAGCTGGTTTCAACCGGGAGAACGAACGTGCCGCGATTCACGATTGAGGTTGATCGGACAACGGGCCCCACCCGACGCTCGTCAGCGGGGTGACACGGAAATAGATCCGTTCAGCAAAACGCTCACCGATATTGGTCACCGTGTCAACTCCAAGCGGCTCACCAAAACGGCGAGCCGCTGTCCGGTTGTTTGAACAGTCCCATCACCAAGCCCTAGACCGTGGAACCGACTCGTCGACAAACCCGCTGTCGGCTGTCGATGGTCTCATTGGACCTGTGGTCTGTTGTCAACATGCACCACACCAACTCGAGCGCATACAGAACAGTCGATTGGGATACGGTTTCGGTGCGAGAAGCCGCCTGTGTTGGTGACTTTTTTGATGTCTTTTGGCAACGCGCTGCTGCGACCTGCAGATCTCTGAATCCGTGCGGAACACACGATTTAATGCGACGTAAACGAATCATTGATAAAACTTTGCGACGGCACAACGTTTTTTTCCGTTGATTTTTTCGAACGAGTTATTCGATTGGCACTCCAGCTGCTCTACATCTTAATTAATCCTACACAACAGACATGGCAGCCGCTTGCGGGTCAAAATCGCTCGACCCGTGCGACTCATCAAGGAACCGACAGCATGACGACGCTCTTCATCGAACTGACCCGCGACAAAGCCGGTTGCATCGTTTCTGTGAAACCGGTTTTGATTCCCGCTGTCGTCGTGCTATCCCGGCCCTGAACGACAGATTTCATATTCATTTAGCGACCAACTCCACTTGTCTCCTCGAACAGCCGAATGACACACTCGCACGCTTGATGACCGACACCACCCGTTCGATTTCAACCGCAGATCTCTCGCACCAACGAGGTCTGCGGTTGGATCGTTTCTTTGGATCCGAGGACCATGCCCCCTCCGAGACGAAGCACGCTTCATTTCGTACCCAAAGCAATCTCCGACAGCTCGATTGGGATCGATGAGGTCATCGTCTTTTTCTCGACCGTGACAAATGGTGGCGATTGTGTCCGATGAGGTCCCGGGGATGCTTGATCGTCTTTCGATCTGGCCGACCCCAAGAAAGACCACAGCCAAACGCTTGGCGACCCGTGAGTGGATCGATGGCCTCGGGCGCCCGAGGCTCCTATTGATCAGGAACACTCGACCTCCGAGCCTCAGTCGCTATGATTCTAAGAACACAGTCGGCGAAGGTTTGTGGTTTCGGAACATCGTCGGAGACGTGGATTTTCCGAAGTGTATGTCGTTGCAGGCTACCGGAGTGGAAGTGATGTCAGAAAATGCGAAGCGTTCCGCCGTCGAAATTATCAAAGAGGCGAGCCATCAACTGCGTGGGACTCTCGCCGAAGAGCTGCGACACGATCATGAATTTGGCAAGGACTCCGAACATCTCATCAAAAACCACGGGATTTACCAACAAGACGATCGTGACGTGCGTAAGGCCAAGAACGACGATGGAACGGCGAAGGGCAAACAGTATATTTTCATGGTGCGAACGCGCATTCCGGGTGGAAAAGTTTCTGCCCGTCAGTTTCTGGCACATCTCGACATTTGCGACAGGCAGGCGAACGGAACACTGCGTGTCACCACTCGCCAAGGTTTCCAATTGCATGGAGTCATTAAGAGTCGCCTGCAAGCAACCGTGAAGGAGATCAACGACACGTTGTTAACGACTCTGGCGGCCTGCGGCGATGTCGAGCGAAACGTGATGTGCTGTCCCGCTCCAATCAAGAACAGTCCCGTTCGTGCGGAAATGCAGGCGATGGCCGATTCCATTGCCGAACGCCTGAAGCCACGAACGACGGCCTACCACGAAATTTGGTTGACCGATGACTCCGGGGAGTCAAAGAACGTCGCTGCCGATTTCAGGCCCATCGATGAGCCGATTTATGGCACAGTCTATCTCCCACGCAAATTCAAAACGGGAATTGCTCTTCCCGAGGACAATTGTATCGACATTTATACACAGGACCTTGGTTTCTTGGCGGTGGTCGAGGAGGGCAAGATTGTCGGGTACAACGTTCTCGTCGGCGGTGGTCAAGGGAAGACACCTTCGGCGGAGAAGACCTTTGTCGCCATCGCCCAGAAATTGGCTTTCGTCAAACCGGATCAGGTCGTCGATACTGCAGAAGCCATTGTCAAGGTGCAGCGAGATTTCGGAAATCGCGAAGATCGCAAGATTGCGCGTTTGAAATACACGATCCGCAATCACGGCCTAGAGTGGTTTAAAGCAAAGGTTGAGGAATACCTAGGTCAGGTGCTCGCGGATCCGTCCCCCGTGGATGTCACGGATGTGGACGACCACATTGGTTGGCACGAACAGGGCGATGGGAAATTATTTCTCGGCATCAACATCGAATGCGGACGGATCAAGGATGAAGGCCCCTTACGCATCAAGTCCGGAATTCGAACGATCCTTTCGAAATATGGTATGGAGACCCGATTGACGGCACTCCAGTCCGTCATTCTGTGCGACATCGACCCACAGGACAAAGCCAATATTGTGCAAATTCTTGTTGAGCATGGAATCAAACAGGAGCACGAACTGACCCTGATTCGTCGCTACTCCATCGCCTGTCCCGCCTTTCCAACGTGCGGCCTGTCAATTACCGAAGCCGAACGGACGCTTCCCGGGATCATCGACACATTGGAAGTCGAGATGGCCAAACTCGGCATCGAACACGATCGGATTGCCGTCCACATGACAGGCTGCCCAAACGGCTGCGCACGACCGTACACACCGGACATTGGCCTCGTCGGAAAACAAGCGGGTGTGGGTGGTGCTTTTGGAAAGTACACCATCTATTTGGGCGGAAATGCTCAAGGAACACGCCTAGCCTTCATCTACAAGGATTCTGTGCCTCAAGAGGAGATCACAGCGACACTCATCGCGCCATTAAGGTACTACAAATTGGATCGACAGCGCGGTGAAGCCTTTGGTGACTTCTGTCATCGAAAAGGCTTGGCAGATCTCGAAAAGCATGCCTCTTAATTGCCCCTGGGCCTCATTCAATGCTCACGCCGACGTGTCATCCTGCCGTTTCCGACATGCTGCTCAGCGGTTTTACACGCCGCCTGCATCCAGAACTGTGTCTCTGTCTGCGGTCGGCCTCCCTGAAAAATTCGAAGATGGTTTTGGAGGCACGATTGTGCTCTGCGGGCCATGTTCTGGTGCTGAGTCATGGTGCCGAATCGCTGACAGAAGTATTTTCAGATCGCCGAGAGCCACTCCCGACTCAGCACCGGTTGTTTGAATATCGGCCACATGGCTGTGCGACAAAGGCGTTAGATTTTAAACGGGCCCTGCATTACAGTATCAGTTCTTCCTTGGAAATTCTGAGTCCGACAACGTTTCTCCGACTGCATGAAGAACTCGTTCAGGATTGCCGGCACCCCAGTCTCTCGATTCACTTCTCCAGTACCAACCGTTTCAGCCCGGGAGCACTGAGCCTGATTCAAACGGAAGTTTCGCGGGACAGTATTTTGGTTTACACGTTTCACACGTTTCCCAATCAATTGGCCGTTGTGAAAACTCAGTCGCTGTTTGAGTTAAATGAATCTGCCTAAGATTTATTCACCAATCAACAGACGTTCAGCGTGACCACACAACCTGCCGAAAAAATGATCACGCGTGCCGGATCTCGAACAATTGATATTTGCCGACACGCGGAGCGGCCAAGGTCTGGAAGTTTTCGTCAAACAGTTGGCAAGAAAGTCCCCATGTCGGGATCATCTTCCAAAATGCTTCGGCGTGCATACGCCCACCATCGACGAACCACACTTTACCCTCCGGGGCGAGTAATTGCCGAAGGAGGCACAGCAATGGCTGATGATTGCGATCCTCATACAGCAATTCACAACCCCAAATTAACGAGAACTTTCGATTCGGCGGCTGACGCCAATCGAAGACCAAGCCCTGCGCGTTGGAGTAACCCGCTCGGCGAGCATTCATGACGGCAAGCTCCACGGCCACGGGTTCGTAATCACTAAATGTGACGTTCAGTCCCTGGGTCAACCCCGCAAGTCCAACCACTCCGATACCGCATCCGAGCTCCAAAACATCCGCTTCCCTCGGCCAAGCCGATCTCAACACCGTCGCGGCCATTTTCAGTGATGCCGGCCAAAGGTAGGCCCAATACGGCATATACTCATCACGCTCAAACGCGGCATGGACATCGGCATCATCCAGAAATGCATCGGGCGTTGCGGGAAGTATCAGTCGAAATGAACGCCCTTCAATGACCCATTCTCGCTCCGTCCAGCCACCGGGGATGCGCGGTAATCCTGCTGGAAAAACAGCGATTCCCTGCAGCGGAACGCGGATTTCCACGGTATCGGAAAGAGGGATATGGGATGTCATCGGACAACACCTGCGCTTTCGATACCGCCTCGCAAAAAGGGTCTCATGGACTGCAACTGTTTCCGATGAATGCCCGGAACTCGACGAACATCGTCTGCATTTCGAAAAGCGCCAAATTCGTTTCGGTCGGCAATGATTCGCTTGGCGAGTTTTTCGCCGATCCCCTCCAGCTGAGCCCATTCGACCCACGACGCGGTATTGATATCCAGCGAATAGTAGTACTCGCGCGGTTCGCGACTCTGGACCTCAATCGCAGCGGATCCCCAACGAGACAACTGCAGCCAATGAAGTGTCGTCAAGAGGATCAAAGCCACAAGCAGAGTCGCGACAACGACCTGATCTGATCGCCGCAGCCAAACGAAGGCCGAGTCCTCTGTTGCGTCTCCGACAGCCGTCGGCGTTATGCCGTCTGACGCGTGCTTCGCAAGCGGGGTCGGAACCGTCATTCCGGGTTTGGGAATCGTCACCGCAGCGTCGCCGAGAAAATCGGGATCAGACATGGGCGACTCTCCTGCTGGATTCGGAGCCATCGGCTCGAATGGGAGCCGCAGAGACCGTTGTCCATGGGCTCGCCCTACTTCTTTAATTTCACAGCACTTGGATTCGGGGTTGGTCGTGGTGCCGATTGTCCTGCCGGCTGTTTTGCCCCTGCCGTATGGATCGCGTTCCCTGCATCCGTCGGCAGAGAAAGCTTGTATCCTTTATTCTTTAAATCGGGATGGAACGGATCCGCATCTCCAAACATGCCCGCCAATTTGGCCTTGAGAGAGCGATTGTTGACATCCTGAATTTCAAACCAGTACTCCGTTTCGAGATTGCCGGAGGGATCGATCATCTTCACCGCTTTGGGGAGATATGTTTTCTTGTCGAGAATCACATACGCCTCCTTGTAGTTGTCTCGATCGCTTTGAAGTCGAGGCACAACGCGAAGGACTGCGGAGGTGGAATTATTTTGGCGTAGCGTGATTTGGAATCGCTTTTGAGCCTCCTCCGACTTCATTCCGAAAAGAAACGGAAGTGGGCCATTCACGATGTTCGTCCCGCGAAGATCTTCTGGGATGGCGGCTATTTCATAGGTTTTTTCGTCGCCATTGACCATCACGATTTCCTCGCCATTACAAATCCACATTTCGTGACGATCTTCATCGATCCGGTACGGCTTGCCACTCTCCTTACCGATTTTTTTGGATTCCTCCGACTTCTTTGGCTTGACTCCGACCAAATCGATTCTCCCCTTGTCAGGAGTCTCTAAGAAAAATTTGCCTTCAGAACGCTTTTCCAATTCGAAAACGTGGTTGAAGACGACACGCGTATGTTTGCCTTGAATCAATTTCACTTGTGCTGACTTTTGCTCCCAATCTTCCAAAACCCGCAGTAGCTCCGCTGATACCGGTTCCAGTTCATCCATTTTCGTGTCAACACGCGGTATTTTCATGGGTGCGGCTTTCACCGCTCCTTGGATCGCATCCGGCCGCTGGGCTGGTGGGCTATTCGGGGCGGCCGGCGACGACGGCTTGGGGCGCACGGCCGATTTGCCAACTTGTTGTTGTGCCGACAGGCTGGTGACACAGACAACCAACAGGAGGATTCCCATTGGAACAACACAAACTCGAGATGGGGCACGCATGGTGAAGCAAAACATCCTGATCGAGTGGCGTGAGTCGTCTTGGAAGGGCCTGTGTATTCACACCTTCCCCAAAGACCGTCCGCAGAATCTAGCGGAACCCTGGAAACACGACTAGACCGTTTCGTTCGGCACCTCATGCTTTGTCTTAATCACTGACAATCCGACGTCGGCGAAGCAAAAATTACTCCGCCAAAAGAAGAGGTCGACGGAGCATGATCCTCGATCACCACGGCGCGCATTGAAATTTTTTGTGGAATCCGGACGAACAAATCACCGGCGGCGGCGGTGCGGACGCGAGACGCCCAGTTGCATTAAAACTCCAACAGCGGTGCGCCGATTGGGATGGTCCGTGACGCAATTCAACGGCGGCCATGAATCCATTCGATGGACGGATGTTGCCCGGAAAAGGATTGCCTCGAAACGCTTCGGCCAACCATGCCTCAGGGTCAATGGGCCTCTGCCAAGATCCGACTTCTGTCTCAAAATATTATCGCCAATCACGCTGTTTGTCGCCGCCCCAGTTTTCTACCGCGACTTAAGCCCTGTATCTGTCGAGAGCAATCACGCGTGCGTCGCGGGGATCGGTCTTGGTATCCTTGGAAACATCGACGACGAACCGATACACGGCAGCTGGATTCACCAAGACTCCCATCTGACCGACGGTTCCGTTGAGGATGCCTGTGATCTCGTGAACGACGATCATCGTTTGGAAATATTTGATCCGTAATAAACGCGGACATGAGGAGCCCTCGCTATGCCGACTTTCATTCCACTGCCGAATTGTATTGAGGCGGTGACAAACAAACCCATTCGGATTGACGAGTACGTCGGTCGGACCCATTCCGGCCAAACCGAGACCAGCATTGCACACCTGCAATGTCCCGCAGGCTGGATCGAGCCGGGGCAAACGCCGGACTTCGAGGAATTCACGCTCGTCTTGAAAGGAGTCCTTCGAGTCGCACATCGTGACGGCGTTTTCGATGTGCATTCCGGGGAAGCGATCCTGACTCATCCGGGCGAGTGGGTTCAATACAGTACTCCGGAAACCGAAGGGGCCGATTACGTTGCCGTCTGTCGACCGGCCTTTTCCATGGAAACCGCTCATCGGGACTCATGACGAAATCCGAGCGAACAACGGGAGGACTCGCGACCCGCCAAGATTTTGGGTGCGATTCCGGGCTCAGAATTCCTGATAGAAGAGCCCTCCTCTTCGCTGAATGGACCTCGCTCGAAAACACCGAAAGGCTCCTGCGGCGAGTGACTCCCGCAGAGTGCTGATGCATTCGGTGCTGTTCTCCGGTGATCGATGCTCCGGGACGGAACCGATGTGCGGCTTTGGTCTGTGGTCGTGCTGGACGATGTGTTGAGCAATCCGCTCGGCTGGAGGGGGCCTCTGCAGGATCCCGCCGCCCTCGAAAGGACCGAAAGAACCACGGCGACAGACACGCCCGTTCCGAGGGAGCTGATCCGAAGATTATCGGCAACGTGTCGGCTCGTTCTCGGTTGCCGAGTGCCCGTGTCTATCTGCCCGAAGCCGGACTTGTTAGGCTGAACTGATCGTGACGGGCGGTCGCTCTCTGACATCGATAGTTTGCCCGTTTCCTCAGTCGTAACCTTCCGGGAAAGACTCCAATGGAATCCACGAATGTCTTGACGATCGGTAGCTTGCATTTGGTCGGACTCGACGAACTCCGCAAGCGGTGGTGCTGGATTGTGAGCCTCGGCTTCGTCTTGGCCCTCTTGGGAACGGTGGCACTCGGCTCAGCAGCCTACGTGACTCTGGCAACAACGGTCTTCTTCGGCTGGCTGATGATCGTTGGAGGTCTGCTTCAAGCCACTCATGCCGTCGCGACCAGAGGCTGGGCTGGATTTTTCATTGACCTGCTGGCCGGGTTGCTGTCTCTCGTTGTCGGCATCATGGTCGTTGCTCATCCGGCTGCAACCGCAATCACGCTCACGCTCCTCATCGCGGTATTCCTGATTTTCAGTGGACTGTTCCGCATTACTATTGCCCTGACAATCCGATTTCACAATTCGATTTGGCTTGTGCTTCATGGCCTTGTCAATCTGGCTTTAGGGATCATGATCTGGCAGCAGTGGCCGCTAGACGGGATTGTGGTGATCGGAATGTTCGTTGGTATCGACATGCTCTTCAATGGGTTGTCGATCCTGATGCTGGGCTTGGCCGTCAAGAATTTGCCGCCGGCACCGTGAGAGCGTCCGGAACAGAGCTGTCCCTGCGTTAGAAGTTCAAAAACACGTTCCTGCTTCATGTCAGTCACGGTTTTTCGGATCTTGCGCGGCTCGAATCTTGATCCGCTGGACGGCTTCTGAGATTCGAGTCCGCTGAGGAGAGATGTGCTATGCGGGACATCCCAGAGGGCGACTCGAGTGGGTCAGCTCCGGGCTGCAGGCGGTCAGGTCTGAGCTCGCCCCCATCACCGAACACCTCGGCCGACGAAGTCTAGACAGACAATCTTAACCGTGTGACATCAGGCAACTTGTCATCCGGTCTTTGACCAAATCTCCGTGTTTCTAGAAACTCTCGATGCAAGGAGCCGAAATTGTCTCGATAGGACGATTTCGGGGAGGCGAAAAAACATCTGATCTTGTTAGGATGACGGGATGTCTCCCACGATTTATCTGGACAACAATTCCACAACATCCCCTCTGCCGGAGGTCATCGAGGTCGTGGCCCGGGTGATGCAGGATTGCTACGGCAACCCCGGCAGCTCACACCTTGCCGGACGCAAAGCCCGGCAGATTCTGGAGGACAGTCGAGAGGCAATTGCAAAAACAGTCGGTGCCCTCCCCGAAGAGTTGATCTTTACCAGCGGGGGAACCGAAGCCAACAACGCCGCCGTGCACGGACTGACGTACGGATTGTCGGGGACAATCGCCCTTTCACCGGGAGAACACCCCTCGATTTTGGAAGTTTGCCGTGCTCCGGCAATGCGTCGCTGGAAGTTGTACAAGTTTCCCGTGGATGTTCATGGACAACTCTCTTCTTTAGAGATGCCGATTGATACGCGACTCACCGCGGTCATATTGGCTCACAACGAAACCGGTGTGATTCAAGATCTGGATGGGTTGTCGATAAACTGCCGCGCCAAGGCGATCCCCGTCCATCTCGACGGAGTTCAAGCTGTAGGAAAGATTCCCGTGAACTTCCACGAACTGGGATCCACGACGCTGAGTTTCGGCGCTCACAAGTTTCACGGGCCACGCGGGGTCGGTGGCTTACTTGTCAGGGAAGGAACGCGGCTGATGCCGTTGATGCGAGGTGGCCATCAGGAATTGGAACGACGGCCGGGGACGGAGGCCGTGGCGTTGGTGGCAGGGATGGCAAAAGCTCTCCAATTATGGCAGACGACTGCCTCGGAGCAATCGGCCAAAACCGCAATCTTGCGAGACCGATTGCAACAGGCCCTGTTGGAGAGTTGTGATCCCGCTGTGGTCAACGGTTTCGGCGTCAGACGACTGCCAAATACCCTTAATATTTCCTTTCCCGATGTTGATGGTGAAGCCTTGATGATTGCGCTCGACTTGGAAGGTGTCTGCTGCTCCCGCGGCACAACCTGTGCCAGCGGCTCGGCTGAACCGGCTCCAATCCTTGTGGCAATGGGTCTCGCTTCCGATTTGTATCGGTCGGCCGTTCGATTTTCGCTGAGTCGCCTGAACACGGAAGCGGAAATTGACGAAGCGGCGCGGCGGATCAGTTTCCTTGTTGCGCGGCTTCGCAATTCCGAATCCGCCGCGGTACTATTCTGAACGGCATCAAAAAAAACAAAGTACCCCCCCCTTTGTTTTTTTTGAGGTTTCTCGGTGCAGACAGAAACCGGCCCTTGTCGTCCGATTTATCGAAATTGATGCTGCCAGTTCGCTGTTCGGGCTGTGCTGATTTTCAAGGATGACCACCCGCAAACGGACGCTTGCGAACACGACTCACGAAGGTCGGTTCGAAATGTTCGATCAACTTGTCACGCGTAGCCAGTCTGTCGTGTCGGTCACGGAATTGTTTGTGTCGCTTCCCGAACACGGGTTTGCCCGCGCCGCGCTGATGCGCGTCGCGAGTCCGCTGGCGCGGGTTGTTCCCACAGCAAACAGTTTAACCTTCCTGTCGGGAACCGCAGGAAGCGGAAAATCGCTTCTCGTGCGACAGGCCATTCTCGATGCTCTTTATCGACAACCCAAATTTCGGTTCCTCATTGCCACGGCTGTTGAACTCGTAGAGTTACTTGTCATTGCCGACGAAAGACAATCACTCGCAGAACTGCTCGAACGGTTTGGCACACTGAACTTGATTGTCTGCGAAGATCTGCTGGGGATCGAAGGACTGCCGCTGGAGCAACAGATGTTGTTGTCTCTTCTGGATCGTTCGATGACCTTCGGTTCGCGGATTCTGGTGACCAGCCAAAAACGTCCGGGCGAGTTGCGAAATTTCTCTCCTCGCTGGGTGAGCCGATGCCATGGTGGTTTGTGCGTCTCCTTGTCTTGGCCGGGTCTGGAGAGCCGATCTCAACTCATCAGCCGGCTGACCAATGCTAAACATGTCCCACTCCGCGAACCCGCCTCTGAAGCGATTCAATGGCTCGCCGAGCATTGGCCCTTCTCTCCGCGGGAAATTGTCTGCGCTGTCAGCAACCTAGCCGATTACTGTGGATTACACCAAGTTGTCCTCGACGTTCCGCTTCTCGAACGATATCACTCCGAACAAGCTCTGTCCGTCTCACCCTCGATGGACACGATCGCCAACGTCGTTGCCGCCGAATTCGGAATTGATTCGACAGATCTTCGATCGAGATCTCGAAACCGCGAATTGATCGTTCCGCGGCAATGTGCCATGTTTTTCGCGAGAGAATTCACCGGTCGGCCGCTGGAGGCGATCGGACTCTATTTTGGTCAGAGAACGCACACCACCGTTTCCCATGGATTGAGTCGCCTCAAAAAAATACTGCCACACGCTCCGACGATCAGCCAACAGCTCCAAAAAATCAGAAATCGTCTTTCCGAAAACCGCCGGGAAGATTGTGCGTAACGTGTCGATATCCGTTTTACTTTTCTCTCGGTTTCCCACAGCGACGTTGGAGAGCGTGGATCCTTGGTGGGTAAGTGTCAGACTTTCGGCCTCGTCTTTGACAGGATTTGAACGCGTTGTGAACGGTTTATCATCGCTGCTATTTTGTGGATAATATTCCTGAAGTCCTCACTCATTCAGTAATTACGTTTTTTTTAATTTCATCAATCCACGATTTTTAAACCCTCTAATAAGACTATTTCTAAATAATTTCTTTTAGGTAAAAAATACCGGAGAGACGCGTTGGAGAACGGATATGTTGTACCAACAGGGTCTCGAGAATCACTGTGCGATCTCTGTCACAAGAATCCTCGATACCTGATGATTGTCAACGAAAATGGGATTGCCAATCGGCCGTGAAACGTCTCGGAAGACTATCGGGATCGCGGAGATTGATTGGAATGCGAACCGTGAGGCACCCAATAAACGCTATTTGCTTGTTCCGCAGCTTCGCGGACGGATTCCAAAGTGGGTGGCTGATTGAGGCCGCTACGCGGGGCAGCAGTCTTTTTTCGCCTGAGGCGAAGAACCTTAGAGGGGTCGGTCTGGTCGTGCGATGCGATCCAAAAGTGAAACCATGTCCTTGCAATGTTGTGTTCTTTGGGCACCCACAACGACACCAGCAATAAGATAATTCCGCCAAACAGGCAGGCACAAACAACAAGCGGTTTTGTCGGATTTTCAACAGCCAGAAAAATCGTGAAGGCGCAAGATCCCGCTCCCGCCACGAGGACAAATGCGGTTGCCAACCACGTTGCAGCCTGTCGGCCTGGCTCAGGATTACGTCGGAAAACCATGGTTCATTCCTCCGCGTTGACAGACTGACGCGATTGCGGGCTGGGCTGGATTCTGGTTGAGGGAATGTTGCCGCATCTCGTGGACGTGATACGAAATTGCCACCACGGAAGGCGTTATTGTTCGCGGCTCATCCTCGGAGTGACTATAGTAACTGTTGTTAGAATTTTAAGACGGCCCGCTGTGGAAATTTTCTCATGCCGCGCGTTGGTTTGTTTATTCCCTGCTATGTCGATCAGCTGTACCCAGAGGTTGGACTGGCCACTTTGGAACTGTTGGAACGCTACGGCTGCGAGGTTGATTTTCCTGTGGCTCAGACCTGTTGTGGACAGCCGATGGCGAACACAGGCTGTACCCAAGATGCAAAGCCACTGGCTCTAAAGTTTTTGTCGATCTTCAAAGACTTTGAGTACGTCGTTTGTCCGTCGGGGAGCTGTACCGCGATGGTCACGCATCATTACGGAGAGTTGCTTCAGGGGTCGGAGGATTATGCACAGCTGCGTCGAAAGACGTTTGAGTTATGTGAATTCCTAGTTGACGTGTTGAGGGTGGAGAAAGTCGAAGGGCACTTTCCCTACAAAGTAGGCCTTCACAATAGTTGTCACGGCCTGCGCGAACTGCGGCTCGGATCGAGCAGCGAGATGATGGTTGGCAACTTCAATAAGGCAGGTCAACTGCTTTCTGGACTGAAAGGAATTGAATTCGTCGAACTCAAACGTCCAGATGAATGCTGTGGATTTGGTGGCACATTCGCGGTGGCTCAAGAAGCGGTTTCCTGCATGATGGGACTCGACCGTATTCACGATCATGAAACGGCAGGAACCGAAGTCATGACCGCGGGAGATATGTCGTGTCTGATGCACCTGTATGGTCTGATTCACAGGCAGAAAAAACCGATTCAAGTCATGCATGTGGCCGAGATATTGGCTGGACGACAGCCGATGGCATTGACACCGATTGGATCATGACACCATGTCACACACGATGACACATCAGGAACATCCAGAGAACGCCGCGACATTCGTAGCCAATGATGCTCGAGCACATTGGCATGATCAATCGCTGTGGTTCGTCCGTTCGAAGCGAGACAAGGCGGCGGCGACTCTGCCGGAGTGGGAGCAGCTACGCGAGCTTGCCTCGCAGATCAAGCTGCACACACTGTCACGCTTAGGTGATTACCTCGAGGAATTCGAGCGGAACGCCACAAAAAACGGGGCCGTTGTTCACTGGGCCAGCACACCGGCCGAACATAATCAGATCGTCTTGTCGATCTTGCAAAAGCATGGCGTGAAGAAGCTCGTGAAGAGCAAGTCGATGCTGACCGAGGAGTGTCATCTGAATCCGTACCTCGAACGGAACGGGATCGAAGTGACCGATACCGACCTCGGAGAATGGATCGTGCAACTCCGTGACGAGCCGCCGTCTCACATTGTCATGCCGGCAATTCATATTCGACGGGAAGAGATCGGCGAGTTGTTTCATAAGCATATCGGTACGGACAAGGGTGCCACCGATCCCCCCTATTTGGTGGATGCAGCACGCGATGAATTACGTCGAAAATTTATCCAAGCCGATGCGGGTATCACGGGAGTGAACTTCGCAATTGCCGAAACCGGTGGTTTCGTCGTCTGCACCAACGAAGGGAATGCAGATCTTGGTGTCAGCCTCCCCAAAGTGCACATCGCCTGTCTGGGAATTGAAAAGCTCATTCCGCGAGCGGCCGATCTCGGTGTCTTTCTGCGACTACTTGCTCGTTCGGCGACCGGTCAGCCAATCACGACGTACTCATCCCATTTCCATGGCCCGTTGGATGGGGGAGAGCTGCACATCGTCCTCGTCGATGATGGCCGAAGCAAAATTCTCGGATCTCCGGAGTTCCGTCGGTCGCTGAGCTGCATTCGCTGCGGGGCGTGCATGAATACCTGCCCTGTCTATCGGCGCAGCGGTGGTCACAGCTACGGAACGACTGTGCCAGGCCCCATCGGTTCGATCCTCGCTCCAGCTCGTGATCCAAAAACCCACAAGAGTCTGCCGTTTGCCTGCACGCTGTGCGGTTCCTGCAGTGACGTCTGTCCGGTGAAAATCGATCTCCATACCCAGCTTCTCGCTTGGCGTCGCGAGATCGCAGTCCGAGGCTTACTGCCTTGGCCAAAACGACTGAGCATGAAATTCGCGCGAGTCCTGCTGGGCAATACATGGATCTTCACAACGGTCGGCCGTATCGGTCGTTGGATATTCCCGAAACTGCCACGATTTATGATCTATAATGGCTTCAACACGTGGGGCAAGCAACGCGATTTGCCGCCCATGCCGCAGCACAGTTTTCGTGACTTATATCGGCATCGGAGAAAAACCACGGCCCGTGTCGTGGACGACAGGGCCCCAAGTGTTTCAGAAGTCTTCCAAGGCCATGAGGTGCAGAACAATTGAAGAACGAAGTGATCCCGGATTTTAGTTCCACGAAATTATCCAAGGACATCGCTCGAAAACACGGACTTCAGATCCTCTGTGAGGATGGTCCGCTGATCGCCCTCAATAAGCCTGCCGGGTTATTGACTCAGGGTGTTTCTGGGGGCCAGTCCAGTCTTGAAGGTTTGGTGAAAGCGTACTTCCGAGATCGTGACTCGAAGCCGGGAAACGTTTATCTTGGAGTGCCTCATCGTCTCGACAGGCCAGTATCGGGAGTCCTTGTGTTTGCGAAAAACTCGAAATCCGCGGCGCGGTTGGCAGAACAGTTTCGCGACCGCAGCGTGAAGAAAGAATATCTGGCCGTGACAGAGCATGTCCCCGCTCCCCCACAAGGACGCCTGACGGATTGGCTGTTGAAGGATGCTGTTACCGCGCACGTCCGCGTGGCCGTTCCCGCAACCGTTGGAGCCAAGGAGGCACGACTTGACTACGAGGTGTTGGCCGTAAAAAAGGGCTGTGCGCTATTAAAAATTGAGCTTCATACCGGACGGATGCATCAGATTCGTGTACAATTGGCGTCACGCGGATGGTTTGTTGTGGGTGATGAACAATATGGGGCACAAACGCCGTTTCATGAGAACCCGGCCGAGCAGACATCGCCGATTGCACTCCATGCATTTCGCCTCGGTCTCTACCATCCGATCCGGTATCAGCCTGTCTGGCTGGAGGCACCCCTGCCAGAAAATTGGTCACATTTCGGGTTTAACCAATGAAACGAATGGTGTGCCTGGTCATGACGTGGAGTGATGACCGGGGCACAATGACTCCAATACCAAGTTTCGTTTTGCACAATGACGCGTTGTTTGGCAAACGGATCCTTCGATCTTGATTCCGGGAACGCAAGATGACAGACGTTCAACGACATGGGGTGACACGACGCTGGTCAGATGCGGTAATCCACCGTGGAATCGCCTACTTTGTCGAAGTGGCGGACGATCCGACACAGGAGATGGGTGGACAGGTTGCTCAGGTGTTGAAACAGATCGATGACAGATTAGAACTGGTCGGCAGTCATCGAAAGCGCATTTTACAAGTGTTGATCTACGTCGCCGATTTGGCAGACGTCCCGGTATTGAACGCACTCTGGGACGAATGGGTCCCTCTGGGCCACGCTCCCGCGCGGGCTTGCATTGCCGTTGGCCTCGCTGTGGGTTACCGGGTGGAAATGATTGTGACCAGTGCATTGATCGATTGTTCAGCTGATGGAGGCCCCCGCGAATAGGCGGTGATAACGACAGCAACAAATCCAGCCAAACGACAACCGTTGGCAGAATCAGGATTTCGGAACGGTGTCGATGCAATGCGGCGGCATGCCTGTCAAATCGATCTCGTATTGCTAGACTGAGACCTCGGCGTCACCGTCGTTGTAAAGAATCATTTGCGTGAACCGAACGTTCCGGCTCTGGCTCAATGCCTGCCTGTCGTTCTTTGCCGCAGACAATACCATCATCAAGATACAAGGAACGGCCCGATGCCGCTCAGTCCGTACGATCCCTGCCCGTGCGGCAGTGGAAAGAAATTGAAGTTTTGCTGTCAAAGTTTGGCAGAAGAGATGGATCGAATTTCGCGGCTGGCCGACGGCAATCAACCTCACGTGGCGTTGCAGCAATTGGAGAAACTGGCGAGAAAACTTCCAGCGAATCCGTGGATAGGGACGACGCGGGCCATGATTTATCTGGCCTTGGACGACGCGACCACGGCGCGAGATGTCTTGCGAGATCTTCTGGAACATTGTCGTGACAACGAGTTTGCCCTTGTTCTTCTGGCGACCGCAATATTTCAAGCGGAAGGTCTTGATGCGGCGAAGACGTCGATCCACCGGGCCTTCCAACGTGGCGCGAAGAAATTTCCGACGATGATCAGCGGTCTCGCGGCAACCATGGCCTCGCTGTTCACGCAACGTCAACAGGTGATGGCCGCACGGGAGCACTTGAGTCTGGCATTGCGTCTTTCGCAGCAAGAGCGGCGTCAGGAATGTTTTGTACAGCTGCTCAAGCTTGATGGGGACGAAACGATTCCCTATCCGCTGCGGGGAACACATTTGCTGCCGAAAATAGAGGGGACGGAAGACCAGCAGAAAGAGATTAAGAAAGCGCACAAGTATGCCGGGGTTGGCTGCTGGAGTACCGCCGCCGATTTGTTCCAGTCGCTGGGCAATACTCTGCCCAACTCTGCGGAGGTTTGGCATTCGATTGGCTTGTGCCGTGCCTGGGATGGTGCTGAGGCCTTGGCGGCGGAGGCGCTTCATCGCGCCTCGCAACTCTATACCGAAGACGCGACTGCCGTTGAATGCGAAACTCTGGCTCAACTGTTCGACCGCAACACGTCAACAGACGTGATCGAGACGTGCACGTATGAAAGTCCAATCGTATCCGTGGGGCGATTGCTGACAACGCTTGATGAACAGCCCCGGTTTGTTCGAGTCAAATTGCCGACCTCCGTTGGTGAATCTTTGAATCGGCCCGTCGCCACCTATCAGGTGTTGGATCGCCCGCAACTTTGCGACGTCGATTTCACGCAACTCACCTTGGAGAAGCTTCCGAGGTTGCAGGCGCATCTCACCATTTACGATCCCCTTCCCGATTCGGACCAACAGGCAGCCTTGTTCCTCAGTGGTGATCGAGGCCCCGAGTTGGAAGAATCGCGATCGCTGCTGGAGGCGGCAACCACGGGTCTGATCAAATGGCGAACCGACAAACCGCAACCGGAAGTGACTGGCGGTATTCCCGCGGAGTTGCAGTCCTTGCGCTGGCGATGGATCTTTCCTGAGCCGATACCAGTCAGATGCAGTCGCGAACTCATCGATCAACAATGGCGAGTGACACTCGACGAGGTCTGGATGACCTGCGGACTGAAGGGCTTGCACGGCCGCACACCACGAGAAGCAGCGGCTGAACCGGCACAGCGAATTCCACTGCTGGCAGCAATTCATGTGCTCGATTCGCAATGTGAGTCTCAGGGACGAACACTCGATTTGGAGCAGATGCTTGCAAAACTGGGTCTGCTTGGGCTGCCCCCTTTGGAGGTCGATGAGCAGACCTCTTTGAGTAGTCAGTCGGTGATGAACTTGCACCGAATTTTGGTTGAGCGTCTGACCGATGCCCAGTTGACTTCGGTTGCGAATCGTGCGCTTCTAACGCGGCACAGTCGCTTTCTCTACCAGGCGCTCAAAGCTGTCGCCGCGAGGCCGAGTTGTGAAGAGGAAGTTGAGGCATCGCGCGTTTATAGAACTCTGACGGATCTCTGTGCGAAAAACGGCCAACGCGAAGAAGCCTTTCGGTGGATCAATGCGGCACGCGAAAAGGAACCGCGTCAAGGGTCGAACTTTGAGCATCAGTGGAGCTGCGACATGACCGAGTTGTCTCTGCGGCTGGAATCGCCAGAGGATCCGGCGTTGAAACCTCTGCTGGATCGATTCGTGACCTATTATTCGCCGAAGGTCCCTCAAATGCGCGGCCATGTTGAACGATTGTTAGAGACCTACGGTGTTCCCTCTCCATGGGACACGGGCATCGTCGTCGTTGATGGCCAAGGCGGATCTACGACAGGAAAGATTTCGCCGACCGGCTCTTTCATGGAACAGGCACCAACAACCGCTCCGTTGTGGTTGCCCGGACAATGAATCCGTCGGATCCGTTTTGCTCGAGGTGATCTCCTTGGATTGATCAGAGTTCTCTGTGGCCGCGCCATGTCTCTGTTTGTCTCTAACGCTGAAGACGCCATGCGTCGCGCTCTCAAACTTGCCGAGCGCGGAATCGGTTTGGTCGAGCCCAATCCCGCTGTCGGTGCGGTGATCATTAACGAGGATGGTCGGATCTTGGGCGAAGGCTGGCACGAGCGATTTGGCGGTCCTCATGCGGAAGTGATGGCACTGCAGCAGGCGGGTACGGCGGCCAGAGGCGCCACTTTGGTTGTCACGTTGGAGCCCTGTTGCCATTTTGGTCAGACGCCGCCATGTACGCAGAGCGTTTTGCAGGCGGCGATCCGGCGGGTGATCGTGGCCACGATCGATCCGGCAACTCACGCTCGCGGCCTTGGCATCGCAGAGCTTCGCGCGGGAGGAGTGGAAGTGGACGTTGGACTGTGTGCTGTTGAGGCTCAAAAACTGATTGCGCCCTTCCAGAAACTGCTGGTCACTGGTCGGCCATGGGTCCATGCCAAATGGGCCATGACGCTTGATGGTAAGATTGCCTCCACGTCCGGAAAATCACAGTGGATCAGCAACGAAGCATCACGTCAGGTGGTCCATCGTTTGCGAGGTCGAATGGATGCAATTTTGGTCGGGCTAGGTACCGTCATCGCCGACGACCCCTTGTTGACTGTACGCCCCCCCGGACAGCGAGTCCCGACACGCATCGTCCTTGATTCGACAGCGCAGACACCATTGAAATCACAACTAGGATGTACCGCGAGGTCGGTCCCGACCATGCTGGTTGTCACCCGCAGCGCGCCGCGGCAACGATGTGTTGCGCTGGCCGCGACGGGAGCCGAAATCCTCGTCATTTCCGAAGACTCGAACGGCCATCCCGATCTTCGGGTTCTACTGGCGGAACTGGGGCGACGTCGGATGACGAATGTCCTCGTCGAAGGTGGCGGTCAAGTTTTGGGTGGTTGTTTTGATCAGGCGGTCGTCGATGAGGTGCATGCCTTCATCGCGCCAAAAGTGATCGGCGGATCGACGGCACCTTCACCGGTTGCCGGGATCGGTTGGCCGGAGATGAGCGATGCGATATCGCTGGAAGAATTGTCTGTCGAGATGCTCCGCGGAGATCTCTATCTCCGTGGAAGGATTGCTCGAAACGTTGAACGCACCGGATCCTGAGCGAAGCGCCGTTTTTTTCAAACCAGCCCACTCGATCCGCGTTGCGGCGGTAAACTCACGGCCGCGCCGACAAATAAAAAATGCCGGAGATCGCTTCTGAGCAGAGATCTCCGGCATTTCGCAGAATTAGGAGCTGTCGCCGATGCGATGGCTCAACCGCCCGTGCTGCAAGACGTGCAACCGGGTTTCACGCAGGGATCGGTCGAACAGCAGGTTGGAACGGGGACTCGCCGACAGATCGTTCGAGGAACGCAGACAATTTTCGTTTCTTGAATTCGACGGGGAGTACATCGAGTCTTGGTCACCATGTGTGTCTCACAAATTTCCCGGCAGGTCGTATAGGGAACTTTGCGTGTCCGAGATTCCTGAGTCATCGTGCAGGTTGTGTAAGGCACCTTTTTGGTGATCGTTTCGCAGGTCCACGAGCAGGTTGTGTAGGGCACCTTTTTGCTGATTGTTTCGCAGGTCCATGAGCAGGTCGTGTAGGGCACCTTTTTGGTGATCGTTTCGCAGGTCCATGAGCAGGTCGTGTAGGGAACTTGCTTCGTGATCGTTTGCTGCTCGTAACGGCAACAGGTGTAGGGAACCTGCTTCGTACAGGTCACGGGGACTCGTCGACAGACGGTATAGGGTTGTTGACAGTGGCGGACTTCCTGCACCATTCGCGTACAGCAAATCGTTCGCATCTCGACGCGGGGAACCCACTTCCTGCAGCAAATCGTTCGAGTGGTTTGGCAGCATCCGCTGGCGGTTGCGGTGCAACTGTCGCTGCATGACGAGGGCTGAGCACAGACGGGGCCTGGAACTTGTGTCACTTCTGTGACCCAGTCTCCCGTACAGATCTCGACCTGTTTGGATTCGGTCACCGGATTACAAACGGTGTAGCAAACGTCTCGATAGCACGTTTCTGTTTCGGTCTTATAAGTCGTACAGCAGACGTCTCGATACTTGGTTTCGTAGACAGGTTTACAAATCGTACAGCAGACCTCCCGTTGACATGTTTGGTAGCAGGGCTTGCGAATCGTACAACACACATCGCGGTAGCAGGTCTGGACACAGGGCTTGCGGATGGTGCACGAGACGTCGCGGTAGCAGGTCTGGTAACAGGGCTTGCAGACCGTGTAGCACTCGTCCCGGTAGCACGTTTCATAAACATTGCGTTTGCATGTCACCGGGATCTGTTCGGTGCATTGCTCATAGACGGTTCGGCAACAGTTGACCGTCTGCTGTTCGTAGACGGTCTCTCGGATTGTCTGGTAACGCGTGCCACAGCAGCGTTTGGCAGCGCAATAGTTACCGGAAGGGACGCAGGCTGCGGAAGGACAGCACCGAGCACTGGCCGCTCCACAATAGAAGGCTTCGACTCGTGTCTCACTGGCGAGCGTCAACAAACTCGCTGCGATGAACATCCAACCTGCGTGTCTCATCGATCTTTCCTTGTCCCTGTCAAAACGTCTGATTCAGATGAAATATCACGGAAACTTACAAGGTGCGCGCAGAACACGATCTCGTCTATTATTCATCGGCTCAAAAACGGACCAACTTCAATCAAAAAACGAGAGCTCGTTTTTTGAAGCGTCTTGTTCAGCCTCCCGCCAACACGATAGCGAGGTTAGTCCAGGATCGAAGACGACATCGAGTGAAGACTTTACGACAAAAAGCAACCGCTCAGATCACTCGCAGTATTTTCCTGTTCAACACCATCATCGGCAGGACCGATCGGCGATCTTTGTGACATCTTTTTTTGCCGTCACGCAAACCCAGTCCCCCTGTTTTCCCTAGGGGTCGTCGGGCAGAAAAAACAAGATCTTCGCTTAATCGGCAGATCCTGCCGCGGCGGCAACGGCGGAGTGACGCTCAGAGTCGACGAGCCCGAAAAATGGCGTGACGGAATTGAGAGTCCGAATCGAGTGGAATCACAGTCAAGGGAGGTGAATGTCGATGCACTGGAACAAGTCTATTCGTGTGAGGGGGTGTCGAGGCCTGTTCGCCTGCGACGCATCAAAATCAACAGGCATTGAGGAGACGACCTCGTGAAGTTCGCCATCTGTCAGGAATTGTTTGTCGGTTGGGAATGGGAACGCCAATGCCGGTTCATTGCAGAGACGGGCTACACGGGAGTTGAAGTGGCGCCGTTCACACTTGCGTCTCGAATCACAGAGGTTTCCTCGGAGCAGCGCCGCACAATTCGAGCTGTGGCCGAATCGCAGGGTCTGACAATCTGTGGCCTGCATTGGTTGCTTGCCAAGACGGAGGGCCTGCATCTCACGGAGGGCGACTCCGCCGTTCACCGCGCCACTGCTCAGTACTTGATTGAACTGGGAAACGCCTGTGCGGATTTGGGTGGCACGGTGCTGGTCTTCGGCTCGCCGCTCCAAAGGAACTTGAAACCGGGGATGACCAAGGACCAAGGACTCGGCAACGCCGCCGCAGTGTTTCGTGATGTGATGCCGGTCCTTGCCGAACGCGGCGTCAGGATCGCGATTGAACCTCTCGCGCCGAGTGAGTCCAACTTCATCAATACGTGTGAAGAAGCGTTTCAGTTGATCGAACGAATTGACCATCCTCTATTCGTTCTGCATCAGGATGTCCGAGCGATGTTGAGTGAGTCGAAGCCAATCCCCGATTTGATTTTACAATATGCGAGTGTGACAGAGCACTTCCACGTCAACGATGGCAATCTGTTGGGGCCCGGTATGGGAGTGACCGACTACCGCCCCATCTTCGATGCGTTGTTACAGAGTCGTTACTCAGGTTGGGTTTCTGTGGAAGTGTTTGATGACTCACCCGGAGCGGAACGCATCGCACGCGACAGCCTGCGTTACATGCGAGATGTGTTGCGCGACCTCGGTGCTCCGGTGCAATGACGAAAAAAATCAGAGAGATATTTGATTCAAAGAGCGGCATGTTGAGTGCTCACGTTCGTCTGCTTTTTATCGCTCGCGAGTCTCCCCGGATGTGCAAAATATGTGAGCACAAAAAAACGCATCAACGTCATTGGCAACACTCGAAACGACGCGGTGTTGATCACGCGTGACATCCTTCGAACGGAGTCGGGCTCAATGAAATGAATGGCCAGATGTCATCGAAAAGTATTTCTTTGGGTGCCGCAATGAATGCGAAAAACGCTGTATTTATAGTATCAAATGTCGTTGGTTCCAGAAGGTCCTCTGTGGCCTCATGCCGTGATGCAGAGTCTCGAAACATCACGCAACGAATCGTTGAACACGGTCTGCGCACTCCAGTGGTCGAGAACACGTGAGTATCTTTTTGATAGACGATGAGTGACGCATCGGACGATGCCAGGATCTGTTCACCACGAGTCTCTCAGAGTCAGGAACGGCGGTGGTCGATGCTCAACCGACACATAATTTTTTTTGTGAATCATCTTTTTTATTCTTATCAACGAGCAGAATTGGCTTGAAGTATTCCTTGGAATAAGTAGGATGTCGCCCAGTTCGGTGTCAGTGTACTTGAATGTTTTATTGTCAAGCCAACGTCTACGAATTGCTGCCGCAATGAGTGACACGCGAAGCAACGATGAGTACGACTGACACGCGGTCTGTTAAGGTTGACAGACTGAATGGATTTGGATTGTGTGACACGTCGAATCCGATCTGCTTAGCCCGGTGCGCCAGCGGTGAAGATGGTCACTCAAAAAACCCTTGGAAGGAGTTTTGCAAATGGCCAAGAAGAAAGCAGCAGCGAAGAAGGCAGCCCCAGCGAAGGCAGCACCAGCAAAGGCAGCACCAGCAAAGAAGGCGCCAGCCAAGAAGGCCGCCAAGAAGGCTGCTAAGAAGTAGAAGACTTCTGGCGGAGTCCTGTGAGGCATTCCTCGCAGCTCGCGATTATGTGCTACAACGAAAGAAAGAGGCGACTGGCAAACCAGTCGCCTCTTTCTTTTTGATGGGGCCTGCGTGGCCTCGGCGACACGGCCGTCTTCCCGTGGGTTTCGATGGCCTGTCCGGACACCGCGTCGGATTATCTTTGATAGATGGGAAGAAACCCATTGTCGATCAACAAGATTGTCGCGTTGATTGCGGTGGTATAGACCGGGCCAACGTGCCCTTCCTTCCACGATCCATTGGCCGACTGCTGACTGATAATCTGCTTGCTGATGGGTGCGAAATATTTCAACCATTCCTTCTCACCGAGTCGGTAATGGACTTGAGAGTAGTACAGGTGCGTGTAGTGCCAGTGGCCGAACATCTGCGACTGATTCTCACCGTTGTTGATGCTCTGCACGCAGTACTTCAATAGTTTTTGAGCCAGTTCGTTGTCGTATTCTCCGGAGTTAAACAGGCAGGCGACGGCGGCCGCGCTAATGGGTGGCCGTGATCCGCCTCCGCGGATGCTGTATTGCACTCCACCATCGGGCGCGACGCATTTACGGATGTATTCGATGGCTCGATCCACCACCTCTTTCGGAACCGGAATCCCGGCATTACGACAGGCGCGAAGTCCCTGGACCTGTGTCACGCACGTCGAACCCTCATCGAAGTTATTCCCATCCTTGGCAGAGACATAGCCCCAACCACCATCCGGAGTCTGCGCGTCACCGCAGAACTGCACGGCCTGCGTCAGAACCTCCTTGAGTCGCTCGCGTCGTCGAGCGTCCTCCTCTTCCCCGAAGACCTGTGACAGAAACAGCATGGAGAAGCCGTGTCCATAGGTGTAGTGGTAGTCATGTTTGTAACCGATCAACCCATTCGGCTGCGCGGTTTCCATCAGATAGTCGACCGCATCCGAGATGTTCTTGGCATATTTTCCACGTGTGGTTGTCGAGCCCTCGCACAACATGGCGTTTCCCGCAAGCGCGGTCATCGCCACTCGGTACTGTCCCTGATTGGCTTCCCAAAATCCCTGTCGATGTTGTTCACCAACGAGCCAGTCGAGACCGCGCTGGGCGGATAACTTAACTTTCGGATCCTTGCGACTTTCAGCAAGGGTGACACGTGGATCAAATCCAAGGGCCACGAAGGAGATCAACAGTCCCAGACGAATCGACATGAGATCAACTCCAAAAATGAAACCGACATCCCGGCGGTCGTGATTCTTGGAAGATACTAAGTCGGCGAGGAGAATCAACCGGTGAACTCATTGCCGACTTTGCGAGCCCGTTCCAATTTGTCGATATTCAAACATAGAGCAAGGCCCGTCTCGACGAGTAGATTCCAACCGGCGGCCAACTGAAGGAAGTGATTCAGGTCACCGGCATCGGGGATCCGCACTGTCGGAAACCGTGTTGCCCTAGATGCGATGGCGATAACCGTCAAGCCGACGCCCTTGACGAGGACCTCGTCAAACTTCTGCTCGGATTCCTCATACGGGTCAACCCAGATCACGACATCGCTCGCCTGCATACTTTCTTCAATGCCATGCACGGCATACGTTCCCTCGAGAAAGTCACTTCGTTTGCGCGCGATTTCGTTGGTTTTCAACGTTAACTCTTCTGCCACACCGTCATTTCTTCCGGCGAAGTAAATCGTGCCCGCGCTGCAGAGTTTTTCAGTGAGAGCGGGATCGATCGTCGTTGTCAGTACCGACCGAAATTGCTCGGACAAGTCCGGCAAGCGAGATGTCAGAGTTTCTTGGCCGGCGAGGTGTTCAATCAGCGATCGGCAAAAAAGAGCCTGTTCCACCACACTCTTCGTGGCCGCAATGGCCCCTTCCTGACCGCATGTCAAAAGGTGTCCTCGATGGGCCAGCTTTTCGAGAGGTGAGTCGGCCAGAGCCGTCAAGCTGTAACACTGTCGGTGCCCGAGAGATTTCAGTGACAGGAACAGCCGAATGACTTCTGCTGTCCGCCCCGAATTGGAAATTCCGAGAACGGCGCAGCCGGAAAGATCATCCTCTTGGGATTCCCGTCCAGCCTCGGTATTGACAACGGTCTTCCAACCGTTCTGTCGGGAGTGTCGGATCGCGCTTTTCGCCGGAAAAAGGCGACTTGATCCCTCGCCAGTCAAGAGGATCCGCCCAGTCGATGCGATCTCCGCGGCGGTCACACGCGTGACCGCAGGGTCAAATGTTCGAATCACATCCGCGGCGGCGAACATGTCTTTAACGAGATGGAACTGCGAATACGGTTCACCGTCTCTAATCACGTGAATCTTTCCTTCATGAGGGGACGGCAACACACGAAGGAGTCTGGCGTGTCGTCGCGGAAGTCGGAGTGGATATCGATGGCCGTTGCAAGTTACAGTAATTCGGCATTTGCGGCCGCTTCGATGATCAAAACCAGAATCGAGGCATCAAAGCCAACGACCGGAATCGTTCCGTCCTGCTCATGGTTTTGCACGCTTGGCGGTCAGAGACGCATAACAGGGCAACTCGCCGATAAGGGGTGCCGCATAGTCGAGGAACGCCGGGGTGACGCCGAAGCCGTCTTTCGTCATGAATTCCTCAGGCAGGGGACGTTCGTTGTTGGCCACTTCACGGAGTGCAATTGTGCCGAATTCGATACGGTACGGCTCGCCCGGTTGACTGCGGCGTTCCAAGGTCACCATGACCCCGCCGATACCCCGCAGAGCCAGCCGCACAGCCTGCTTTCCACAAGTGTATGCTTCCCCCAAATCGAGCTTCGTTGTACGATCGGCCGCACACATGGGGAGTGATTCGGGAATTTGGAATTCGCCTCGCCACCCAAACTCGTTCGTGATGAGTTGATGCAGGATCAGCGCGGCACTCGTTCCCCCCATGGCGCCGAATTCGACGTTGCCAAAGGTGTCCTTCGTGCGGGAAACACTGACGGGCGATCCGTCTGCATTGGCGATTCCTTCACCGCAAACAAGACTCACGAAACCGTATTTTCGATGCGCATCTGACACGGCTTGCAAAAAACTCCGCCGATCAAAAGGTCTTTCCGGAAGGAGCAACACATGCGGAGCCGTCAGTCCGTTCTTTCGCGCCAACGCCGCGGCCGCCGGCAACCAACCGGCGCTCCGACCGACGGATTGGAAGATCACAAAATGATCGACCTTCTGCATGTCGCGAGCCAGCAGGCCCGCCTGCATGACACTCAGAGCCACATACCGCGCCGCGCTCGGATAACCCGGCGTGTGATCGGTGCCGAACAAATCGTTGTCGACGGTTTTCGGTATGCCAACACCCTGCATCTCGTGACCATGGTCGAGAGCGTATTGGGTGACACGATGAATGGTATCCATCGTGTCGTTACCCCCGATCATGAAATAGTACCGAATGTCGTACCGTTTCAATTGCCGAAGGATCTTGGGGAAGTGCTCCTCCTTCAGCTTCAGACGACTGGAACCGAGAGCGCTTCCTGGTGTGGACCGAAGTCCCTGCAGCAAGCCTGCCGATTCCGCACTCAAATCGATCAGCTGATCGTTCAGGACGCCTTCAATTCCAAATCGCATCCCCAGCACTCGCCGGACTCTCGGGGATTTCAGGGATTGATCCACAACGCCTGCCAGAGAGGAATTGATCACGGAGGTGGGACCGCCAGACTGACCGACAAGCACGTTACCCGTTGCCATTCAACTCGACCTTATGCGAAGATAGTGGATCCAACGAAATCACAAAAATACGGCGACGAAATCCGGAATCGCCCCCCAAGGGAAATAACGAGTCGTGTGAAGATTTGCCCTTGCCCAATGCCCGCACTCTTGATCAGAAAAAATCCAACATCTTGAACGAAGCTCACCGGTGACACAAGGCCGCAACAACAATCCCTCTGACCGGCCGACTTGTCGAGGGACGTGATTTTTTGGTGAGTGTGTGAATTCTGTCGCCGAAAACGTTCTGCTGAGGATCTGCCGTCACCATGCACAGTGTTGCTCAAGCATTCCAACTTCTTATGAATCACCTGTCGACTTTGGGATCGCAGCGGATGCCCTTGTTCGATTGCCTGAATTTGAGCTTGGCGGAAGACGTCGTCGCCGATCTGGACTCGCCCCCTTTCGACAAGTCGCTGATGGACGGCTATGCCGTGCGGGCCACGGATGTTGAGCGGGGCACCGTCTCCTTGCGAGTGATCGACCTTCTTGCCGCCGGGCAGACACCCACGAAAGCGATTGGGCCTGGCGAAGCAATTCAAATCATGACCGGTGCCCCGTTACCGCTCGGAGCGGATTTGGTCGTGAAAATTGAAGAGACGACACGTGATCACGAGCAAGTACACATTAAAACCCGTTGCGTAACACGGGGAACCAACATTGTTCGGCGGGGAGTATCGGCCAGAGCGGGGACTGTGATTCTGCATGCGGGAGCAAAGTTGAGCGGACTTCGAATCGGAATCCTCGCCGAACTGGGGCAAGCGAGGGCCTTGGTGCATCGTCGTCCGACCGTGGCCATCTTGGCAACGGGCGATGAACTTGTCTCGGTTGACACGCTGCCGGGTCCAGGACAAATCCGGAATTCCAATGAAGCCATGCTCGTTGCACAAGTGCAGGCGATGGGAGCGATTCCAGTCCCCCTCGGAGTGGCGCGCGACAACCGAGAGGATCTGAGGGACAAGATTCAGACAGGTCTTCGATCCGACGTGCTTGTCCTCTCCGGTGGAGTCTCCGCCGGAATGTTCGACCTTGTCCCCAACGAACTTCGAGAGGCAGGTGTTCAAGAAGTCTTCCACAAGGTGGAGATGAAACCAGGAAAGCCGGTTTGGTTTGGTATCCGAGACAACACCGTTGCCGACAGCAAAAACAGTCCGGCGACTCGTCTTGCGGCAAGGAATTATGTCTTTGGTCTTCCCGGAAACCCTGTTAGCTGTCTTGTCTGTTGCGAGTTGTTTGTGCGCACGGCAATCCGCCGCCTTCTCGGGGAGGAGCCGGCGCTGCCTCAGTCGATTGAGGCCCGCTTGCAACAGGATTTTGTCGCGAAACGCGATCGACCGACATACCATCCCGCGCTGGTGACGTGGACGCCGGCAGGACCCACAGTGATCCTCGTTCCGTGGCGTGGTTCTTCGGATCTCTGTGGAACGGTTACCGCGAATTCGATGGCCTTCCTGTCGGGTCAGCCGAAGCAATACGTCGCCGGCGAATCACTGAGCGTGATCTCGTGGTAGGTCTCTGCCGCTCAGGATTTTTTTTCAGCACGCTTCGTGACGGATCCACGCCCGAACGGCGACGCCGTAACCGGTGTATCGCCTCAGCAAAACCGAGGTTCTCACGCGGGACGCCTCGGGCTACCATAGCGGGCACGAGACCTGTTTTTTGGGACAATCGATTAAACCCCCGTCCGAGGTGCGGGGGAACAGTTCCCGAATGAAACCCTCTTCAAAGTAAAAAACGCTCCATGGAAGGAGATGTCAATGCTGTCTAGAACGTCCATGGTACGGGGTACGGAATTGAAAGAATCCAACGCTCGATCGAGGATCGAGGGACGACCAGCTGCCGCAACAGATCGATCCGTTCGTGACATCATTTTATCCGCTCGGTCCGTGCAAAGTGGTCAGAAGTTCCTCGTGGGCAGTGCCGGTGCTTGGGGCATGTCACTTCTGTCCTCGTTCTTGTTGTGGGCCTGCTTCACTCCGCTGAACGCGAGCTCCTTAGCGTGGGTGGCACTGATTCCCTTGTTCCTGTTGGTCCGCATCAAACAGGCGACCCGCTGGATGTATACCGCCATTTATTTCACGGCCCTGGTTGGACAGTTGGCCACACTGCAATGGATGCGATTGGGCGATCCGACAATGTGCTTTGCTTGGATCGCGTTAGCGCTCTATCTGGCGCTGTTTTCGGTCCTGTTTGTCGGGGTCTGCCGCGTGTCCGTCCAGAAATGGGGAGTTCCACTTGTCGTGGCGGGGCCGCTGGCGTGGGTGGGCATCGAATATCTGCGTGCTCATTTGTTGACGGGGTTTGCTTGGTACTTTCTGGGCCATTCGCAATATCGCTGGCTCGAATTGATTCAAATTTGCGATTTAGTCGGTGCGTATGGTGTGAGTTTTGTGATTGCCATGTCTTCCGCGTCTCTGGCGTTGCTGATCCCTCATGCTTGGTTGATTCGATTCCGATTAGCGCATTCAATGACAGAGCCGATTGTGGTTGCGAGCTGGACTTGGCCGCAACTTGTGCAGGTACTGGCGAGCGGCGTGGTTTTTGGCTCGACGCTGATGTATGGCTACGTCAGACGAAGTCAGGCCGCATTCACGCCGGGTCCTCGGGTGGCGCTGATTCAGGGAAACTTTCCCGCATCGCTTCGAGTCCGTCCGCCGTCGGAGGAAGATGTGTTTTTGAAGCATCTTCAACTCATGGCTCAAACGGTCAAGGAGCAGCCGGATTTGATCGTCTGGCCGGAAGGGATGTTTCCATACCCCCTGCTTCAGGCCTCGTTGAGTTGCACCGATGAACAGTTGCAGAATCTGACGCCGTACATCAAGCCGGAGCAATGGCGGAGTGATGTGGTGCGTCAGACGTTGATGACAGAGAGTCTGCGGACCAATGCGGCCTTGATCGTCGGAATCAACTCATTCGTCGCAGAACCGAATCGATTGTACCAGTACAACTCCGCCGCCTTCATCCAGCCGGGTATGGGTTTGACCGAGCGATACGACAAGTTGCACCGCGTCCCCTTCGGTGAATACATCCCCTTGCGGGACTCGTTGCCATGGCTGGCCAAACTCATGCCGTATCGCGGATCCGAAGGATTAGACCAAGGCCGAAAAGGGGTGGTGTTTCAGTATGGAAAGTGGCGGATGGCCCCTGTGATCTGCTTTGAGGATACGGTCCCGCATTTGGTGCGCAGTCTTGTTGCCGTGGAATCCGATAACGCCGCGGAAAAGCGAGTTGATCTGCTGGTGAACCTTTCTAATGACGGGTGGTTTCACGGATCGAGTGAATTGGAACAGCACTTGATTACCGCCGCCTTCCGTGCTGTGGAATGTCGCCTGCCACTGGTCCGTGCCGTTAACACAGGAATCAGCGCGATCATTGACGGTGATGGTGCGATTCTTAACCCGGAAGTCTTTATTGATGGAGACGCACGCAAGAATGCACCGGCAGCGCCAAGGACCTCGGCGCGTGATCTCGCCACCGGCGCGTGGCACAAACAATTGAATGCCGCCATCGTTCACACCGTCCCTCTCGATTCTCGACGCAGTCTGTACGTGCGCTGGGGTGATTGGTTCGCCATGATTTGTGGAACATTTCTCGTCTGTGTCTCCCTGAGCGTGGCGATTCCCAAGGCCGGTTCCCGACGATCGTCGCCCAGCGATCGTTGATTGTTCCAGCACAAGGTTCGCAGTAGACTGACTGTCGTCATTCGATCCGAGGGCCGCAAAAATTGCGACCCCCGTAGCCTGCCCCAGAGCAGCGACGGGGTGGCCGATTGTCTCCGTCGTGTGGGCTTCCTGCCGAGATCTCGTCATGCGTCGCAGGCCAACGTCATTTGTCATCGTCAGCGTCGCGGAGGTCCCACGGGTCGGGATCACTTTGCTGGAGGTCCTTCTATCGATCGCAGTGATCGCCATTCTGGCCACACTCGTCTGGCCCAGCGTGTTGCGGTTGCACGGCGATCACCAAATTTTGAATGCCGCGGAAAAAGTCCGTGCTGTGGTCTCTGGGGCGCGCGTCAACGCCATTGAAAACGGCTTTGCCTATCAATTCGTCTATGAACGCGAGGGATCTCATTTCCTTGCGATCCCGTACGAACGAGAATTTGACGGTCTTGGCTCCACCGGCCAAGAGGGGCCCGCCGCACGCCGATCGGAACGCGGTGGCGCGGTCAGCGGAAATCTGCCCAGCATGCTGCGATTTTCAACCGAAAAACCATCTCTTACGCTTTCCGGACAACAACTCGATGCGGAGGCCTTGAACGGCCTCGCGGATGCAAACAGACTTTCGAGTCTGTCGTGGTCGCCGCCGATTCTCTTTCAGTCGACCGGATCGGCTGTCGATACGGAATTTTTCGTGATCGATGACCGCAACCAGCGGATCTTGATTCGTGTTCGTGGGCTGACAGGAGCCGTTACCGTCAGCCGAGTGCAACGGGAGGTTCGGTGATTCGCACCACGATCGATCCACATTTCACCGGCACAACGCGGTGCACAACGCGGTTCCCAACGCGGTTCAGCAGCGGGACTCGGACGGCGCCGGAACGTGTGGGGATGACCTTGCTGGAAATCGTGCTGGCAGTGACGATTTTTTTCGGTGCCCTGACGGTCTTGTCACAACTGACTTGGAATGGCAGTCGAGCGGCTATCCAGTCGCGACTGAAGACACAAGCCATTGTGCGTTGTGAAGCAAAGTTGGCGGAGGTTCTTTCGGGGATCGAAGATCGGCAGTCAAAAACAGAAGTACCCTTTTCCGACGATTCCCAATGGACCTACAGTGTGAGTCTGAACGAGGGTCCGTTTCCCGATTTATGGCAACTCGAAGTCCTTGTTTCTCATACGGGCGGAAGTCGTCTGGCGAATGTCACATTCTCCTTGAAGCGGTGGATGCGTGATCCGTCTCTTTTTGTCAAAGCGGCGGAAGCTCAAAAAATCCTGGAGTCTTTGGGAACGTCCCGTCAAAATCCGGAGGCGAACCGATGATTCTGAGCCGTCTTGCTGGCCGGGACAATCGACACGCAACAGGGCGATGTGTGGACCCAGGCTCGCGGCAATCCTCGATGCTTTTTGGCAGTTGTCTGAGGATCACGTCACGACATCGGGGCATGGCCATCGACGCGGGCTTCTCACTGGTGGAAGTCATGCTCTCCCTGACCTTGGCGATCTTGCTCCTAGGAGCAATCTATGCAGCGATAGGCCAATCATGGCGGATAACGGCTAGCGGCAGAGAGGAAATCACGAGGTCTCAAGTGGCCCGCGCCGTGATTCGGATAATGACCACGGACGTCCGCTCTGTCATGTTTGTGGCGTCGGGAGTTGTCGAGGACGAGGCCAACGATTCTGAGGATACGTCTTCTGCTGAAACGACGACGAGCGTCGTGACGGAACCGGGAGCCACGAGTATCGGAATCCGCGGCACTGCGAATCAGTTGGAATTGCACCTCTCGCAAGCGCGTCGAGACTGGAATTTTATGTCACATCCCGTCGGCAACAATGTGGGGCCTCGAACCAGCGACCTGAAGGCGGTGACGTATCACGTGGAGACAACAAGCGGCGTCGAGGGGGGCCTGATTCGTACGGAGGGTGATCGCTTGACCGTTCAGGCGGTTGAAGAAAAAGGAGGCTTCGCCGCGCAGGCCTCAAGCTCGCAACGTCTCGCTCCCGAGATCCAGTCGCTGACGTTTCGTTATTTTGCAGGGTCCGGGTGGCATCTGTCTTGGGACAGTGTGATCGCTGGTTATTTACCCCGCGCCATCGAAGTCTCGATTACCTTTCGCCCGGTGGAAACTCAGGCGGGAATTTTGACAAATGTGGCGGTCAGCTCGTCGTCAAATCAGTTTCGTACGGTCATCGTTGTTCCGACAGCCGATCCGCTTCCACCGGAGCTCCAACCATGAACAGAAACAGGAAACCGGGCGAGGTCTGTGGACACAGACAGGGAAATCAAAACGCGGTGGCGTTCCCACGTGATCGATATTCGTTTTCTGAGCCGTGGTGTGGTCGAGACGATGGCTCGGCAGCTCGTGGCCCGTTCCGCGGTTCCCGACACGTGGTTTCACCTGCACGCTCGGGCAGTCTGTTGCTGATCGTTCTGGTCGTCGTCGCGATGCTGACACTGGCGGCCTACAACTTCACGCAGACGATGCAGACGGAGTTGGAAGCCACGGCAGGATATGGTTTGGAAGTGCAAGCGCGCGAAGCCGCCGATTCAGGAGTCGAATATGTCTCCGTGATTCTCGCCAATCGAGTGGCGGCCGCAGCAGAAAATTTAAATCACAATCCGAACGTCTTTCTTGGAAAAACCGTCGCCGCATCACCCCGGCTGGGCGGTAACGCGCGCTTCACGATCATTGCTCCTGTCGAGCAGGATGTTCGCGGCAATGCGATCCGCTATGGATTGGCAGACGAGTCAGCTAAACTGAATCTCAATTTGCTGGATCGCTTACAGCTGGATGAGGATCAGGTGCAGGCTTGGCTGATGAATCTGCCGGGCATGACCGCCAGTATTGCGGATGCGCTGCTCGACTGGATTGATACGGACGATACCAAGCGGCCTGAGGGGGCGGAGTCGGATGTTTATGAGGCATTGCCTCAGCCTTACAAGGCCAGGAATGGGCCACTGGAATCACTCGATGAATTGTTGCTGATCCGCGGAGTGACGCCGGCACTTCTGTATGGGGAGGACGCCAATCGAAACGGGTTGCTTGATCCCCATGAAGACGATGCTGATAAGAGCCCGCCGTGGGACAATGCGGACGGTGTTTTGAATCACGGCTGGGTCGCCTACTTAACAGCGTACAGTCGCGAAGCCAACCGGCGGACCGACGGTCAGGAAAAGATTGACGTCAACAACGGCCTGCTGACCGAGTTGTACGATGCCGTGGAACGTGAGTTCAATGCGGAGGCCGCCAAGTTTGTCATCGCCTATCGAATGAACGGACCCAAAGATCAACCGCCGGCAGACGCGGCTGAGGATTCGGACTCTGCGACACAGGACCCGACTCAAAAAAATCAGCAGGAACAAGCCGCCGTCGAAGATTTGACCTCTGCGATTGTGACAGGAGTCTTTAAACAGGCTGGGACCGTCACTCGCGGTGGAATCGACATTTCCACAGGAGGTCAGATGAAGGTCAAAAGTCTCTGGGACCTGATCGGCTCGCGTGCGGATGTGCTGATCGACGGGGGAAGGCGGACTCTGGTCAGTCCGTGGCCTGCAGAGCCCTCGTCACTGCCGGCTTTGCTGCCTCGCCTGATGGATGTACTCTCCGTCAGCAGTGACGAAATCATCGAAGGGCGGATCAATCTCAATCAGGCCCGGCGTGAGATCCTTCTCGGTGTGCCCGGAATGAGTGAGAAACTTGTCAACAGCATTGTGACCGCTCAAAAAATCGATGCCAACGGCCAACCGGACCCGGATACGATCCAACAGCACAACGTCACCGGCTGGCTGTTCATGGAGCAATTGGTGGACATTTGGAAGATGCGAGAGCTCGATCCGTATCTCACGGCACGAGGCGATGTCTATCACGCTCAGGTTTTCGGATTCTTCGACGTGGGTGGCCCCGTCATCCGCATCGAAGCCGTTGTAGACGCCACGAAGGTTCCACCTCGAGTTGTGTTTCAACGTGATCTGAATGACCTCGGCCGGGGATACACCCGCAGCCAATTGCTGCCGACATCGCGGTAGCCGACCGCCACAATGGAACGGCGACGCTGTTGTCAGTCGGGATCCGGTGTGTGATGTTTTGAGGGACTTGGGATGTCCTGTCCTTCCACCGACCACTGCCGGACACACACCGTCTCATGCCTTGCTGCTTCCACCAGAAGGGCTGCTGAAAAGTGGTCGGCCGGTTCAAGGGCGATCATTCTCCAAAAATCGGAAGGGTCCGGGAGATCGGCTACTTCCAACAACTGCGCCGGCAGACGCGGGTTCATGGCCACGGAAAAACGGTTCAAGGAATAGGACAAACCCAAACCGGTCGCCTTGAGATAGGCTTCCTTGCTCGTCCAACCACGAAAGAAACCGGCTCGCTGATCAGGCTCGGCAAGGCTAGCCAATTCCGCCGCTTCACCAGCGGAAAAAAAACGCCTAGCTAATTCGTGAATCGGCGTTTTGTTGTCGCGACACTCAATATCCACACCGACTCGCCGTCGCCGCGTGACTGCGATCAAAGCCCAGTTGACAGAGTGAGAAACACTGAATTCCAACGATGGCAGACCAATCGACTCCTTATCGGCCGAACCGAGCATCGGCTTTCCGTAGGGACCGTAGTGGAATTCCAGCGAGGCCGGTTTGCGTTCGAGACAGCCACCCAGTAACTGTCGCAACACACCACGACAGACAATGAAACGTCGCCGAGACTCAGCGAACACGTAACGATCCGCCCGGGCGATTTCATCTGTGGAGAGGAGCGCACGAAGAGAGGTGATTCGATCGCAATCGGCGACCAGATCCAACCGCACGACGTCGATGGCATCGTCCGTCGGTGAAAGCCGATGTTCCAATCGTTGCCAGCCGTCAGTACTCATGAAGCGCACATCCTTCCCCGTTCCGTCACACTCAAGGTCCAGTCGCTGCCGCTCGAATCGCCTCAAGAGTGTTTCATGGGCCATCAGCAGGGGCATCGTGAGCCACGATTCTGGGGTCTCTCCGCTGTCGGCGGCGGATGTGGTTCTGATCGGTTCCATGACAATCATGCCCATCGCTGACCGAGGGCCGGATCGTGTCCCCGCGGCGGACTCTGGTGTAATCGAAAGGGGATGTTCCTGACCGCTGATCAAACCGTTGGGCGATTCGGCACGATTGTTTTGGACGCATGTTCATTTAGGCTGCCTTGCTGGCCGATCGATCGTCTTCACGCCGCGGGCCGAGATCGGTATTGAGAAAGTCTGTCTGAACAGGGAACGCCTCCGCCAAGCGTGCGACCTCCGTGCGAAGGTTCAACAGCTCCAGCTCCTTCTGGTTCACGACAGCACGCAACCGAGCGAGTCGCAATGCCGCCGGACCATAAAGAATGCGCTTGACCGCGTCGATTAACAGCAACGCCCGCCAGGCGCGCAGAGAGACACCCCGCAAGCGATACAACTTTCCCGCACTGCTCGTCAGTGTTTGCAGACGAGCGAGACGCCCAATACGCAAGGCCTGAAGAAACGGGATCAGAGGCAAGAGCACAATGGCGACGTCGATCCAGTGCTCTTTGACGTAGGACCATTTCTTGGTCGTGATCGAAACGCGAAGAATGAACTCCCCGGCAAACGCAAACCAGATCATCCCGTGTGCTCCGTTGAGCAATCCCGAGAGCCAAGGATCCGCTGCTAAATGAGCCTCGTAAAATTTATCCAAAGCCATCAGAGGAAGGACCATCAAGGCCATCAGAACCATCGGTAAACTCGCCCGGCGATCCAATTTTTGTTCGAGCACGGGCCCTTTCAGGTGCCATCCGAGGCCCGGTAACCAAACGCTCTGACCGGTGGCGTGATCGCCCGCCGCGAGACGCACAGGGGGCAGAATAATAGACAACCAACGCATTCGCCCCTGTGCTGTTCCGTGCCGCCCACCGTAAATCGCGTCCAGCCAGCAGGCCGGATAGATCCCCGCCAAACCCAATCCACACGCGACCCAGATCGGCTGATACTCCGGCTTGCCATGAAGATGGAGCAGCCCGGCAAAACAAAGGAGCGACACGACAGACAACCAAAACATCTCGGGAGCCGTCCTCTGATCCCAAGAATGCAGGGTCACCGAATTGCAATCCTTGACTGAGAGGGATTCGTTCACCGAACATTCCTGATGGTAATTTCAAACACGAGGGACCACATAAGGCACAGGTTGTTTCGCCAATATCCAAGGGGCCGACGGAGGTCAGCCCTCCCCCAACAGACGGCCTTGAAAATCGATCCAAGCAATTTCAGCAAGGCAAAGGAATTGTCGTCGAGTTCGGTATTTTCCAGCAACCCCAAACTCGAGGCCACCATCGAGCAGACTCAATCGCCAAGCGGATCGGGCCTCGGAATAATCGGAAAAATCCCCCTGCGTTTTAACGTGACGATCTCTGGTTTGATGTCGAGTCATGAAGTAGAACGTGGGCAATCAGTTATCATGTCTGGTCTTGGACAAACAAGCCGATAACCTGCTCGACGACTATTGCGTGGCTGCTAGAATTCTGTTGGTGCTGCGACAGGTGAGTTTCTTCAACGCTTGATCGACACTGCGTGGAGACGTTTCTGAATGATAGGCCCGCTCTTGTCCGCTTTTGGAAGCCGGTTGACCGACCTCCGGCATGGTTTTCTTCGCATTCGATGCGGGATCGCTGTCGTGTCGTGCTTCGCCGGTTTTTGGACGAAGGGCCTGACCGCAAACGATGACGCTGCGCATTTTTTTGAGACGGAGATCCGCCCGCTGCTTGTCGAGCAATGCCATCGATGCCACGGATCGAAAAAACAGGAAGCCGGGCTGCGGTTGGATTCGCGTCAGGCGATGCTCAAGGGGGGCGAAAATGGCGCGTCAATTGTGCCCGGAAAACCGACAGAAAGCTTGCTGATCGCGGCGGTCAGTCATACGGGTGACTTACAAATGCCTCCGTCGGGAAAGCTCCGTGACACACAAATTGATGTGCTGACGCACTGGGTTGAACTCGGGGCCCTCTGGCCGGCATCGACCGGATTGCCCGCCGAAACGCAGGCGGCGACTCAGCAGAGTCATTGGGCCTTTCAATCGATTGGTCATCCGGATTTGCCCGTCGTCCGAGAGGCTGGCTGGGAACGAACGCCGATCGATCGGTTCGTTTCCGCCACATTGGAAGCCGCCGGTCTAGAACCCTCCCCGCCGGCGGATAAGAGAACCCTCATCCGCCGTGTGACGTTCGATTTGACGGGCTTACCACCGACTCCGGAACAGGTCGAAGCATTCCTCAGTGACTCGGCTCCCGATGCCTACCCACGGTTAATTGATCGGCTCTTGGAATCGCCGCAGTACGGCGAGCAGTGGACGCGGCATTGGCTGGATGTCGCCCGTTATTCGGATACCAAAGGATATGTCTACGCGCGTGAGGAGCGATTTTGGGTCCACGCACCGGCCTATCGAGATTGGGTGGTCGGAGCCTTCAACGACGATCTGCCCTATGACCAGTTCCTGTTGCTGCAAATCGCCGCTGATCAGGCGGCTCCCGACGACCGAAAAGCTTGGGCAGCGATGGGGTTCCTGACTCTTGGTAGGCGGTTTTTAGGCGTCACCCATGACATCATTGACGACCGTATTGATGTGCTGACCCGTGGGACGATGGGATTGACCGTCGCCTGTGCCCGCTGTCACGATCATAAGTATGATCCCATTCCGACAACCGACTATTACGCGCTTTACGGAGTCTTCCTAAATTCAACGGAACAGATGGACCGGATTGCAGAACCGACCTTCCTCAATGATGTCTCGGCGGCGTTTGAGAAGGAACTCGTCCAGCGACAGGAACAACTGCGTGACACGACTTTCGCCAAACGGATGGAAGCTCAAGACCGGTTCCGGCAACGCGTCACGGACTATCTTGTGGCCCAGACGGAACTTTCCAAATATCCCGAGGAAGGGTTCGGTCAAAATTTGGCAACGACGGACGTGATCCCCATGACCGTGCGTCGATGGGAAGGGTGGTTGGCCATGGAGGCTCGGTGGGTCGATCCGGTGTTTCGGCCTTGGCGTCAGTTCGCCGCACTGAAGTCCGACGAATTTGTGACGCAGGCCCCCAACTTGATCCGACAGTTGGCCGAGTATCGTCCGTCGCTGAATCCGCGGGTCTTGCGGGCTTTGGCCAATCTTCCCGCCACGATGCGTGACGTCGCCGAGGTCTATGGCAAACTGCTACTGGAGGTCGATGGCGAATGGCAGGCCGCCTGCATGGCAGCGAAACAGGCGGGCCGTTCTGAACCTGTGGCGCTCGACTTGCCGGAAGCCGAAGAATTAAGACAGGTGCTGTACGGAACAGGATCTCCCTGCTTGATTCCTGAGGAAGCCTTAGTCTCGACGGAATGGTTCTTTGATAGCAGTTCGGTCGTTGAACTCTCCAAATTACAAGGTGAAGTCGATCGCTGGCTGATTCAGTCCGCCAAGGCATCGCCCTATGCGGTGTCGCTGGTGGATCGACAGTGGCTCCGCCCCTCACGCGTGTTCCGCCGAGGAAACCCAGCCAACCGAGGCCCCGAAGTGTCGCGACACTTTGTTTCGGTCGTGGCGGGCGAGAAACCTCCGCCCTTCCAAAAGGGGAGTGGCCGACTCGAACTGGCCCAAGCGATTATTGATCCGAACAACCCCCTGACAACGCGTGTCTGGGTCAATCGGGTTTGGCAGCACCACTTCGGATCCGGACTGGTCCGTACGGCGAGTGATTTTGGGGTCCGAGCCGAACAGCCCAGCCATCCGCAACTTCTCGACTGGTTGGCCAGCCGTTTTGTGGCTGACGGTTGGAGTACGAAAAATCTGCATCGTTTGATTCTGCTTTCCAATACCTATCAACAATCCTCCGACGGGCCGTCGGAGTTTGCCGCTCGAGAGCGTGCGACGCAAAAAGATCCTGAAAATCGTCTGCTGTGGCGGATGACTTCGAGACGACTGACGTTTGAAGAATTTCGCGACGGCCTGTTGTCCGTCAGCGGCCGACTCGACACGCAGATGGGTGGACGAGCGTCCGACCTGTTTTCAGAGAATGGAATGGCACATCGACGCCGTACCTTATACGGATTGATTGATCGCCAGTTCCTTCCCACAACTCTTCGTGTCTTCGATTTTGCGAACCCTGATTTGCATATTCCGTTGCGGAGCGAGACGACCGTTCCGCAGCAGGCGTTGTTTGCATTAAACCACCCCTTCGTTGCTCAACAGGCCCGTGCCTTGGTCGATGCGGCCGGCTGTGATCAACGCCATTCGCCGGCGGATAATTTTCGGCATCTGTGCCGACTGGCCATCCAACGCGAACCTTCGGCACGCCAGATGGACAGTGCATTGGCCTTCCTGAATCGGGATGTGGTGGATGCTCCGGCCGCTCCGCCACCAGAAACCTTGGCGTGGCAATACGGCTACGGGGAATTTGATGAGGCATCCAAACGCCTGCAGAACTTTCAAACGCTCACCTATTTTTCCGGTTCAGCGTGGCAGGTCGGCACAACCGGGCCTGATTCCGAACGGGGCTCGATTCAACTCACGGCCTTGGGAGGACATCCTGGAAATGATTTGCAACAGTGCTCCGTCCGTCGCTGGACCGCGCCGCTTGAAGGGCGATTCTCTCTGACTTCGGCGATCACTCATGAAAAGAAGGAAGGAAATGGCGTGCGTTGCCAAATCATTGCCAAGCAGAGCGAAGTTCTGGCTTCGGTTGTGATTCACGACAGACGGGAGGAACTGAACGTCGATTCCATCACGCTTCAGAAAGGGGAAACCGTGGACTTTGTTGTGGACAGCAACGGGGATCTGGAGCAGGATAAATATCAGTGGACTCCAGTGATTGTGTTCCGACCGGATCCCCCCGAATCGACAACTCTGCCACGGCGACGATGGGATGCGGAGCGCGATTTTACGACGCCGGTTCTTCAGTTGTTAAATCGATGGGAGCAACTTGCTCAGGTGCTGCTGATTTCCAATGAGCTGATGTTCGTGGACTAGCCTCTGACGCGTTCGAGGATACGGGAGAAAAAAGAATGTCTGGATTCACGGTTGCCTCACCATTGCTAACGCGTCGATCGCTTTTGGAACGCTCGGGGATGGGATTGGGTGCGTTGGCACTGGCCGGATTATGTGCCGACGAGAAACGCGGTCAGGCCGTGGACGCGACAGCCTTGGCGGGTGGTGGTGTCGGCCTGAGGCCGCCACATTTTCCAGCCCGGGTGAAGCGTGTCATTCATTTCTTTCTGAACGGAGGCCCGTCGCATATCGATACCTTCGACCCGAAGCCCGCACTGCAAAAATATGCCGGACAGCCGATTCCCGTGCATTTGACTACGGAACGTAAGACCGGAGCGGCGTTCCCCTCCCCGTTCAAGTTTCGAAAGTATGGTCAAAGCGGTCTGGAGATCAGCGAACTCTTCGACAAGACTGCCGCGCACGCCGATGACATCGCCGTCATCCGCTCGATGTATGCTCAGGTTCCCAATCACGAACCCTCCTTGATGTTGATGAATTGTGGCGATTCGGTGCAGCCAAGGCCGAGCGTCGGAGCCTGGGTTCTGTACGGACTGGGATCCGAGAATCAGGATCTTCCTGGTTTTGTGGCGATGTGTCCGAACGGCTTGCCCATTAAGGATTCGGAAAATTGGCAGTCGGGATTCCTCCCCGGGATCTATCAAGGCACATACGTTGACCCTCAAAATTGGCAGATCGATAAGCTGATCGAAAATATTCGCAGCCCACACGCGTCCCCTGCCATGCAACGACGGCAACTGGATCTGCTTCAGGCGTTCCACACAGAGTCGCGTCAAACGCGTCTTGACCAACGGTTAGAAACCCGCATCCAGTCGTTTGAATTGGCGTTCCGCATGCAATCGGATGCCGCTGAAGCGTTCGACATCGCGGATGAGCCGAAGCACATTCAAGATCTCTACGGATCGGGGGTGCATGCCCGGCAAACATTGATTGCCCGGCGACTTCTCGAACGAGGCGTCCGCTATGTCCAACTGTGGCATGGAAACTCACAGCCGTGGGACAACCATAAAAATATTGAAGAACGGCATCTGTTTCTTGCCGGACAGATTGATCAACCGATCGCGGCATTGATGACGGATCTCAAACGGCGTGGAATGTTTGAGGACACGCTGATTATCTGGGGCGGTGAGTTCGGTCGCACGCCCACAGTCGAACTGGGTGAAGGTGGCAAGTCGATGTTGGGACGTGACCATAATCATTGGGGGTTTAGTGTCTGGCTGGCTGGCGGAGGGATTCGGGGAGGGACGGTCCACGGCGCGACCGATGAATTCGGCTTCAAATCGGTCGAAAAACCGACCAGCGTGCATGATCTGCACGCGACCATGCTGCATCTGTTGGGATTCGATCACGAGCGACTGACCTATCGATATGCCGGGCGAGATTTTCGATTGACCGATGTTCATGGACAGGTGGTGCAGGAAATTTTAGCCTGATTTCGATGACTGTTTTGGAAAGGAGTTTTTTTGAGAATCATCGTCTTGTCAAAAAAACAGCAGTTTCGAAAATTTCCAGTTTTGCCGACGGGACTTCTGACGAAGGTTTCTGTGGTGTTCTTCGCCGTGGCGTTGCTGGGGACCGCTGGTGCGACCGCTGTTCCTGCAGGAGAACCCGCAGTGGGCGTCGAACGCCTCATTCGATTCGCTCGTGATGTCCGTCCGATCTTGTCCGAGGCCTGCTTCACCTGCCATGGACCGGACCCGGCCAAGCGGCAAGCCGATCTACGCGTAGATACGCAGGAGGGTCTGTTGGGAAGTGCGGTCTCTGTCGTCGTTCCTGGAAACGCCAAGGCAAGTGAACTCTATCGGCGCATCACCACCGACAATCCGCAGGACCGTATGCCACCGCCCGTCAGTCATCTGACATTGACCGGCAGACAGATTGAAATTGTGCGACAGTGGATTGATCAGGGAGCCCTGTGGGAACCACATTGGTCTTTCGTCGCGCCGTCTCGCCCGGAGATGCGCGGCGCATCTGGGCTCGATTGGCCACGCAATGCGATTGACGGATTCCTGCTGGAGAGAATGAAACAAGAACAGTTGAGTCCGTCATCGGAGGCCGACGGCATCACCCTTTTTCGACGAGTGGCACTAGATCTTGTCGGGATCCCGCCTCGTTCTGAGGAAGTCGATGAGTTTTTAGCCGACGTGTCGCCGGATGCTTATGAACGTCAGGTCGATCGGTTACTGGCGTCGCCACACTATGGAGAGCGAATGGCTGTCTGTTGGCTCGACGGCGCGCGATATTCCGATACGGATGGCTATCAGGATGACGAACCCCGAACGATGTGGCGTTGGCGCGAATGGGTGATTGATGCCTTCAACGACAATCAGCCGTTTGATGAATTCACGCGAGACCAGATCGCTGGCGACTTGGTCCCCAATCCTCGCCCGGAACAAATTCTTGCCACCGGATTCCACCGCAACAACCGCACAAACGGAGAAGGCGGCTCGATTGACGAAGAGTTTCGAGTGGAATATATCGCCGACCGTGTGATCACCCTCTGCACCGTGTGGCTCGGACTGACGATGGAGTGTGCTCGATGTCACGACCACAAGTACGACGAGTTCACGCAGGTCGATTTCTATCGCCTCTTCGCCTACTTCAACGAAACCGCTGAGCCAGGTGTCTATCGTCGCTCGGCACCCCCGACGATCAAGGTTCCCTCCCGCAGCCTGCAGCAGCAACTCAACGCTCTGGATCGACAGAGGGACGCACTTCCGAAGAGCATTCCGGAATCGGAGGTTCTCCAAAAGGCTCGGGAAGAATTGTGGAAAGGTGTTCCGGAAACGATGTGCCTCCAAGACGGGACTTGGCGCGAATCGTTTGTGTTACTGCGAGGTCAATATGACATGCAGGGAGCGGTCGTGACCGCAGGTCTTCCGGCCTCTCTGAGACCCCCGAAACCCGCCCTGACGCCCAATCGATTGGGCTTGGCAGAGTGGCTCACCGATCCAGAAAATCCGCTGGTCGCTCGAGTGGCGATCAATCGTCTGTGGCACATCCAATTCCGACAGTGGCTCGTCGAGACCCCAGAGGATTTCGGTTCGCAAGGCGAGTTGCCGACACATCCGGAACTTCTGGATTGGCTGTCGATGGAGTATGTCCGTCTCGGCTGGAACACGAAGGCCATCCAACGCAGGATTGCCTGTAGTGCGACTTATCGGCAGTCTTCCAAGTCCTCTCCAGAGATGTTGGAACAGGATCCTACCAATCGCTTCTTGGCCCGTTGCCGACGGGAACGGCTGTCCGCAGAAACGTTACGCGATCAGACACTCGCGGTGAGTGGTCTGTTGGTCACGACACTGGGGGGGCCGTCGGTCAAGCCTTTTCAGCCTGAGGGATTGTGGCAGGATTTGGCCAGTGGGTCGAGTTCTGCCTACCGAGATGGCTATCAAGCAGACCAGGGGCCGGGTCGCTATCGACGAAGTCTTTACGGGTTTTTGCGGCGAACAATTCCACCACCCGGAATGTCTCTGTTTGATGCACCCGATCGCGAGGTCTGCGTCGTCCGACGTGCCTCGACCAATACTCCCCTTCAGGCGCTCGCCATCATGAATGACGAAACCTACCTCGATGCGGCGAGACTCTTGGCGTTTCGCACACTGTCAGCCGACGGATTCGATCTTGAAACACGCACCCGGTTCCTATTCAAGACCGTGACCTGCCGCAATCCCCGAACGCCGGAACTCCAAAGCCTGATGTCCGGCTGGCACGAGTATCACGCGTCCTTTCAGGCCGCTCCGGATCAAGCCAGCCTGTTCATGCAGAGTGGCGCCATTCGTTTGCCGGAGGATTACGACCCCGTGGAACTGGCGTCATTCACAGTCTTGGCCAACGTGATTTTGAATTTGGATGAAGTCGTCACCCGAGAGTGAATCATTCGCATGCAGAGACTCGAACATCCCACGACAGTGACGCGACGCGGTTGGCTGGCTCAGTCGGGAATCAATCTCGGCGCAGCAGCACTGGCCAGCCTGTTGCCGCCGGAGTCGCGGGCCCAACACGCGAGTGTTGCTGGTCGGCCGCTGCCCCGGCATATGCCCCGGGCGAAGCATGTCATTTACCTGTGTCAGTCGGGTGGCCCTTCTCAAATGGATTTGTTCGATGAGAAACCCCTGATGGCCGGTCTGTTTGGTACGGAACTTCCCAACTCCGTCCGCAACGGACAACGACTCACCACGCAGACCTCCAAGCAGCCGAAGATTCCGATTGCCCCCTCCCTGTTTTCTTTTTCACGCTTCGGTCAATCGGGGGCAACCGTCAGTGAACTGCTGCCGTATACCTCTCAGGTTGTCGACGAGATTTGTTTTATTAAGTCGATGCATACCGAAGCGATCAACCACGATCCGGCGACGACATTTCTCGTGACGGGAAGCGAACGTCCGGGACGCCCCAGTCTTGGAGCATGGCTTTCCTATGGATTGGGGTCAGAAAATCAAAATCTTCCCGCTTTTGTTGTGATGACATCGCATGGGTCGAAGGGAGGACAACCCTTATATGCGCGCTTATGGGGTAGCGGATTCCTGCCAACACACTATCAGGGAGTGCGATTTCGAGGTGTCGGTGAGCCGGTGTTGTATCTGACAAATCCAGCGGGGATTTCCAGACAAGTCCGAAGAGAAATGGTTAAGACAGTCACGGAGCTCAACCGCATGAAACTCGCCGAAATTGATGATCCGGAAATTGCGACGCGGATTACACAATACGAATTGGCATTCCGGATGCAGACCTCCGTTCCGGATTTGATCAACATTGCGGATGAATCGGCACATGTCTTAAGGTTGTATGGTTCCGAAGTTCAGAACCAAGGGTCCTACACGTACAACTGCCTGATGGCACGTCGGTTGGTGGAACGCGGCGTACGCTTTGTTCAACTCTATCACCGTGGGTGGGATCATCACCAAGACCTCCCCCGTGATTTGCGGCTTTTGGCACGCAGTACCGATCAGGCGACGGCGGCACTCCTCCAAGATCTCAAAAATGTCGGACTCTTGGACGACACGCTGGTGGTCTGGGCCGGAGAATTTGGCCGGACCATCTATTGTCAGGGCGAACTCTCGTCCGAAAATTATGGGCGTGATCATCATCCACGGTGTTTCACGGCATGGATCGCCGGCGGGGGAATTCGGCGTGGCATGACCTATGGAGAGACCGATGACTTCAGTTACAATATTGTCCGCGATCCGGTGCACGTCCATGACTTAAACGCAACAATCCTGCATTGTATGGGCCTAGACCATACGCAACTGACATTCAAGTTTCAGGGTCGTCGCTTTCGTTTGACAGATGTGGCTGGTGAGGTGATTCAGCAGATTTTGGCCTAACCACTTGCTGAAACAGGTCGGCCAAGTCCGCCGCCTGTTGCGTGTGCTTCAGAGGCCGCGTTGCCCGCACGGAAGACTTTGCTGCGCAGGTGGCTCACCTTCCCCCCCCGAGCCGTTTCGAGATTGGCAGGGCCTTGGAATGGTCGGGATCTACTTCGCTGCCAGTGCCGCCTTGACTGCGTTTTCGATGTCTTCGTGATTGAATTCTAGGTCTTCACCGCTGTTAAACGTCTTGAAAATTTTGCCGTTTTTTCCGTAAACCTTGAAGTGTGGCAAGGCACCCTCTTCGATCGCAAACGCCGTGGCGCCCTCAGCGGAAATCTCTAAGGAACTCAGCAGGTTTTCAAACTGCGCGTCCTGCAACACAAGAAACTTTTTCACCGTTTCCGGCACCTCTCCACGGATCGGGTCATCGAAGCACAGGGAAACGACAATCACTCCCTGATCTGCATACCTCTTGCCCAATTCCACGGTTTTTGGAAACGCCTTGCGACAAGGAACGCACCACGTTGCCCAGCAATCGACAACGATCACCTTTCCCATGTTGGCGGTGAGGATCTTGTCGTAGCCAGCCTTGTCCACAATTCGAACCGAGATCGGCTTTGATCCGGTCTGCGCCTGGCTGCGATCAGGCTCGGCCGCCACAATCCAAAAAACGCCGGCGCCGCCAACCGCGTCGAGAATCCATTGACGGCGTGATTGGACGTGATTCATTCGTGTTCCCTGTGTTTCAGTCAGCGGTCGGTCTGCGCGTGCCGGAATGCACAAACGCGGTGAAAAAATCGGTGGGGGAAGCCTATCAAGGTTGAGTTTCCTGTCCAGAGAACAATTTCGGCGTCAGCGGAGAGCGTCGAAATCCCGCCGCAAAGTCGGGCCGATCAACTCTCGGTATCGTCCCTGCTCCAGCGTCGAACCTGTGACGCGTTGCGGAGTCGAGGCAACACCGTGACGTGCGCGTCCGAACAGCGTGAGCCTTGTCGCCGGATGTGAAACCGCCGGTTCTCCTGTCCGTGGGGTGGACGGTGTTGACGCAGGACTTGAGCGACTGGTATCAACCGCCCTCTGTCAATTCTCGAACAATCGCTTGGCTGTCAGGAGCAGTTCGGCACGACCGATTCCTCTGGAAAGGCCCTCTCTGATGAAGATCCCCTCTAAAAAAAGTACTCTGGCCCTGTCCGTTTTTCTGATAGGCTATGGTGCCACGCATATTCTGCATCTGAATTTCGCCACCATTTCGGCGATCGTTGATATTGCCGCGGTCGCCGCGGGAGTCCTGATTTGGTTAGATCGATGACGTGAATCGATTGTTTCGGTGTCCCTCCCGCGTCCCTCCCGCATCCGTACCGCATGACCACCCGATCCCATGTCACACCGTCTGGTTCTGATCAATGTTGTTGGTTTAACGCACGAGATGCTCGGAGCGAATACCCCTCATTTAAAGAGGCTTGCTGACGAAGGATTCTCGCGACCTCTGGGGACGATCTTGCCCGCGGTCACCTGTTCCGCACAGGCGACAATCCTCACCGGTCGCTTGCCGAAGGAACATGGAATTGTTGGTAACGGGTGGTATTTCCGCGATCTCGCCGAAGTCTTGTTCTGGAGGCAATCGAATCACCTGATCCATGGCGATCGAATTTACGATGAAGGAAAGCGGCGGGAACAGTCCTACACAACGGCGAAAATGTTTTGGTGGTACAACATGTACGCCGCTGTGGACTGGTCCATGACGCCTCGGCCCAGTTATCCGGCCGACGGGCGGAAGGTGTTCGATACCTATAGCTATCCGAGTGAATTGCGGGATGAGTTACAGGCCAAACTGGGCGTCTTTCCCCTGCATCGATTTTGGGGGCCGGGGGCCGACATCCGCAGCTCACGCTGGATCGCGGATGCATCCGCCGAGGTGATCAGACAGAACATGCCCAGCCTGACGTTGGTCTATCTGCCGCATTTGGATTACAGCCTGCAGCGTCTGGGACCCGACGATCCACAGATTTCTGAAGAGATCCGACGGGTGGATACGGAGGCCGGAAAGTGCATCACCGCCGCACGGATGATCGGAGCACAAATCATCGTCGTTTCCGAGTACGCAATTACGCCCGTTTCGCGTGCGGTCCCGATCAATCGGATCTTGAGACGGCAGGGGTATGTGAAGGTTCGTCGTGAACCGCTTGGCTGGGAAACACTCGACTGTGGTGCGTCACGTGCCTTTGCCGTCGCCGATCACCAAGTGGCGCACGTTTACATTCCACGGCCGGAAGACGTTCGATCGGTCAAGCGGCTCCTGAAGACCGTGGACGGCGTCGATCTGATTCTGGATCGAGAGGAACAACGCCTCTTTGGACTCGACCATGAGCGGTCGGGCGAACTGGTTGTTGTCGCCGCTGCGGATTCCTGGTTCACCTATTATTTTTGGGAAGATGACGCACTTGCTCCGGATTATGCCCGCACAATCGACATCCATCGCAAACCGGGCTATGACCCGATGGAATTGTTCATCGATCCGAAAATTCCACGACCCCGGCTCAGAATTGCCCGTCGACTCCTGCAGAAGTTTCTGGGATTTCGATATTACATGGACATCATCGGCCTCGACCCTTCGACGGTGAAAGGCAGCCACGGTCGACAGCCGACTCCCGGCCAAGAGAATCGAGAATCTGCTGTCTTCATCTGTTCAAGCCGCTCTATTGAAACAGACGACATTCCAATGACCGCGGTTAAGGATCTCGCGCTGCGGCTACAGTTCGACTGATAGACTGCCGGAATGATGAGTTTGCTTGGCATTGTTGGCCAACCTTGAGATAATCCGTTCCAAAAAATGAGTGATCAGCATCAAAAAATGTCATGAGTCAGGTCGCTTCCGCAGCGCTGGCGACACCGGAATCCAGTCAAGGTCTGTTATTCCGAAAACGTTCCACGAGAAATCCAACCCCAGCCACTGAATCACATGTTGTCAGAGGAACCCCCTTTCGTGCCCCCTATCGATTCCACGCCACACCCCGCTGCACCGAAAGGAAGCGTGCTGAATGACCTCAAAATCCTCTGGCATCTGGTTGTCACAGGCGGCCGGGGAAAGACGCACGAAGAACGGTTGGAAAACTTCTATGCGGGACAAGCCGTCGGATACGATGCCTTTCGCAAACGGTTATTGCACGGACGTCCGGAATTGTTCGCCGCATTGCCGACCGTACCGGGCGGGATTTGGGTTGATCTGGGAGCGGGGACTGGAGAGAACGCGGAACATTGGGGGGGCAGGCTAGCCGAATTTTCACGGGCGTACCTTGTTGATCTCAGTCCGTCCTTGTTGCAGGTGGCCGAACAAAGGATCGCCGCACGCCAGTGGTCCAACGTCTCCGCCGTGCATGCCGATGCAACCCGGTTTTTGCCGCCAGAAGGCGTGGCTGATATTGTCACGTTCTCCTACTCATTGACCATGATCCCCGATTGGTTCCTTGCCATTGACCAGGCACTGCGGATGCTCAAACCAGGAGGCTTGATCGGTGTCGTTGATTTCTTTGTGGCTCGAAAATGGCCTGCGGATGCGCTCGTCAAACACGGCTGGTCGACCCGTACCGTTTGGCCGGCTTGGTTTGCCAACGACAACGTGTTTCTGAACGATGATCATATTCCGTATCTGCAAAGTCACTTAGAAACCGTATCACTCACGCAGCATCGTGGCACATTGCCTTATATCCCCTGCGTGCGAGCGCCGTATTATCGGTTCGTTGGACGAAAGACGGTCGATCAGACGTGACCGATCCACGGCTCACCGCATTCGAGCGGCTTGCCGTTGCCCCGAAGTCATCCGGCAAAATTGAGCGGACCATAGTCATATTGAGCGGACCATAGTCATGGTGTTGAATCACACACCGGCCGTCTAATCGACACGGAACACGACGACTGACGTGGACAACGTGGTTTCAGTAGCTGTCCGCCCTCGTGACCTCGCGAAATCATCCGACACCCCCGAAATTCCGACACAGGATTTCGCGGCAAGTTCTGGTGAAGGATCTGACGGGCCGCATTGAGTCAAGAACGATCGTCACCGTCAGACAGGATCGCTGCCAAGCGCATGCTCTGCGTTGTTCTGAGAATGCCTCGAGTCGAGTTCCCCGAAGGAAACTCGACTCGAGGGGACGCCGCAAAACGCGTTCGAATTTGGAGTCACTTGATCCAGCTGATCGATTGTTTCATTTTTGATCCGGCTGTTTGAAGCAGCGACGCGGCTTTGAATCCGCGATCACGGGATTCGGATTTTGATTCGGATTCAAAATCGGGTACCGGCGACGGAGGAATTGATGGAGGAATTGGCGGAGGTGAAATCAGCGAATCGTCCATTGAACGCCCACTCTCGGGAATCTGTATCAGCTCGGTCGAGGGTTGGATCTCTGTGGGAAACGAAGCCGGAGACTGCCGGACCTTCAATGATGTGACGCAACAGCCGGAACAAAAAAAGGTAACAAGCAAGGACAAACCGATTGTCTGCTGAACTTGGTATTTCGTCATTCGGAAGGCTCAATATAAAAAGGGGCTGTCGGAATCGATTCAACGAGATTCGAACAACCGAGGAGTGAGTTCAGGAGTGCAACAGAGGGTTCAAGACTGCCACAGAGATCGTCACTCACGAACAGTACCGAACAGGTATTGTCCGCCGATTTCCAGAAAGATCTCGAATCGTTTCCGGCAGTGGCTGCCGATCAGAGAGCATCTTTTGGGTAAGAGGGTCGCAATCCGACGACGGGACTCATTAGGAAGACCCTGCCGGCCAACTGTCGCCGTGTTTGCGTATCAGCGGTTTTTCGGGCTTGATTCCCGGCCTGGTAGGACCGTTGATACAGAAAAGAGGGCGATCAGCGGCGTCAGCGGCGCACGCATCCGTGTATTGGTCCAATAGAACAGATGTACGGCTTGAACCGTGATCACGAACGCGTAAAGGCTCCACCAAGGAGTCCGAAAAGCCCTGCCGACAGTCATGATCAATCCCACGGCAAACAGGGAAAGAGTCAGGCGGTAGAACCAACGCACGGCGATTATCGTTCCCTCGGAACTTCCTTTCCTCCCGTCACCCAGTGGGACGGCGCTCCACAGACTGCGAAATCGAAACCCGCTCGCCCGAATAAAACCGTACGGCTCCTGCCGAATGAAATCCAGTGCCATCGCACCTTGACGTCGGTCACGTGCGACCTCCGTATCCAATAATCCGAGATCCCGTTGCAGGCGTTCATTTAATTCCGCCTGCCATTTTCCGAGACTGGGTCCAGACCACGTCGTTCCCCACGGTTGATCCACGACCTCCCGGTAAAACACCGGATTGTTCGCTAACAGCAGTGTATAACCGCCATGTGTTGTCGTCAGCAGAGGGCTGTTTAAGACGCATTGATTGCGAAGGATCCACGGAGTCACAACAACGAGAGTTCCCAGAAAAATTCGCCAAGGAACGTCGTCGATCAGCGAGCGACAGATCGCCAGCCAGCCGCACGGTTTTTCGAGACAGAAATGGCGAACACGGGACGTGAGCCAAGGCAGGCTGATGAGCCCGGCCACAGGCCAGAACGTCGGACGGCACAGGACAAGCAAACCAAACAGAATTCCCAACCACCAGTCTCGGCCATGGTGCTGGGATGCGTCGCAAAGCAACAGCAAGAGCAGTAACGCGACGAGGCCGGTGCAAATCGTTTCGGTCATTGGCTGCGAGCTGTACTGCAACAGGAGCGGGTCGATTGCGACCAATGCCGCAGCCGCCAGGCTGGCGCTGCTCCCCAACGCTAGCTGCCGACCCATCTGAAATGTGGCCCATACGGTGAGCAATCCGAAACACAGATTCACACCCGCAACAGCGACGGCCGTCGGCATGCACTTTGTCAGACAACCGAGCAGAATCGGGTATAGCGGAGGTCGATAAGCGGTTGGTCTTGTCGTGCCAGGAATGCAATATCCGCGTCCTTCAGCGATTCCCTCGGCGATTCCCAAATAGGCATCCCGATCATGCATCAAATCCGTGCTGTGAAGACCGATCACCAGACCGCGCAGGCCCAAGGCCACGAACAGGCACAGGACCAGTCCCCAACGTTCGATTCGTCGGTTTGAGTCTTGGCTCAAGAAGCCACCTTTGAAGAAGACTGTTCGTGTCGTGGGTTAGTAGCGAACGGACATGCCGGCAGCTACTCTGATAGGCGACGAAGTCTATCATTGTGGATGAGTTATCGAAATCATCGAATCCCTAAGGACCTCATGGCCGTACCCCCGTCACTCTGGGTTGATCGCCTGACAAACCAACTGCTGACGTGGCGCGGTCTGTGGCTGGTCATAGCTTTCCTGCTCACGGCCATGGCTTGGGGTCCGGCCTCGCGACTGACATTCGATCAGTCCATCGAGTCCATGTACGCTGCGGGTAATTCTCGCTTGGCGGCTTGGGCGGACAGCAAGCGATTGTTTGGTGGCGATGAATTTGTGGTCCTAGCCTACACCGATCCCGAGTTATTCGGTGACGACGATCGTCTGACAGACGCCGCTCGGATTCGGATTGAATCGCTCGCCGAGCGACTTCAGAAACTGCCAGGAATTCAGCCTGCCAGCGTGCAGCACTTGGCCGCCGCGATGCAAGCTCCGATCGGTCGAGCGGGGATTCGCCGGCTTCTTGAGGGTGTTCTCGTGGGACGCGATGGCCAAACCACGGCGGTGTTTTGCCGGCTGACTCCCAAAGATCAGACGTCCGTCTCGCGTACCGAAACCTATCGACTTGTCAGACAAATTGGGGCGTCGCAAAATCCGCCCGCTGTGGCGGTTGGCGAGCCGATTCAAGTCCACGAAATGTTTCGTCACGTTGAGGAGGACGGAGCGACTCTCGGTACGGTCTCGACCGTCCTCTTGATGATCGTCATCTTCGTACTGTTTCGCAGTCTGCGCTGGATGGTGCTCCCCTTAATCGTCGTTCAAGTCACACTGATTTGGACCAAAGGACTGTTGGTCGCCAGCGGCATGCAACTGAGTATGGTCAGTTCTATGTTGCACTCGCTGGTCACGATCATCGGAATTGCAACGGTGATGCACGTCACCGTTCGCTATCGCTACTACCGGAACCAAACGGATTCCACGTCCGCCCTGCGGCAGACATTCCAAGAACTGATCGTGCCCGTGTTTTGGACGATTGCCACGACAGCCGCGGGATTCGCGGCCCTGCTCACCAGCCACATCCAGCCGATTTTCAACTTCGGGATAATGATGACGCTGGCGACGCTGCTTGTTCCGGTGGCTGCGGCGATGATCCTGCCGGGCGGAATCCTGCTCGCGGGGGCCAATGATGTCCCGAGTCAGGCACCGGCCGAATCCCGCCTGAAGGGATTTCTGGGACAGGTCACGGAATGGGTGGAACATCGACCGACGATCGTCTGGCTGGGTATGTTTTTACTGACGGCCTTTTCTGCGGCAGGTCTTTGGCGACTGAGCGTGGAAACCGACTTCAGCAAAAATTTTCGTGCCAACAGTCCTGTCGTAAAGGCACTGGAAGTGTTCGAAACACGCCTTGGTGGAGCGGGGAATTGGGAAGTCAATTTTTCCGCGCCCGCTGAATTTGATGCCGAATTTCTGTCGAAAGTGCGACATCTGGCGCAAGAATTGAGGACGCTGGAAGCGGTCGATGCACCAGGCAAACTGACCAAAGTCATTGCCGTGACGGATGGACTGGATGTGATTCCTCCATTCTTGCCACTTTCATGGAGGCTGGGCGCTCTCGATCGAATGCAGCCCGACTTCATTGCCAGCTTGTATAATCCGCGTGACGGGTGGATGCGGATTATGCTGCGGGCACGGGAACGACAATCGTCCGAAACAAAACTGAAATTGATTGCCGATGTGGAACGGATCGCGCGGCAAGAGTTTCCCGACGCACGAACCACCGGATTGTTTGTGTTGTTGACGTACCTCATCGAAAGTCTGATGGACGATCAATTGTCCAGTTTCTTGCTGGCGGCAGCGGTCATCGTCGTGCTGATGTGGATTGCCTATGGCAGTCTGGTTCTGGGCTTGATTCTCTTAATTCCGAATCTGTTTCCGATCGTGCTGGTGATTGGCATCATGGGCTGGATTGGGCTGCCGATTAACATTGCGACCGCGATGATTGCCAGCGTCTCCATGGGTCTGACGATCGATTCCAGCATTCATTATCTGGCCGGTTACAAGGACGCTCGTCGACGTGGATTGACCTTCTCGGAGGCCCTGAAAGAGACACATCAGGGGGTCGGCTTGGCTCTGGTGTTTTCCAACGTCGCGCTCGTGGCCGGATTCTCGGTCCTCACACTGTCTCATTTCATTCCGCTGATTCACTTTGGAGTTCTGGTCAGCGTGGCCATGCTCGGCGGGTTGCTGGGCAATCTGATTCTGCTGCCGCTGTTGTTGCGATTCGTGGATCGTGATTAACGTCAACGCAGTCCGGGGGAGATCAAGCCCGATTCGGGACTGCTGGCAGTGGCATACAGCCGACGTGCGATCCGGCCGGCACGTGCGGCCAGATAACCCGATTGGCAGGCGAGTTTCATGGCTTCTGCCATCGCCTGAGGGTCAGTCGCCGACGCAATCGCCGTATTGAGCAACACGCCGTCACAGCCCAGCTCCATCGCAAATGCAACATCACTCGCGGTCCCCACACCGGCATCCACGATCACCGGATAATCCGGATCGTTCTCCTTGAGATACTCCAGACAGATCCGAATATTGTTCGGATTCAGAATCCCCTGCCCGCTACCGATCGGACTTCCGGCCGGCATGACCGATGTCGCACCCGCCTCCTTCAATCGACGGGCGGTCATCGGGTCGTCCGTCGTATAGCACAGCACCTCAAACCCGTCGGCGACCAGTGCCCGCGTTGCTTCCAGTGTTCCCACGGAATCCGGAAGCAATGTCTTCTTGTCGCCGAGGACTTCCAACTTGATCCAGTTGGCTCCCGGGTTGTTGAGACCGGAGAGGATCTCACGACCCAGACGCGCGGTCCGAATCGCCTCCTCTGCCGTAAAACATCCGGCGGTGTTGGGCAGAATCGTGTAACGATCCAGATCGATGAAGTCCAGAATGTTGCGTCCGCCCGCATCGATCAATCGATCACGCCGTACGGCGACCGTAATCACATCGGCAGCACTGATTTCCAGACAACTCCGCATCAGTTCGAACGTTGAATACTTGCCCGTTCCCACAATTAATCGAGATTTCAAACACTGAGAACCGACCGAAAATGATCGAACACCGGACATAGACATTGACGACATAAACGACTTTTATCCTCCCCCAACCAGCGTCACGATTTCCACCTGATCGCCAGCTGACAACACCACCGTCTGATGATCGGCCCGCCTCACGACCCGGCCATTCCATTCCACGGCATGAAACTTGGTCTGCAATCCGAGTCGCTCCAGCAGTGTGGCAATCGTGGTCCCTTCGGGAACGATCTGTTCCCGATCATTCACCGTGATTCGCGTCGATGCCGCATCGCTCAAACCGATCGTCAAAGTCACAACCTCCTGCTCCACAGAGCAACATCCGTCTTGCAGGATTAGCAATTCGACTGCCGAATCCACTAGGTCTACCACGCGCTTTCCACGTTTTCTGACGTCGGACCATATCCACCGAGTGATCCGTTACGTGTGGCGATTGCCTTAAACACCAAGGCATCGATCTTTTTAGAAATGACCTGTGTCGAGCCATCGGCTAAGGCAAAAATGGCGAGATTGGGATGATTACTTCCGAAACTGAAGAACTGATATTCCACCGTCAGATTGCCGGGAGTGACAACCGTCTGAATCGGAGTGGCCGGGCTGATCTTCCAATAAGTATCCCAAAGATCCGGATGCTGCGCTGCCGCATCGTCCCAGACTCGGACGCAACAACTATAGGCGTCCGCCCAAAAGCCAAATAACGAATCACCCAGCATGATCGTGTTTGAGCTCCCATCAGTGATGTCCGCCATGCGGACAGCACTGTTCTTATACAGCATTCCGTTGGCGCTGATCGGGGCATTGGGCGGTGCGACGGGTTGAGGTGACGGTGGCGGCGGTGCGTTTGTGGGCGGAACCCAATAGGCTCCCATGCTGCCACGATAGGTCAGATACGCCCAACCGTCGGCGCGCGTCGGCGGAAGAGATGCCCCACTGGGACACACAAACGAAGGAACATTGTTCTTCATGATGACTTCGTTATTCGATGTCTGTGCGCTCGCCTGTGTCGAAGTCAGTGCCGGATCAAGATATTTCGGCATGCGGAAATCGATCGTCCACGGCTGATCCATATAAGAAATAATGAATGAGGGCCAACCCCAATCGCTGGGCATGAGCCACTTCTGAACAGTCGTATCCGACAATTGGCCGGCGATGGTGGTCCGAGCCACATAGGGTTCGGGTAATTCCACATTTTTGGCAACGCCTGGTCCGGGAGTCACATAACCCGGCGGGAAGCACTTGAACGCACTTTCATAGTTGTGCATCGCCAGAACGATCTGCTTCAGATTATTCTGACACTGAGATCGGCGAGCCGCCTCACGCGCTTGCTGCACTGCGGGCAACAAGAGTGACGCCAGCAAGGCGATAATCGCGATCACCACCAACAACTCAATCAGCGTAAAACCCCGACGAACGGCGATTGACGCAGCGGGCATTGCTTTTCGAGTCATCGTTTTCGTCCTCAAGTTCCGGATCGAATGGGTCAGGCACAATAAGCAGTGACAGTCGACAGGCGGCCGGCGGCCGTTGAATCAGGCACTCAGGAGCATTCGCAATCCACGCGAACTGCCAACGTATCAAATCGAATGCCCCATTTCAAACCCCGTTTTTTCAGGTCGGTTCCGTAGAAGGCTCAAAATCCCCTCGATCGAACCCCGGAGCTCCGTCAAGAATTTCGGTTCGACATTCATGACGCGGTGGTTTTGAAACCATTCCGAGGGTGTTTTTGAGAGACGTTATTTCGACTCGTGAGCGACCTCTTCGACCCATTCCATCAGTTTTTGGAACTGGTATGCAAATGCCGGCTCGGAACTACCCATCGGGCTTTTGAAGAATGAAGCCAGGTGCGGCATCAGACCGCTTGAACCACGACGTGTTTCACGCTCGGTCAACCGGATCAGATCGATCACCAACGGTGCGGCCAAGACAGAGTCGCAGCCTTGCCAGAGAAATTGCAGGATCATCGGTGTTCCCAGAAATCCCTGGTAATGAATGTGATCCCAAGCGGTCTTCCAATCCCCGAGCGATTGGATGTATTCAATCGAGACGAGTGTTTGTGGCTTATAGCCCAAAATTTCCGTTAGCAGATGATCCTTGGACTTAACCTTATTGGCCTTGTTGGCCGGATCGTCCAGAACCTTTCCGTCGAGGTTTCCAAAAATGTTATGTCCAACCCAACTCATGACCTGCAAATTTCGGGCGGCGAACATCGGGGCCAAGACCGCCTTCATTAACGTTTCACCCGTCTTTCCGTCTCGGCCGGCGTGAACCACCCGACAAGCACGAGAATACTCGTCCAAGCCTGGCAGATCCGATCCGAGCGACGGTGTAAAGTTGATGAAGGGACAACCACTTTGCATCGAGGCAATCGCAGACAGGGTACTGGCCGGCAGCAGAGACGGGCTTTTGGAATGCAGTGACGTCTGCACCTCAGACCATGTCCACGAACGGATTTCATCGGCGGGCGGCGGTTCGGTGGAGGCCACATTGACCACGATGACGTGATCCAATTTCTCGCGTGTTCGAAATTCGACAATGTCCTTGGAAAGTCGATTCACCGCCTGAAGAGCCGTCTCTTTACGGTATTTTGCCGAGGCGGGGCCGGTGAGTGAATTGATTTTTGCACCGACATTGACGAGCGAACCCGGCCGAATGTTCTTGTCGAATTTGGCCAGTTGCGAACTGATCGCCGACAGCATGGACGGGTTGAAAATTTTTGATTGTTCGAGCAGAACCTGTGCTTCTGCCAAATACGACGTTTCGCGAATGTCATGACCGCCGACGACGATCTCGTCCCATTTGACAAGATCGAGTGGGGCGAAGGGTGGCAAGGCACTGACCAGCCCCGTCGTCTCCGAAATCCCTTTGCGAAGAGCGCACAGACCGACCACCACCGTCGTCGCAACACCGCCCCAGGCGCCAATCAACCAGACACCGATTTTCCGTTTCGCCATGCCCGCTGCCTCAATCCTATGTTGAATCTCTCAGTGTTTTTTTAAGTGTCTCGGACGGCGTTCGCTCAGGCACCACATGTCGTAAACACATCGGTGCGAGGCATCGCATCGGCCACCGCCGTTCCTGGCTGCCGGATTCATATCGAGTTCGTTCGGAAACCGCCACGTTCCCTCGCATCGTTGGATCATCGTAACCTCAGTCGCATCGGACAACCCATCGGAGCTTGCACGTCAGGACCAAACATCTCAGCGACGTGGCCTGCGGCTGTTTGCGACAAAGCCACGGGATTGAAGCCGCGGGAAAGAGTCGATCAAGCCGCAGGATCGGGAAAAAATTTCAGAGATCTTCCAGCGGTGGTTCGCCAGGCGGTCGGGGTCCATAGTATTGGAAGTAGTGGCATTCAATGCGTCCGGCGTACATTTTTCGGCGTCGATCGGCCTGGCGGCGGAAGAACCGTTCAAATCCAGGATGCGAGGTCAGGACATAGACCGACCAGGTCGTGAAGGGGGCAAAGGCATCGGCCATGTCGTCGTAGATTGCCGCCGCCGAGTCGTCGTCGCCCAGCCGTTCGCCATACGGGGGGTTGGTAATGATGCAGCCGTAGTCACGAATGGTTTTCAGTTCGAGGACATCCAATTTTTTAAAGTCAATGTCGTCGGCCACACCCGCCTCGAAGGCATTGCGTTTAGCAAGCGAAACCACTTTGCCGTCGATGTCGCTGGCCTGCAGAGTGTATCGAGGTTTCGGGAGTTGTTTGTCGCGTGTTTCCTCCCGTGCCTGCTTCCAGTGATCGCGTGAAATTTGACCCCACTGATCGCATTGGAAACCGCGGTTGGTACCCGGTGCCCGATTTCGGGCGATCAGTGCCGCTTCGATCGGGATTGTGCCCGATCCGCAAAACGGATCCAGAAACGGTCGCTCACGACCCCAGTAACTGAGTAACACCAAGGCCGCCGCTGTTGTTTCGCGGAGAGGGGCGGCGGCGACCTCAGGACGATAGCCCCGCTTGTGCAAACCCACGCCCGATGTGTCGATGCTTAAGGTCACCCGATCCTTCAAAATCGAAACCTCAATCGGGTACTCGGCACCGTTCTCGTCAAACCAGTGACGCTGGTACGTCTTCTTCAGACATTCCACGATCGCCTTCTTCGTCACACCTTGAATGCTCGGTTCATTATGTAACTGAGATCGAACGGACTTGCCGCTGACGGGAAACTTGGCGTCGAACGGTAACCACTCCGGCCAAGCCAGTTCTGTGACGCCCTGAAACAATTCGTCGAAATTGGTCGCGAGGAATGAGCCGACTTTGATCAGCACTCGGTCCGCCGCGCGCAGCCACAGATTGCAGCGACAAATCGCGAGTTCGTCCGCAACAAAGCAGACGCGACCATCCTCGACCGTCTGCTCTGTGTAACCGAGGTCGCTCAACTCGCGTGAGACGATGGCTTCTAATCCGAACGCAGCAGTGGCAATCAGTTCTAGGCGGCTCATAATGAAAAGGGGCGTTCGAAGTCACAGGTCAGTGCCGCTGGGCCCGGAGACCGGTCTCGCAGACTCAGATGGCAAACGACTGACGTGAAGGGCGTGGATTGTAAGAGAACAATTCCCCGGCGATGTGGCTCGACATGGGGGAGACTAGAATAGCGAAGACACGCCCAAATTCGTATCCGAACCCGTGAATCGACCCGAGGAATTCAACCCGGTCAATCCGCAGGCTGGATTCCACGCCGTACGGGTCATGATGACAGGGTGTTGCGGCGGTTGACGTGCCTGTGATTTCGTGATGATTTCGGAATGGTTTCGGAATGCCACGGAACGACAGACAAAAACGAGGACCAGCGGTCCTGATGCGGTCGCTCAACCAGACAAACCGTCACGGGAAAAAAGAAAGAGACTCTCCATCACCCTCAATTCAATGTGTTTCGAAAGAGCACCAAGTCTTGCCAGCGGATCCCGTTGGGGACGCCCGTTCGATTCGTATCGGCTTTGAAACTGAAGGAATTGGGACTGATCGGGTTTGGAGTAACGACCTTCATCTGTTCGACGGCCCCGGTGCGATCGACAACGAAGTAACCGCGATGAGTCGGCGTATCGTCCAAACGCCCACCGATCCGAATGGCGTTCACGTTAGCCACGTCTGACGACACCTCCGCCGCTTCGTAGTACTGTACGGTCACAAACACCCCGAACGAATTACTCCGCGTCGTGACGTTGTTGAGTATTTTGGAGAGCAAGCGATAACGCGCAGACGGGTGCAACGGGTCGTTCCCAACGGTCGTTTCGTCGACCAACGGCCCAAAGTGTTCCCCGTTGGTCCCGACTTCAAATAACCGCCGAGATTCGTTCGGATTCGTGCCAGCATTGAGCGGTAGCGAACGGAGGATTGTGTTTTCCAGTGGGCTATCCGTCGTTGATGTAGCGGCAGGGCCAATCGCGTCAAATCCCCGGAACGGCCGTGCGTTCGCCGTACCGGGCACAAATAGTCCTGTCGTCGGATCGGGGCTGAAGCCGATGCCGCTGACGTATCGCGAGTCGCGCGCTTTCAAGAACTCGACCCACCACAAGCGACCCGGTTCGTCGAGGCCAATGAGGTTCGCATCCGCACCATCGATGAGCAGATCGTCATCCAGAAGTGCCGCCAATACTTTTGGATCGCGAATCATATTCAGATTTAACTGACCGTGCGTGCGCGGCCAACCAAAACCGATGGGCAGGTCGTACGGTTCGGCCAACAGTGACGGGGCTGGTGTCGTCAAGGCAGATTGTGTGGCAATCGTAGGGTGCTGGTGACTTCGATTCGGGACTTCGAGGAACTGCAACAGCCGATACCAGCGATTGCTGAGCCCCGACTGATCAGGATTGTCAGGACGTAGGAACCGGGCTGCGGCAATCGTTGGAATGTAGTTTGAATTAGTCGCCGCCGGATAAAGTGGATCAGAACTGACGGTCGAGTCGAGAATAGTACGATCCGCAAATTCGAGGTCACCCAATCGCCCGTCTGTCAGGCGCGCCGGACCGTACAGCGGAATCTG
>CAMCMU010000009.1 GCA_945876035.1 Schlesneria paludicola DSM 18645 | reverse complement strand
CGTGGAGGTCATCGCCAAGCTCGGGCGTGATGCGCGGATCCCTGTCTTCACCTGTATTCCAGGTAATGCCACCAAGGGAGCGTTGTTCGATCTGGGCGCAAATTACTACGAGGTGGGTCGCACACTTGGTCGTGTGGCGAGTCGTGTTGTGCAGGGGGAATCGATCGCCAAGATTCCGGTGGAGATTGCGATTCCGCCCAAGTTGTTTGTGAACACAACGGTTTTAAAAGACATTTCCGGTGACTGGAGTTTCCCCGCGGATGTGTTGCACCGTGCGGACAGCCTGATTGATGAGACAGGTCAACATGATCAGCCGTCGGCGGGTGCCCCACCGGCCATGGCGCCAGGCAAGCGATGAAATGTCCGGTTGTTGAGCTCTGTGAATTCGCCGGATTCCGAAGAGGCCGAACAGGGATTTCTTGCCGGCCTGAAGAAATCCGGCTTGGAACAAGGTCGTGATTACGGGATCAGAAGGACAAACGCCCAAGGCGATATGGGAGTCTTGAATGCTATGGTGGATGCTGCGAAAACAGTCAAAGAGGATTGACCGTAATGACAGGGACCGCGCGACTGACAAGAATTGCGTCGGCATCCCTCTTTCCGGGAGCTGTTCTATCTTTTATTTTTGATCGGACTTCGGTTGATGAGACTCGAAGAAATTGCAAATCTCGGCCGCCGTGGACCGATCTTTGTCGCCTAAATGGTCGGGCCAGTCGTGGCCGCCGCCTTGAAGTTCGTACAGACGCACCTCGGCTGAATCGGCGGTGGTCCACCATCGTCGATGCCGAATCCGGGGTTCGTTCAGGAGTGTGAGGCTAACGATCTCGGTCGTCTCCGATTTTTCCAGCGTGAGTCCATTGACCCACAGGTCCATTACTGCTTCGACTCCCCAATAGGCACCCCAGCCGTCGCGATTCTGCGTGTCGCCAGCCCATCGAGTGATATTGTCTTTTGTGCCATGCACCGCGAGTACCGACGTACGGGATTTTGGATGGAAATCTTTGCTCCAGCGAGTCATCATTGTGCCTGCGACAGGGGCAATCGCCCTGACGAATGGTTCGGGCTGAGAAGCGAGCAGATAGCTCATGTCGCCGCCGTTAGACATGCCGCTAGAAAAGACCGCACGCGGATTGAGAATCAGGTCCTTGACCAGTGTATCTGCAATTTTTTTCGCGAAGCCGGCGTCGTCCACTGTGCCGCCATGAAAGGCATATCCGACGTTGAAAAAGGAATTCCCCGCCGCGTCGAGAGTTCCCTTTGGATAGACCACGACGAACCCGTGCTCTTCAGCCGCAGCGGTAAATCCGGAGACTTTACGAATTCCTTCGGCGCTGTGTGAATATCCATGGAAAACCATCACCAACGCCGCATGGAGTTTCAGCCGACTGGGCACGTCCAGCAGGAACGTCCGTTCGACGTCATCCACGACAAGCGTGTGAGTTCCACTTTTCCATGGCAAATCCCGAGTGATGGTCGGTTCTTCAACGGCGCGGGCGGTGGACAGCGGTGCCAAGAGAAATGTTGTGACGAGTGCGAGATATTGTTTCATAGGGATTGTCGCCTGTTCTCTACGGTTGTTTTTAGTACGGATTCCTAGGGGAATCTCAAAAAGGAAACTGTCCCTCTTCCGGCAAAAGTAGAATCTCCCCTTTTGATCCTCACGCAGTGTTGGCGGAGATGGTTCGGCAGTTGACGAGCCAGAAGGGCCGGCCGTGGTCATCGCACAGGTCAAAACAGATTGCTTCTGAACCGGTATTCCCCTCCGATTCCACTTCGTGGCCAAATCACCACGGCTGCCTGGACTGTCGTTGCTCAGAAACGGGCCGGGACTGTTTTGATTCAGACGCTTCAGAATCATCGGCTGTGCCCCGGGAATCCGATCGGTGCCGTCGTCTCGGCCAATCAGGAATCAGGAACTGATCAGATCACGATCCTTTCTCAAGTATCTCCCTGCGAGAGACTTGAGCTGGCCGAGAACTATCGAGATCTGGTTGCTAGTTGTTTTGGTGGGGCAACAAATAGGTGGTAAGGGGTTTACTGAGTGATGTCCGCCTGCGCCGCCAAACAACCAATGGAGGGGATTCAACACGTCTGCAAACACTGTGACGGTGTTGAACGACAAAATCAGAAACGCGAGACGGTGGAAATATTCCGAAAGGCAATGCCTGATTCGCTTTCGAGATTTTTTTAACGCAATGTCCTTCCGGAGGTCTTTAGGATTGATTCCGACAAAAGGCACGTAGAGCTCAGTCTACGAATTGAAAAACAGCCGGTAAGCGGATAGCTTACAGACTTTATGGCAGATTGTATTTGAAAATTCCCATGGGAACCGACTCAAGCAGGAAATTTGAGGGGTTGGAGTATTGTCATGTCTACTATGATCTTCGGATTTTAAGACTCATCCTCTCAACCGAGTGAAGGTATTCGTTAATGGACCAACAACTGAAGCAGATCAAGTATGGCATGTTCATCATGCCCTTTCATTTTCCAGACAAGCCCGTGGCGCAATGTCTAGATGAAGACTTAGAACTGGTGACCTACGCCGAAAAGTTGGGATTTGCCGAGTTTTGGATCGGTGAACATCACACGATGAAATACGAACCGATCGTGAGTCCCGAGATTTTCATTGCTCGTGCTCTCGGTGAGACCTCGACAATTCGAATGGGTCCCGCACCTCTGTGCCTCAATCAACACCATCCGGCCCATGTTGCCAGTCGGCTCGCATTCCTCGACCACCTTTCCAAAGGTCGGCTGGATCTCTGTTTCGGCAGTGGGAGTGTGATGGCTGATCAGGAACTGTACGGTGCTGACCCCAAGCAGGCGGCGGCGATGGTGGACGAATCATTGGACGTGATTTTGAAACTATGGACCACGGATCCCCCGTACGAACACAACGGAAAGTTCTGGCAATTTCACCTCCGTGATCATGTCGATCAAGAGACGATGATTGGCTACATGCTCCGTCCGTATCAATTGCCTCACCCTCCGATTGCGATCCCTGGGACGAGTTTGAACTCTCCCAGCATGAAGATGGCCGGTGCCCGCGGATACCAGCCGTTCTCGCACTGTCTCGTGCCCGGCAACGTCGTCGCCAACAATTGGCAGACGTACGCCACCGCGGCCGAAGAGGCGGGACGCACACCCGATCGTTCCCTCTTCAAAGTCTCGCGATCTATCTTTCTGGCCGATACGACAGAAGAGGCCGTTCGCCGAGTCAAAAGCAACTCGCTGGGGAAGAACTTTGAGTACATCGGTCGGTTGTTCGATAAAGGTCCTGGACGCCGGATCTTCAAACGGGATCAGGCGATGCCGGATTCGGAATGCCATCTGGATCACATGATGACCGAGCAGATTATTGCCGGCGATGTCGATGAAGTTCTTCGCCGATTGCTAATGCTCATCGAAGAGGTTGGGCCATTTGGAAATCTCATCCTGATGAGTTACGACTGGGACGACAAACAGAGCTGGTTGCACAGCATGGATTTGTTCGCCAAGGAGTTGATGCCGGCCTTGAATAAGGCAATGGGTTTTTCGTCCCATTAAGACTGTTTTTCTCAATCCGGTGTCCGTCCTTGGTGGTGAAGCTTCTGAATCGAGTCGAAGTCTACTCCGCAATTCGTGAGAGAATGAGAAAGTGCCCACCATGAGTTGCGGGATGACCGTCGGAGAATCTGAATTACAACCTATATCCGCTCCGTCATTACCCAAGACGGCGATGGAATGGCTGATGATTTTCGGTCCTGGGGCGATCGTTGCCTCGCTGACAATCGGCACGGGCGAACTGATTTTTTCCACGCGCGGCGGTGCCTTATTCGGATATCGGATCCTCTTTGTCTTTCTGCTGATCTCGATCTTCAAATGGGGCCTGATGTATGCCGCGGCTCGTCATATGATGTTCACGGGAGTTCATCCCTATGAGCGAATGCTTGAGTTGCCCGGTCCGCGGGGATGGGTTCCCCTAATGTTGTTTGGCATGGCAGTGGTCTGCATGCCAGTCTGGGTCAGCTTTCATGCGGGTGTCTTGGGGAATATGACGTCCTGGTTGACTGGAACTCAAGGCTACTTTTACGGAGGAATCGATTACTTGTGGGGAGCAGTGATTCTGATCAGCCTACTGCTTCTGTCCGCATCGGGTGGTTATTCGGCGATGGAGAAAATACAGACGGCAATCGTCTTCGCCCTCGTCGGTTGTGCCGCGGTCACATTGATCCTCTATCAACCCGACTGGCTGCAAATGCTCGCGGGAATTTTTCCTCAGCCACTATCGTACCCATCGTGGTTGGAAGCGAAATATCCGGAGATCGCTCAGCAATCGATTTGGATTGAAACAACTCGCTATGTCGGTGTCATCGGAGGGGCGGGCTTCGACTATTTGGCATATACATCATGGCTTCGCGAGAAGGGCTGGGGGATGTCGAGTCGCCCCGCTACATCCGCAGAACTCGATGACATCGCGGCAGACCCCAACCATATTCAAAGAAAATGGATCAAAGCCATCACGGTGGATTCACTGATCAGCTTTGGGATGGTGGTCGCATTCAGTGCGGTGTTCGTCGCCTCGGGTGCGATCGTGCTGGGGCCGCGAGAAATGCTTCCCGATGAAGAGAACCTTTTAAATCTGCAAGCCAGTTTGGTCACACAGATCCATCCGTGGTTGCTTCCCTTGTACGTTCTAGGAGCGTTCCTAGCCATGACCGGAACACTGTATGGGACGATTGAGATTGCCTGTGTCGTCGCGGACGAGATCATGCGTTCGTTCGTGGTCAACTGGACGGTGTCCCGAAAACAACAGTTACGTCGGGGAATGATCAACTGGTGCGCGACGGTCGTGCTGCTGATCCTGTCTTGGCTGTTCGTTCGTCAAGCGTTTCCAATGTCTGCGCCCGCTCCGATCGCGGAGACATCATCGGCTCGTGTGGTTGTCGAAAAATTGCAGGAGGGGAGACCTGAAAAATCGGCGGCGATGCCGCCCAAAAATCAACCGAAGATTTTGCTAGATAAACTGATGACACCGGTCAACCTTTTTACCGGAGTCCTTTTTTGTGGAGTGATTTGTTTCCTCAATGTCTGGATGGACTATCGCTGGTTGCCTCGGCGACTTCGAGCCCCCGTCTGGTTGACATCTTTGAACATCTTTGCAGGTTCGATTTTCCTGTTGCTCGGCTTCAAGGGCTACTGGGATCATCGCAGTGGATTGATGGCTGTGATATGCCTAGGCTGCATGGCCATCGGAGCGATGATCGTTGCCGCATTTCTGCAAAAATACGTGGTTCCAAAGTCCTCAATCAATGTGTGATTCTCCGAGTGATTTTCGAGACAACAGGTGAGTGCTGTCCCTCCGGACTCTCCAAATAAGACCACTCTGATTCCGCGGTAGTGTTTCTGAAGGAGGGGCGACCGTGATCTGCAATATTCACAAGTTTCGAGACAAGTTGGCTGCGGGAAATTTTTGCCTAGGTGCAGGAATCACGTTCCAGGATCCTGCCGTTACAGAGGCTCTCTGCCCCAGCGTGGATTTTTTATGGATCGATTTGGAACACAATCCGACCAGTCTGGAGTCAATGACGACTCATTTGATGGCGGCACGTGCTGGGGGGACTCCCGCAATCGTGCGGATTCCCAGCAGTGACGTAGCCTGGATCAAACGCGTCTTGGACAGCGGAGCGGAAGGTATTATCCTGCCGCAAGCGAAGTCTGCGTCTGAGATTCAAGCGTTTGTCTCGGCCTGCCGTTACCCACCTCAGGGAGATCGAGGATTTGGGCCACGGCGTCCGTCAAACTACGGCAGAATTCGCGGCGACGATTATTTGAAACACGCCAACGAGCAGTTGTTTGTTGCGGCTCAGATCGAGACGGTTTCGGCACTCGAAGAGCTTGACCGAATTGTTAACATCGAGGGACTCGACTCGCTCGTCATTGGTCCTTACGATCTGTCCGGTTCTCTGGGTTTGCTCGGTCAAGTTCACCATCCTCACGTGTTGGATGCAATCGGAAAAATAGTGAAACACGGTCGAGCCGCGGGTCTTTCGATTGGGATGGGGATGGGAGCCGATCCGGACCACGCCCTCGAGGCGAAAAAACTGGGAGTCCAATGGGCTCAGTGTGGCAATGACTACGAATACATGATTCGAACCGTAGACGAGATTTTTGCATCGGTTCGCAACAGTCTTTAACGAAGAAAGAGTATCGATGCCTGCTGTGATGATTACTCCGGAAGCTTTGATCGCGGTGCGAGGGCCATGGATTCCCATGCTCGAAGAGGCGGGATTTACGATTCAGCATCCGGATGACACCACATTCACACGTGGGCTGTGCAGCCCTGCCGAAACGATTCGAGTTCTGAGCAACGTGGATGCCGTGATTGCTGGCGGAGAGTACCTGACTCCCGAAGTGATTGCGGCACTCCCTCGACTTCAAGTCATCGCCCGAAGCGGTGTCGGGTACGATCGGGTCAACGTTTCGGCGGCGACAAAACACGGTATTCCGGTCACAATTACACCGACTGCCAATCATGAATCGGTGGCAGAAACGGCCTTTGCCTTGGTGTTCGCCATCGCCAAAGGAATTGTGACCAACGACGCATGCGTTCGGTCAGGCCAATGGGCCAAAAATCAAACACAGCCGATTCGGGGAAAGATTCTGGGAATTTTCGGGCTTGGCCGAATTGGTCGAAGCACCGCAATTCGTGGTCGAGCGATGGGGATGACGGTGCTGGCCACAGAAACGTATCCGGACAAACAGTTCGTTGCTCAGTATGGAATTGAGTTGGTCGACTTCGATGCGCTCCTATCTCGGAGTGACTATGTTTCTATTCATTGTCCTCTAAATGCCGAAACAGCGGGTCTTTTCAATCACGCGGTCTTTCAAAAAATGAAGCCGGGAAGTGTACTGATCAACACGGCCCGAGGCGGAATGGTTGTCGAAGCGGATCTGATGGATGCTTTGAAGTCAGGACATCTTTCTGGGGCGGGCTTGGACGTTTTCGAACAGGAACCGGCCACCTCCGATAATCCCTTATTTCAACTCGACAACATCGTCGTCAGCCCGCATGTGGGAGGTGGAGACAAACTGTCGCAGGAAAACATGGGGATTGAAGCGGCAGACTGCGTCATCAAGCTGTCTCGGAATCAATGGCCAGCGGGTGCGGTTGTGAATGACGAATTGCGACAGTCTTGGAAGTGGAAGTGACAGCGCTTGATCGAAACGGCCCTTCGTTGCGACTGGGTTACAACACCAACGGGCTGAGCGGTCACCGTTGGGAGCAAGCTCTGGAATTGATGCATGCGGCCGGCTACAGGTCCGTGGCCCTGACCGTCGACCATCATTGCCTTGACCCGTTTTCTGATGCGTTTCCGCAGGAACTGGATCGCATGCAAAATTGCCTTGCGCGATTGGGCATGACCTCCGTGGTAGAAACGGGTGCGAGGTTTCTGCTTGATCCTCGACGCAAGCACGAACCGACTCTGGTCAGTCCTGAGAAAGCTCAACGCGGCGTACGTGTCGATTTTCTCAAGCGATGCATTCAGATCGCGCGGGCTTTAAACTCAGATACGGTCTCCTTCTGGTCGGGAACTCTCGCCGATGAATCGCCGCGCGACGTCGGATTTCGACGGCTCGTTGAGTCACTGGCGCCGGTGATTGATTACGCCGGTCAACACAAAGTCCGTTTGGCCTTCGAGCCTGAACCGGGCATGGTGATTCAGACATTCGACGATTTTCAGGAATTGTTGTCGTTTGTTGATGCTCCCGGTTTTGGACTGTGCGTCGATATTGGCCATGTGCATTGCTTGGAGCCTGAGCCGGTTTCGAAGTATTTGGAAGAATGGCAGGATCGGATCTTCACCATTCACATTGAGGATATGATACAGGGGGTTCACGAGCATCTTCGATTTGGGGCGGGAACAATTGAGTTTCGACCAATCCTCAAAACTCTCCAACGGATGAAATATCAAGGCTCGCTAAACGTGGAGTTGAGCCGGCATAGCCACATCGCACCACAGGTGTTAGTGGAGTCCTATCAGTTTTTGTCGCGACTGATGGCCGATGAATGAGGTGCTGCTCGATCGCACTGAAGAGGTTGTTCAGAAAGAATGTCAGACGATGATGCGGAGGGATCAGTCCGAGGCGGCTTGCAAGAGCCGCAGTTCCTTCGGAAGCGAAAATGAAACGTGTTCGAGGCGCGTCACGATTTCTTCCAAAATGGCCCCGTACTGACTGACCAGCAGATCGATGCAATCACGAACTGTCTCCTCGGGTGCGCTGGCTCCCGCTGAAATCAGCACCGTCTGCACACCGTCAAACCATTCGGGACGAAGCTCGGACGCTCCGTCGATCAGATAGGCGGGTTTGCCGAGTACTTCACCAATCTCACGCAATCGGCGGCTATTCGAACTGTTCTGACTTCCCAAGATGATGACCACATCCGCCAGTTCCACGAGTTGTTTGACCGCATCTTGACGATTGGTCGTCGCATAGCAAATATCTTCCTTGGGAGGACTTTCAATGTGAGGAAACTTCAGCTTCAGGGCATCGATCACCATCGCCGCCTCATTTACGCTCAGCGTCGTCTGGGTGAGGTAGGCGATCTTACTCTCGAGGCCGAAACTTAAATTGGCAACTTCTTCAGCAGTCTCGATCAGCGTGATACTTGCCGGAGCTTCGCCCATTGTGCCGATGACTTCGTCATGGCCCGCATGACCGATCAGTACAATATGGTAGTGCTCACGAGCGTACTTGATTGCTTCGAGATGAACTTTGGTGACAAGTGGACAGGTCGCATCAATCGTCGTTAGTTTCCGACCCTTGGACTGCTGTCGAATCTCCGGCGAGACACCGTGCGCCGAGTACAACAAAATGGATCCTTCGGGAACCTCGGCGATCGTATTGACAAACTTCACACCTTGTTGTGTGAATCGCTCCACGACATATTTGTTATGGACGATTTCGTGATAAACATAAATCTGAGGACCGAACATCCGGATCGTTTCGTCGAGGCATTCGATGGCCATATTGACACCAGCACAAAAGCCACGCGGATTTGCCAAAAGAATCTTCATTGTTGTGGACAACCAAGCTTGAGGAGTGGTTTGGACTGCGTGATTCCCATGTCGGCGTGTGGCGATCGTATAGCCCGCGTCGGATTGTCGGTATGTGCTCTAAAATCGATTATTCAAGACGACTGCGGATGTGCTCGAGAAGTTCATTCACAGGGACACGGATCTGCTTCAGTGTGTCACGATCACGCACTGTGACCGTACCGACGATCGAAGCATCACCCGCCATGGTGTCGCCATCCACAGTAATGCAGAAGGGGGTGCCGATTTCGTCCATGCGGCGGTATCGCCGACCGATTGCCGCTTGCTGATCGTACTGCACGGCGATCCCCGCACGCTTGAATGACCGGTAAATTTCGGCGGCTTTTTCCGGCATTCCTTCTTTTTTGAGAAGTGGAAACACAGCGACCTTGACGGGAGCCAGTCGAGGATGCAGCTTCAGGACGACCCGCTCCTGCATTTCGCCCTTGTCGTCGGGTTGTCTGTCTTCATGGTAGGCTTCACACAGGAAGGCCAGTGTGGCCCGATCGCAACCCGCAGCCGGTTCGATCACATGCGGCAAAAATCGCTCGCGAGTCTGATCGTCGTAATAGCTCAGGTCCTTACCACTGCCGTGATGCTTCGGCTTGCCGTCAGGACCAGTCTCTACAACAAGTTGGCCGTCCTTCTTGCAAAGCTTTCCTTCAGAATGAGATCTCAGGTCGAAGTCGCCGCGATGTGCCACACCTTCCAACTCTCCGTAGGAACCCGCTTCTAGGAACGGAAAGGCGTACTCCAGATCCGCCGTGCCGACCGAATAATGTGCTAACTCTTCCTGCGCATGCTCCCGCAGAATCAGATTGTTCTTCGCAATACCGTGCCGAAGATACCAGTTGTAGCGCCGGTCGCGCCAGTATTGATACCATGCCAGTGATTGCGATGGATGACAGAAAAACTCCATCTCCATCTGCTCAAACTCGCGAGACCGGAAGATGAAGTTGCGGGGCGTGATTTCGTTACGAAAACTCTTGCCGATTTGGGCAATTCCGAAGGGGATTTTGACTCGGCTGGAATCACAGATGTTCTTGAAATTGGCGAACATCCCCTGTGCGGTTTCCGGCCGCAGATAGGCGGTATCTGACTCAGTTCCCAAGGCACCGAGGGTGGTTTTGAACATCAGATTGAAGTCGCGCGGTTCGGTCAGTTGGCACTTGTCGTGTTCGCCCGGATGCTTGCTCGGCTTGATCGGACATTCGCTAGTGGGGACATGATCGATGCGAAAACGGGCTTTGCACTCTCGACAATCGACCATCTTGTCGCAGAACAGGTCGTAATGTCCGGAAACCTTCCAAACCTGTGGATGCATGATGATCGAGGATTCGAGGCCAACCATATCAAATTTTGAAGGCGCTCCGGCCGGTGTTGAAATGTCATCGTGCTCGGTGATCATATCGCCCCACCACGCCTGCCGCACGTTGCGTTTCAACTCGACCCCGAGCGGTCCATAGTCCCAAAATCCGTTCAGACCTCCGTAGATTTCTGAGGATTGAAAAATAAATCCACGTCGCTTTGCGAGCGCAACGATCCGGTCCATGCGATTGTCGTCAGCCATATTCGAAAACCTTTTGTTCAGAGACCATGCATCAGCAAAATCGGCGATCATTGCTGCAAGGAGTATGGTTAGTGATTGGTCATTCCTGCGACCGTGGAACGATGATCTCGCCCGTGGACTTGATGTACTCGGGAACGATGTCGAACAGATCGTATGTCGCGGCATGTGAAACTTGGTGATCGAAACCGAGACGTTGACAGTTGCGGCCGCCCCGGCTCATCAGGATTGCTTCCCGAATGGCGGCCGAGTCATTGTCTTCAGGAGCCGACGCACGGAACCAATACAGGTCCAGAGCCAGTTGAGTTGGATCGTCATTACAGTCAAAGTTGTCTCCCCCCCCAAAGGTCTCAGCCCAGAGTTGAAGACGATGGCAGATCCCGCCCGCGCACAGAACATCTTCGAGGCTGATTTTGCCCTCTGTTCCGGCACAGACCAGGTGCAGTGGACGCGTGTCGTCAACCAAGGCATGGACCACGGCCTGCAGATTCACGAACGATCCGACGACGATCCGGTCTGCTTCACGGGCTCGCAGCAGCGCCTTGGTACCGTTCGACGTGGTGAAGATGATCGTCTTGCCAGACACGACTTCGGACGAGTAGGCCAGCGGATTGTTGTCGAGGTCAAATCCTTCAATCAGGACTCCCTCACGCTCTCCTCCCAGCAGTACGCTCTCGGTAGGTCGAAGAGCCGCAACTTGGCGTGCCTCAGCCACCTCACCGACTGGAATCACAGCCTGCGCGCCGTGGGCCAGTGCGTGCGTGATGGTTGTCGAGGCCCTCAGGACATCGATGATAACGGTGATTCCACCTCGAACCTCTTCGGGTTCGAATAAAGTGGGCAGCAGATGCACTTTCACGTGGCGTGTCATGGTTTCCGAATGATAGGCAATGCCGTGTCGTGCTGCCAGCATTGAGGCGGTCGGAGTAACTGAGCCTGATTCATGCGGTATTGCCACAAAAAATTTGACGGGCGATTGACGCAACGGGCGGCGATGCTCTGTGTGCGGAGATCGGTCGCGAACTTGACGCTGGCCGGCATCGGTGGCTATTCATCATTCCTCGATTCACATTTGCTGTCGACAAGAGAGGCACGTCCTCTTCTGGGGTCGGGTGCTTTCTTTTCCCCGAGGCGGTAGTGGCGAAGGAGGCGATTTTTTTTCGCCTTGTTGAAGCGTCGTTTTCTCAGGAGCCGATGGTGCCGCAGGCCACGAAGACAATGCCGATGGGGTCATACCGAGTCGCCGTGATTGGGGGCGGATTGACCGGACTGTCCGCTGCGCATCGATTGGTTGAGTTGGCACGACATCGAGAGGCTCCGCTGACGGTGACGGTGTTTGAAGCGGGTTCACGTTTGGGCGGCGTGATGGGAACACGGCGGATCGGCGGCTATTTGGTGGATACCGGAGCTGACTCATTTCTGACGAACAAACCGGCTGCGGTTGCTCTTTGCCGTCGACTTGGAATCGAGCATCGATTGATACCGACCGACATCCGTTATCGCGGTGCCCTCGTGCTCAGCGAGGGACGCCCGGTTCCCGTTCCGGACGGGTTTCAATTATTGATTCCCACCGCAATGTGGCCCATAGTGACAACGCCACTCTTGTCACCATGGGGTAAGTTGCGACTTTTGATGGAGTACTTCGTTCCACCTCGCCGACTCTCCACGGTGTCCACCTCTGACAATGACGGCCGGTCCTCTGCGCGTTGTGAATTGCCCGAGGAGAGCCTTGCCGATTTTGTGCGTCGTCGCTTCGGACGCGAGACCTTCGAACGACTGGTTCAGCCACTCGTCGGTGGCATTTACACAGCGGATCCTGAACGGCTCAGTGTGGCCGCGACAATGCCGCGGTTCCTCGATATGGAACAAGAATACGGTAGCTTGATGCGCGCTGCATGGCATCGCGACAGCGGTGAGAATCACGAGATCGCTGCGGCGGAAGAAACCCGCGATGTGTCTAGAAAAAAGTGGCGAGTGCGTCCATCGCGGCAGGGGGATGATGCCTCGTCCAGTGGTGCGCGTTACGGGATGTTTGCGGGGTTGGCAGGCGGAATGGAGGATCTGCTCGGTGCATTGACATCGCGTGTTGAAACGGACTGTACCGTCCATCTGAAAACACGAATTACCGCCGTCTCACGAACGTCTGCTGCTTCGGCCGGCTATCAACTTGCAGCGTCAGATGGTTCACTGTCGAAGTTCGATGCGGTCATTATTTCCACACCGGCATACCACGCGGCAACGATGCTTGAACTTCTCGATTCAAAATTGGCACAAGAACTGAACGGCATCGAATACGCGTCGAGCGCGATTGTGGTCACGGGACACAAACTGGCCGATGTTCGTCACCCACTGCAATCGTTCGGATTGGTCGTTCCTCAGCGAGAGCGTCGGCGAATTCTTGCCGCCTCATTTTCTAGTCGCAAGTTTCCTGATCGCGCCCCGGCGGATTCAGTTTTGATACGCACGTTTGTGGGAGGTGCCATGCAAGCGGAGTTATTGCAGCGAGAAGACAACGAGTTGGTGACGCTGGTTCGTGAAGAATTAGCAGACATTTTCGGAGTGCAGGGCGATCCGGAAATCGCACTCGTTGTCCGGTATCCTCGCGCCATGCCCCAGTATCATGTGGGTCATCTCGATCGAGTGGCACGGATTGAGAACCTGACATCGAAATATACCGGAGTCCATCTGGCGGGCAATGCTTATCGTGGTGTCGGAATTCCCGATACCATTCTCAATGGGGAAATGACAGCGGAGGCGATCGTGGATCGGGCCATGAGTTGAGTCGACGTCTGGCGATTCATTCGGAGGCTGTCTCCACGGTGCAGAGTTGGCAGGATTGTTGAGGATTCTCATTGCAACTGTTTTTTCTCCCAAGCTATGATTTGGCCGCCAAATATTAGCCCAAGGGCTTGGTTCGTTTTCGTTTTTGAAAGCGACGGAGTTTTTTGACAGCAACCGCCGATTTCCTCGCTTCACTTCGACTGGGCCTGACTAAATGTCATGTTCTCAAAATGCGTTTGCTCGTAGCGGTGTCTGGTGGAGCGGACAGTGTGGCCTTGTTACGGGGCCTGCTGGAGTTACAGGAAGACAGGGGGCTTTCGTTGCACGTTGCGCATCTGAATCACAAGTTGCGTGGACCAGCTAGCGACGCGGATGCCTGCTGGGTGAAGTCCTTCTGCGAGACACTCGGAGTGCCCGTGGAAATAGGTACGGTCGACAGCACCGATTGGAATTCTGATCAGTCGGCACTGGAGGAAACGGCCCGAGACATTCGACATGAATTTTTCAATACCACGCTGATTCGAGAGGGTTGTGAGGCAATTGTCTTGGCTCATTCGGCAGATGATCAGGTGGAGACTGTTTTGCATCACATCTTGCGAGGAACAGGAATGTCTGGACTGCGGGGGATTCCGTGGGAACGGAAGTCAGCCTCCAACAGGCCGCTGATCCGGCCGATGCTCGGCATTCGTCGGGAACGGATTGAAGCCTATCTCCACGAACTCGGTCAAGACTTTTGCACGGACGTTACCAACGCCGACGCGAGCATGACTCGAAACTGGCTGCGTCACGAACTCTTGCCCCAACTACGAGTTCGATTTGGAACACGAGTGGATCTTTCTCTGACACGGCTTTCAGAACAAGCGGCCGAGATCGAATCGGCGATGGTCATGCTGGCCGATCCATTGCTCGATCAGGCCCTGTTGCAGACACAGACCAACACGGTTCGTCTCCACGTTGGCGGATTCGTCGATCAACCAAGACATCTCGTTCGTACCGTCTTCGTTCAGTTGTGGCAGCGTCAGCGATGGCCTCGTCAATCGATGGGTTTTGAAGAATGGGACCGATTGACCGAGATCGCCATCAAAGGGGGAGCGGGTAATTTTCCCGGTAACATTGATGCGAGACGCACAACAGAACGACTGATGATTCTTCGCCAGAAGAGTTTTTAGAATCGTGTCATGCCCGGACAGCCGATGCCCCTCGGCCGGATCATCCAATACTCCAACGGTTCCTGACGAAGGCTCTTTTTCACCGGCACAAACTGCGGTCGACTATGGCTCATGCACCATGCGATCGGCATCGTCGTTAGGTAGTCAACGGCAGGAGATGTCGTCTAAGCCCGCCTCATCTGCCGGAGCGGAAGACCGCGCGAGGCGACTCGATTACGGGAGCCTCTTCTTGACAAGGGAGGGGGCAGGGATTTCCCAAAGCGGATCTCAGATGCGCTGAAAAGTCAAGGCGTGTTTTCAGCGGCCCCGGTCGGGGTTTTATGTGTCGCAGTACCACTCGTCGTGACAGGTTGGCGACGAGTGGGCCCTCGCCGTCACACGTCCAAGTCCTTCACGTCGAGGGCATGTTTTTCGATAAATTCACGGCGAGGTTCGACGGCGTCGCCCATAAGGACTCGGAACATTTCGTCGGCGGCTGCGGCATCCTGCATCGTGACCTTGAGCAGGGTGCGCACGGCCGGATCCATGGTCGTGTCCCACAGTTCCTCGGCATCCATTTCGCCGAGGCCCTTGAAACGAGTGACCTTCATCCCCCGCTCACCGAGGTCTCGCAGTTGCGAGAGTAGTTGGCGAAGGCTTGTCAGGCGGACCGAGTGATCTTCCTGCACGATCTTGAATGGGTAGAAGGTCTCGCCATCTTTGGCGCCGGGTGGATAAAGATCGGTCAGTCGGAAACCGAATCCCTTTAACTCGTGGAGCACATCGTTGATCGTGCGGAGTTCGTAGAGATCGACGACTTGAAGGAGTTCTTCTTTCACCACGGCAGCGGGTTGGTCGTTGGCTGTTGCGGAAGTCTCCGTGGGGGCGGAGGTTTGTTCGTTGGCGACATCCAATTCGCGGCCGCGTCTCTTTTCCTCAGCCTGCACAAACTGTGTGACTTCTTCCTTGTTGTGGAACCACTGCTCGGTCTTGCCCAGAAAAACGCGGTACTGTGGCAACGGTTTATCGGAGTCGTCGGCTTGTCTGTGGAGGAACTTCAGCGTGACACCGCGTCGCTCCAAGAGTTCGATCGGCTCTGCCACTCGCTCCATCAACTTGACGACTCGCCGCAAATGATCACCGCCGAGTTCATCGCCATTCGGGAATACGACTTTACTACCGTTGAGCCCCAATTCGATCAGTTCTGCCACCATCCGATCATGCGTTTGGACGTAGCGCGTCTTGTTGCGTTGGACTACCTTATACAGCGGTGGCTGGGCGATGTAGATGCAACCATGTTCGACGAGGCCCCTCATGTGGCGGAAGATGAATGTTAGCAGCAGCGTTCGGATGTGGCTGCCATCGATGTCCGCGTCGGTCATCAGGATGATTTTTCCGTAGCGTCGCTTGCTGATGTCCTCTGTCTCGGCCATCGGTGGGATACCGATCCCCTTAAAGAGGTTGGCGATTTCGGCGTTGTCCAGAATCTTGACGAGTTGGGCCTTTTCAACGTTCAGGATTTTTCCACGCAGCGGCAGAATGGCCTGAATGTTTGAATCGCGTCCGGTGTCAGCCGACCCGCCGGCCGAGTCCCCTTCGACGAGGTACAGTTCGGTAATGTCGAGTTCCCGACTGCGGCAGTCACGCAGTTTTTCGGGCAGGCCTCCCGAAGTGAGTGCCCCCTTGCGTCGGACCATTTCGCGAGACTTGCGCGCTGCCTCTCGGGCCTCCGCCGCCATCAATGCCTTTTGCGTAATCTTCTTGGCGATGGAAGGATTCTCTTCCATGAACTTGGTGAGTTGCTCGAAGACGATCGAGTTGACGGCCCCTTCGACTTCGGTGTTCACCAGCTTAATCTTCGTCTGGGCCTCAAATTGCGGATCAGGAACGCGGACCGTGACGATGGCCACCAGACCTTCGCGGTAGTCGTCACCCGACGGGATCACTTCGTCGTACAGTTTTTCGCGTTTGCCATAGTTGTTGATCGCTCGAGTCAACGCCGCTCGGAAGCCGCTCATGTGCGTGCCGCCTTCGGCATTGTGAATGCAATTGGCGTAAGCCCGCACATTTTCGTTGAAGCCGTCGTTGTGCTGAATTGTGACAGCGACTTCGGTCGCCTCGTGCTGGCCGGTGATCTTGATGATCTGCTCGTAGAGTGGCTTCTCGGTCCGGTTAAGATACCGTACGAATTCAACGATTCCCTCGGGGTAAAAAAAATCTTCCGAGTCACTCGATCGGTCATCGACTAGCCGAATACGAACGCTGGCATTGAGAAAAGCCAGATCCCGGCAGCGTTTGACAAGCGTCTCGTAGTTGTACTTGGTGTCGGCAAAAATGTCGGAGTCGGGTTTGAAGGTGACCTTCGTCCCCGTTGTGTCACTCTTGCCCAGCTTTTTGAGATCGGTGGTCGGCTTCCCACGGGCGAAATCCATGGTCCAGACGTGGCCCTCGCGTCGAATTTCCGCTTCCAGCCATTCGCTCAAGGCATTGACGGCCTTGATCCCGACTCCATGCAGTCCACCCGTACCAACTTTGTAACCGCCGTCGCGGTTAAACTTCCCCCCCGCGTGGATGTTGGTGAAGACGACTTCGAGCGCGGACTTGTTTTCTTCATCGGCCATGCGCCCCACCGGAATCCCACGCCCATCGTCGGAGACCGAGACGCTGCCGTCGGCGTGAATCACGACGTGGATTGTTGTTGCTCGGCGACTGGAGCACTCATCAATGCAATTGTCGACCAGCTCGAAGACCAGATGGTGCAGGCCGTTCGTCCCGGTATCGCCGATATACATAGACGGCCTGTGTCGGATCCCCTCGATCCCTTTGAGGGCTTGTAGGTGCGTCTCATTATACTCAGCGTGCTTGGTTTGAGCCGAGTCTTGATGATCGATTGGCAAGTCGTTCAGTTCGGCCAAGGTCTGTTCTCCAGTGGGATTGTCGATCCGCGATCCGAGGGGAAGTGATTTGTATCGATGAGGCTCGATTGGGCATCGTGCGAGTTGTTTTTTTTACATTCCACTCAACCGAAACTTCAAACGTCTTACGTTGAGATGCGGAAACTGCTGTTTCAACAGGCTCAGCAGTTCGGCCTGTTGAAACGAAACCAGTTCGTTCATCAGCGCGGCCCCTTCGACTGACACGGACAGCGTTCCTTTGACGATTTGCATCGGCTTGGCCCGTTTTGCCAGATCGTCTCCGGCAATACTTTTCCATGCTGCATGCAGTTCCTCGTCGCCTCGGACCCTCGCGTAGCCCCTTAGTAAAATCAGTTCGGTCAGTGCCAAGGAGAGTGGTTGTGGTTCACTAGAGCCAGCCATTCCGAAGCCTCTGCATTCAATTGCCTCTGAGCTTGTCTACGTTTGAAGTCGCAACACGGGCACGTCAAGCATCTCGTGACAAGGGCATGATGACGTAGGTGTAATCATCGTCCGTCGCCAGCACGGCCGGATCTTCATGAGTGATCAGTTGGCAATGGAATTGTGATCCGGCATCGAGGGACTTCAAAAAGTCCGCGACGTAACGTGGATCGAAGGTGATTTTGATATCGTCTCCGTCGTACGGAATGGGCATTTCGATCTTCGATTGTCCGATGTCGGCGGCTTGGCTGTTCAACAACAACGTTCCCTTGGAGAATGTGAAGTCGACACCGCGACTGGCCTCGTTGGTCACGATCTGAGCCTGTCGAATCGCGGCATAGAAGGGCGCGACCACCATGTCGATGCTGGCATTGAAAGAATTGGGGACCACCTTACGCCAATCCGGAAAACGGCCTTGCACAAGTTGACTTGTGATTGTCGTGCCTCCGCAACGAACGGCGATGTCGTTGGAATGAATTGCGATGTGAACCTCGGATTCGCCATCGACAAGACTCCGCTCGATCAAAGTCATCGCCTTCGCCGGTACAACAGGTGCTGTTGCTGGGATGACAGGTGAACCCAACATCTTGCATTCGCCGGAGACAACCGCCAATCGACGACTGTCAGTGGCGGCTAATGTGGCTCGCTCCGGAGTCAACTCAATCTGAATCCCGCCTAACGCGTAGCGAGTGCTTTCAGTATCCGTGGCGAAAATCGTCCGATGAATCAATTGCTTGAGTGTGGATCCCTTGACGACGAAATATTCGAGGTCTTCAAACGTCGCGACGGGTGGAAAGCCTGCAGGGTCCTCTGCCGACAGTCGGAACTCACTGTATCCGCATCGAATCCAGATGGCATCCGAAGTGATCTCTAGCTTGACGACATCGTCCGTCAATTCGCGTAGTACAGAAAGGACTCGTGCTGTGGGCAAGAGGGCCTCGCCACTTGAATCGGCTTCGATGTCTTGCAGGTCGCACCGAATCCCAATTTCGCTGTCATTCCCGATGAGCGTCGCCTTGCCACCGCTGACTTGGAGTTTGACGTTTTTGAGAATATCCTTTGTGGTTCGGGTCGGTACGACACCAGCCACGGATTGAAAAGCACTCGTGAGCGAAGATCGATGACAGATAAGTTGCATGGCAGAACGATGCTCTCCGTAGGGGAACGAGCCAATCCCAAAGACAGTCTTGAACAGGGATCCGCTGCAGAAACGAAAGGCCAATCTGCAAGGGATGACATTGTACAGGATTCGTCGGAAAAGCACATCCGTCCACAGACAGTTTGCGAGGATCTTGCCAAGCCATTGAAAGCGGTTGTCGCAGGAGAAAGAGATTCAAAAATTTCGGCAGACAGAATCACGGGGCGATTCGGGTCATGGGGCCGGCGAACGGGCAACCCGCCGTTGAACCGAGAGGGATTTCGATCACGAATCGAGGCCCTGACCGTGACTGCTGCCGTGGGGATTCGAGTCAGACCAATCGATGTCTCTCACCGATCCCCTCTTTACTGTTCAGGGATGCGAATATGCCCTCGGGCAGGCTGATGTGGCGTGTTATCGATTCGGAGGGGCAAGAGCATGGTGTTTCACAAAATCCAGTGCCGTTCAAAAATCAAAAACCGGTGGACAACGAAGAAAGACTAGATCTTGGTGTACACCCACTGCCCCGATCGGTACCGCTGCGCAATCAAGATCGAACGGAGAATGTTGTCCGCTCCCATGCCGATCCAAGCGCCCGTCAAGCCGCCGTTCCAGTGAACTCCGCAGAGGTAACCCAATCCCACTCGAACAATCACGTTGCCGATCAGCGAGCAATAGAGGGGAAAGAGAGTGTCACCCGCACCGATCAGGCAGCAGGAGTAAATGATCAGAATCGTATTGGGAACTTGGTAGAGGGCCATCAATCGAAATGCGGGAATTCCGCTGGCCGCGACTTCGGGACTGCGATGCATCAGGGCATAGATTTGAGGTGCGAAGACGAGGAACCCCAAAGTCATCAAGGCTGCGTAAACAATGCACTGGCGGACTGCTTCACGCCCCACTTCCAATGCTCGATTTGTCTGACCCGCTCCGAGTGACTGTCCCACCAAGGCGGCGGCAGCGATCCCGAAGGCTTCAGCAGGAAGATAGGAAAGTGCTTCAATCCGAATCCCGACGAAGTGCGCTGCAAAAGTGGCTCCATCAAACCCGCGCGACGACAAACGTGAGATCACCATCAAGAAGGCAAAGTGGCCGCTGACTTTGGTGATTCCCGCCAAGGCGGCCGGACCACCGACACGCATGATGCGTCGAGCGGTCGTGGTGTCGAAGCCGAAATCACAGAAACGGACGTGAATCCTGCCGCGGCCGGAAAACAGCAGATAGGCCATCAAGACCGCTCCGCACGCCTGAGCGAACACCGTACCGATGACGATTCCGGTCACACCCATTTCAGGAAAAGGGCCCCATCCCCACGTGCAGACGGATGAGACGACGATGTTCACGCAGTTGGTCATGCCCAAGACACACAGCGGGGTGCGCATGTCACCCGCGCCACGCAGTGAAGCCGCAGCGATTTGGGTGAAGGCTGCAAAGCATTGTGACCAGGCGTCGAATCGTAGGTACTCCACAGCGATTCGATGCTGTTCGCCTTCCATTTTCATCAGCATCGCGAAGGGATTGGAGAGTTCACGCAACAGCACGAAGACAAGCATGCCGACAAACAGTGACAGGGTCAGTGAGCGTGCCGTGATGCGCCGCGCTTCCGCGAACTCACCCGCTCCCCAGTGACGAGCGACAATGGCACTCGCGCCTGTCGAGACAAGGCAAAAAATGGTTGAGCCGAGCCACGACACATAAGCGGCTAGCCCGATTGCCGATGTTTCCTGCGTGCCCAACTGGCCAGAAAGCAATGTGTCAAAAAAACCAATCCCAAAAATGAGGAACTGTTCGGCCAAGACGGGGAGTACCAGCCGAAACAATTCGTGACGCAAATTGGTCTGTACCCTTGTGGGGCTGTCAGGGGAATCGACGGCAGAGATCAATGGCGTGATTTTGTGGATTGTGTGACTTCGCGTGGACGGTGTTGGATCAGTAGCACGGTGTGTTGATGCTTGCCGCTGGGGAACGTGAGATCGCAACTCTTTCGCCGGCGGGGAGATCGCCCGCTATTCGAGTTCGTGCTGTGCGGCGATCGGCATTCGCCGCCCACTCCCGAATGCTCGAGCGGAGAGTTTGATACCCGGTGGCATTTGACGACGTTTGTACTCATTCCGATCCAGTCGTTGCGCCACCCATCGAACGGTTTCGGGGGGAAATTGCCTGCTGAGTGTGGCCACGGAATCCTCTCGTTCAATCAGCCCCTCGAGAATTCCATCGAGCAGAGGATAGGGGGGCAGGGTGTCTTGATCGAACTGATGCGGTGCTAACTCGGCACTAGGAGGCTTCGTGATCACAGGTTGAGGAATTATTTCGCGTTTCTCGCGCACGTCGTTGATGTGACGACAGATCGCATAGACATCTCTTTTAAAGAGGTCTGCCAGAACGGCGAAGCCTCCGGCCATATCGCCGTACAGTGTGCAATACCCGACCGCCAGTTCGCTTTTGTTCCCCGTGGCCAGTGGTAGCCAGCCATGGTGATTGCTGCGAATCATCACAACAGCCCCCCGGATTCTAGCCTGCAAATTTTGATCGGCCACTCCCGCCGGTGCCGCGGCCAAATCGTCACGCACCACAGCCAGCGATTCGTAGGCTTTGTGAACCGCTTCGATGGGAATCAGCTGCGCATCAATTCCAAGCCGTGTTGCCAGAGACATGGCATCGTCCACACTGTGCTGCGAACTATAGCGGCTAGGCATCATGATTCCGTGCACATTCGCCGCACCGCACGCTTCCGCCGCAATGTAGGCTGCCAAGGCGCTGTCAACTCCTCCCGAAAGCCCGAGAACGCATCCGTGAAAACCCGATTTGCGCAGATAGTCCTTCAATCCTAGGATCAATGCCTCCAATAACTGCGCCGGTTCAGAGGCGATCGTTGGTGTGATACAGGCTGGCAGATGCGCCAGATCGAGGACATCCAGTTGCGGGGAAAAACCGTCTGACTGGGAGACTTTGTGACCCTCAGAATTGAAAACAACGCTGTGCCCGTCGAACACGAGGTCATCGTTCCCACCCACCTGATTGACGAAGACGAATGGCCTTTGATGGCGGGAGGCATGTCCTCTTAAAATGCTGTCGCGGCGTTGCGGTTTATTGACCTCAAAGGGACTGGCCGAGACGTTGATAAACAGATCGACGCCTTGTTTTGCAAGCTCTGCGACGGGATTGAGAAATTGAATCGGATCGTTGTGATAGAACGTGTCAGTTTCACCCCACCAGGCATCTTCGCAAATATGAACACCCAATTGGAGTTGGCGAAAAGAGATCGGAGCCAATCGATCGGCCGGCCGAAAATAGCGTCGTTCATCAAACACATCGTAGCTGGGCAGTAACATCTTGTGGACCGTTGCCTGAACTCTTCCGCCCAAAAGCAGGCTGCAGGCGTTTGCGATGCGTCCCTCGGGAACGCTCCAGTGAGTGGGGTGGCCGACCAGAACACCAATGCCGGATTCGACTTCGGCGGCCAGTTTCTCCACCTCACGGTCACACGCGGCAACAAATCCGTCCCGCAGGAGCAAGTCTTTTGGCGGATAACCACAAATCCCCAATTCACCGCAAACGACAAGCTCCGCACCCGTCTGCTGGGCGCGTTCGACGGCAGAGCGAATTAAGGTGGCATTACCCGACAGATCGCCCACAGTCGGATTGAGTTGCGCCAGCAAGATTTTCATGAGGTTATCGTCAAGAGTTATGCTTCTGTGTCCAGTGGCTGAATCCATGCCGTAGACATCTTCATCGCGAGTACACAGGGACTGGGTTCAGCGATCGGGCCATCATTCAACCCACGCAGAGTCTACGCGGTTCGATCCGCCTGTTCCATTATTAGCGTCGCAGAATCATTTTTCGGACAACGGTGATCCGGAAGCTGTTTTCGCGTATTGAGGCGATCAAAAGAGTTGACCCGTCTCGGCAATTTCAGATTAAAGATGATCCTGTCGGGGAATTTCAAAGCTTAGTACTCTGGTTACTCGACGATCTTTTCTCGCGGTTCCTGCCGTCCGTTCCTTTGTCGCCAAACCCTCTTGGGTTATGCTCCTCTGCGGAGGGGGGGATTTCGTTCCTTGCCTCGCACAATCTTGGCCCGATGACAAGTTTGACTTTGGAAAGGTTCCAAAGAAATTTCCGCCCCCGCGAATCGAACGGAGTCGAAATGAGCCCCGCTTTTCTGTCGGTGTTATTCCACGTCTTGACAGCGTACGCTGCCGAAGATGCTTCGCAAATCGCGATCAAAGTCAACGGTAAAGCGATCACAAGGGGCGATATTGAGTTTGCAGCAACCACCCGGCAGGTGAAGTCTGAGGACCGTGATGTCGCAGAAGTACAACTCATCGAACGACTGATTGACCGTCAGCTCATCCGCGATTTTCTCCGGCGTCAGAAAATTCAACCGCCCGTTGATGAGGTTCAAGCTCAGATCCAACACGCCAAGTTAGTCCTGCAAAAACGCGGCGAAGATCCGGAGGTCTTTCTGTCAAACATCGGATACACCACGGATCGGTTGCAATCCGAACTGGGGTTGCCGCTGTCTTGGCAGATCTATGTTCGCAAGGTCGTGACGGCACCACACATTCGTGAATGCTTCGACGAACATCGTGCGGAATTTGACGGAACGGAACTGCGGGCTTGCCAAATCTTTCTTGCACTGCGGCCTGACGCCAGTCCGAGTGACGTTGTTTCAAGAACAAATCAAATGAACGAGATTCGAGATCAGATTCAGGCCGGCACGATTTCGTTTGTTGACGCCGTTCAGAAGTTTTCAGAATCACCGAGTAAGGAGCGTGGAGGTGACGTCGGTCAATTTCACTATCGAGGAAAACTGCCTCCGACAGTCAGTCGAGCGGCATTTGCCATGGAACTCCATCAAATCAGCGATCCAATTCTCTCCGCGAAGGGAATTCATCTGATTCAATTAACCGAACGAATTCCCGGTGATCTCAGTTTGGAGGACGCACGTTCTCAAATTTTGGAGCGACTTTCAGACGAACTATGGACCAAGATTGTCGAACAGGAACGCCAGACGGCCAAGATCGAACGTCTGAAATAGTCTTCAGTGGACGTGATCCGACCTTTTTTGGGGAGCTTGGTACATCGCGCGGTGAGCCGGATACGGTTGCGAATTCCCCGCCGAAACCTGTCCCAAAGAACGACTACCGCTCGGCAACCGTGAGGCTGTCGAGCGGCGCGTCTCCCCCCCGGGATTGCAAGTCTTAAAAGACGTCTAACGTGTAGTGATGGCCCATATGGTATGGACGTTTCGACGGATAAAAGTTGTACCAGTCTTTGTTATAGACCGGTATTTGACGGCTCTGGGGATAACGATGATACATGTCATTGTATTCCTGTGGAGCCTGATAATTGTGAGGATAGTAGACGTAGGGATAATTATAGAACCGACTCCAGTCGGTGGGCTGCCCCTGACCGGCGGCATCGACCGACTGCACTCCGGCGACAAATGCCGTTCCAGCAATCAGCATGGTGAGCAATGATCGACGCATCGTTCCGACTCCTCAATTATTGGCCGCGGATCCCATGGGGATAGTCCGCTCGTCTTGGATCGTGGTATCGGCAACCGTTTCGGGAACGATCCGTGTGCTCGACAGGCAGGTTCATCGACCAAATCTTCGTCGCTACCGCAGGAAAAATTGTGAGAATCCGCGTTATCGCCAGAGTCCTCCGGCAGTGGATGGATCTGGGCTTTGTCCTCAAGAGAAGGAATTGAGAGATGCGAATACCCTGCCGGGCCTCTATGACAGGATGTCTTGTCCTGAGTCAGTTCGTGTTCCTCCAAGCAAAAGCCGTGGATCCGCCGCGATTAACGGCAGTCACTGTGAAGCCGGCCATTCACGCCGATCACATGCGACCTCATATCGAATTTCTCGCGGGGCCGAATCTGAAGGGGCGGGGCGATGCCGAGGCCAAGCAGGAGGCCCGGGAATACATCATTGACCAGATGATCGCCGCTCAGTTGAAACCCTTGTTCTTGAAAACCCCCGCAGGTGTGTTGCCATCGATTCAACCCTCCACCGAATCCTCCAATCCGCTCTCCGCCGTGGACGCCTGCGTCCAGTTGATACCTGATGCCTCGGACGCGAATGGGATTGAGGCGACCTTGGGACATAACGTTGGTTTTTGGCTGGAGGGGAGTGATTCTCGTTTGGCAAAAGAATTCGTCATTGTTAGTGCGCATTACGACCATCTGGGCGTTCGTGAGGGACAGATTTTTACCGGTGCTGATGACAATGCCTCCGGAGTGGCGATGGTTCTCGAAGTGGCGCGGCAACTTGCCTCTTCTGACACGAAACCGAAACGCAGTGTGGCCTTCGTGGCTTTCGATCTCGAGGAACGGTTGCTGTGGGGTTCGAGGTGGTTTGCTGCTCATCCCCCGTGGCCGCTCCACCGCATCAAGCTATTGATCACTGCCGACATGATCGGGCGATCACTCGGAAATTTGCCACTGCCGACCGTATTCGCCATGGGAAGCGAGCACGCGCGAGAATTGAAGGTGGCGCTGGATCAGGTGGGGACTCCCGTGGGATTGGAGGTTTGTCGATTGGGGACAGATTTGATTGGAACGCGCAGTGATTACGGCCCGTTTCGGGATCGATCCATTCCGTATCTGTTTTTCTCAACTGGCGAGCATCCAGACTATCACACACCGCAAGATACCCCCGAAAAAATCGATTACGACAAGGCAGCTGGCATCGCCAGCTTGATTCTCAATCTGACTCGATACGTTGCCGATTCCGACCGTGCTCCGGTCTGGATCGATGCGATTCCTGGCGACTTGGACGAGCCGCGCGCCTTGAACCGAATTTCGACTCTTCTTCTGGAAACGGAAAAGGAGCGTTCCTTGACGAATACACAGCGATTTCTGATTACGAACGTCCGCAACCGGACTCAACGGATCTTGAAGAACCAATGGATGACACCCGATGATCGCATCTGGTTAATTCGGACGTCACAATTACTCCTACTTTCGGTCTTCTGAATCAAGTCTTGATTTCGTTGTCGGGTTTTCGCTCAGGATACAGAGTGTCGTCACATTCTGAGTCCCGAAATTTCGCCGACTAATTTGGCGATGTCCGGCGTGCTTGGTAGAATTCATTGGCAAGACGTTAATTCTCCGATTAGAAGACCTTCGCAAGTTACCGGAACAAACCCAGATGCCCCTCGAATTGAATCACGCTGCTAGTCCGAAACAAAAGATTCGCGATCAGGCCCATGCGAATCGAAATGCCCAGGAAAATAAAGACCAACTCAGTCACCAGATCGTTGCCAAGTGCATGTCATTGCCTGAATATGAGTTGGCAAATACGGTCCTGTTTTATCTCGATGTACGCAGCGAAGTCCGCACCAGAAATGATTTGGACAAGGCACTTGCCAGCGGCAAGAAGATTGTTGTTCCCTACTGCGTCGATGGTGAATTGGAATTGTTTCATCTGGAACAGAACGAAGAATTGTCTGTTGGGATGTATCAAATTCTCGAACCAAAGGCCGAATTGAGAGCGATTGCTTCCAAGCGAGTTCCTGTTCTGGAAATCGATCTGATCATTGTGCCCGGTGTGGCCTTTGATTCGCGAGGCGGTCGGACCGGACATGGCAAGGGGTATTACGATAAGTTGTTGGAACACGCCCGCCCCGACACGCCGCTTGTTGCCTTGGCGTTTGAATGTCAGTTGTTCGAAGAAATCCCGATGCAGCAACACGATGTCTTTATGGATAAAGTCATTACGGAAAAGAGGGTGTACACCGGTCGAGGTCGCCAGTTGAGTTGAGCGACTCCCGATCGTGTTTTTTCGGTGTGAACCGCGGAATCACCGTGATGCTTTCCCGGCGTGCGTGTTGTTCCAATGATCTTCTTCGGATCTCTGGGTAGATCTGTTGGAAATCGACGCCAGCCAGATCCACTATAAAAACGGAGTAGCCTGAATGTCCGCATGGGGCGACATTGTCGATGACACTTACGCAGAAGCCTTCCGCAGTATCTATGCGGAAGTCTTGATCACGGCTCGTGATCGAAAGTGGGTGGACCACGCATGCCAAGCGGTGACGGGACATGCGTCCAGCAGTATTTTTTGCGAATGTGAAGCGGGCATTGATCGCTACGTCGGGCCTGGCGGTGACGAGTCGTTTGCCACTCCCGATGGCCGCCCCGGAGCTATCGTTCAGTTTCATGTTCCCCGATTTAAAAAGGATCGCGAGCGTCTGCTGGAACGCGTGCTCCTGCATCGCATCAGCCAGAACGTTCTGACGTCTCCCACGGCTTCCTGCTTCAATCTGTTGGAGACAGATTCCTACTTCAAACTCGGTCGTAAACTCGCCTTTTTTGGAGACAAATATCAGTTTCGTGACGAACGATACGGTCGAAAGATTTGGATCGTCCCCATTATGGGCGGTGAATTCATGATCGACCGGCGTTTTGGCTTCAAGGACGGAGTCATGGGCGGCAATCTGTGGTTCTTCGCCGATTCTGTCGATGCATCGCTCGCCGCCGCTGAACTCGGCGTCGAGGCTCTCGACCAAATACCCGGCGTGATTGCTCCGTTTCCTGGCGGGATTGCCGGCAGCGGTTCAAAAGCGGGAAGTTCGTATCCGTTTTTGTTTGCCAGTACGAATCATCCCTATTGTCCCACGTTGCGATCGACGTTGGGGGGCCACTCGCAAGTTTCAGAGGGGGTGAACTCCATCATGGAAATCATCATTAACGGTCGCGATTTAAAGACGGTGTGCCGTGCGACGCAAGCGGTGATCAAGGCCACGGTTGATTCACCGGGATTGTCCCGGATTTCTGCGGGAAATTACGGTGGCCGGCTGGGTAAGAGCTTCGTCTACCTCCATCCCGAGCATCAGCCGGCGGAGTAATCCCCTACGCCCTCCTTTCCACCGAGGGAATTCAAACCAATGCCCTCGTCGTTTGTCAGATCACAGGCTCTAGGTCACGATCTCCGGCAAACGTCGTCGCCCGCTAGAATTAATCATTGACTGAGACGGATACGTTTGAAGAGAGCCTCTGGGCGTCTGAGGCCGAAAGTCAAGTGAGGATCAGGGTGTTTGGTGTCGCCGTTTTCCAAGGAGTCAACCCCGCGACCCACAACGGGTGGCCCTAGGAGTTACGTGTTATTGATCACCGCATTGCCACGTTTCTCTGTGGTCGAAACGAAAGTCTTGATATGAATGGGAGTGATCTTCATCCGGCAAAGCTACCCGCGGAGCTTCTGCTTCGAGATTGTGAAATCCGGCATGAACGACGTCGCGGACCGGGCGGGCAACATCGGAACAAGACGGAATCCGCGGTGGTCTTGCATCACACTCCAACGGGTGTTGAGGGACAGGCCGCCGAGCGACGAAGCCAGCACGACAACCATCGCGTGGCCGTGTCACGCTTACGCGTGAACCTTGCTCTCGAAGTCCGGACGGCATCAGCGGCCGATGCGATTCCGACCGTGAAGTGGAGCTCTCGTTGTCATGGCGGAAGAATCGGTTGCAATCCGAAACACGAAGACTTCGCCCCGCTGTTGGCCGAGGCGTTGGATGTGCTGCACGCACGCCATGGCCACGTCTCGAGTTCGGCCGAGCAACTCGGTGTCACTCCGTCACAGCTCGTCAAGTTCCTCAAATACGAACACCGCGCGCTGTTGCTTGTCAACCAAGAACGGGGGCGTCTCGGGCAACATCCGTTGGAATGAGATTTCAGCCAATGAGCGTGATCGCATTCCCCTGTGATCTACATTCCTCCGACGACATCGAACTGGGCCGTGGAGCCCTCTGGTTTGCTGAGCTCGAGTTTCAGTTCGGGCGACTCGCGCGCAGACACTTCCACACGCACAGTGATCGTATGCGGACCGGGTTCAAGTGACATCTCAAACTGTTTTTGATGCTCGAAGGATTCGGTATTGACCCACACTTGAAGCGTCTCGTCCGAATGGACGGAAAGTCCCACCTTGCCGGCTTGATTGACCTGAATCAGCCCCTGCAGAATCAGGACCGTTGGCGTTTTACCAAGCCGCAATTCATTCAAGGGCAAAACGCCTGCCACCCGGCTGTAGACAGATGTCCAATCGTCGACCTGGCTACGAAGAACGAACTGGCGGAGATGCTCGATGTGGGGGACGTCCGCAGTCAGTTCCTCGGCGGGATGGCGCAGAACTCGCCAACGCTGAATCGTGGGATTTTTGCGGATCTCGTAGTCACCGGGCTTGCCGAGTTCCGAGATAAACTTCGCGAGATCGAGCAGTTCGTCTCGCGTCAGAAACTTGGTCAGTCCCTGCGGCATCAGCGACTTGCCCTCAATTTCTTGGTCAATGTCGGCGGTCGAAATTGTGACGATCTTGCCCAGACCGTCGCGGATACGGACTCGGTTCTCGTCACGGTCGATGAGTACGCCCGTCAAGACGAGCCCGTTCGAGAGCGAGAAGATCCGGGTCATGTATTGCTCTTTCACAGCCAGATTCGGATTGAGAATGGAATGGATCACATAGTCCACAGGAGACGATCCCCCAATGGCACTCAGATCCGGACCCACTTGCCCACCCGCACGACTCACACTATGGCATCGCATGCAACTGATATCGCTTCGTCGGAAGATGGCCTCACCGCGAGTTGCATTGCCTTTCGTGAGGACATCCGTCACAAGTTCTGCCACTTCCGCCGGAGTGGGTGGAGGCGCATCCTGGGCAATCCCGGCCGCTTCACTGAGGATGCTCGAGAGGGCGGCATCGCTACGACCGACGGAGTACAGATACCGCAACGCCCGCAAGGCAACATCGACTGCCGGTTTGCGATCTTTCATCGCTGTGGCAAGTTGGTCCGTTCCGTCCCTGTGGTTGCAGAAGGCATTGAGCAATTCCTCGAGATTGTCCTGTGCGGAGGCCTTCGAAAAAATATCTGCGGCCAACGCCGCCGCAGCCGTCAAATCCAAACGGACCAAACCCGCGACGGACTGCATTCGGATGGTGATCGGTCGGTGCGACTCAGCCAATCTTAACAACGCGTGTTGGCTTTCCGGGTCGGCGATCGCAATCAGTCCGTCGATTGCGGTGTGTTGAAGTTCGGGAGAGGCCTTTTCGGCGGTCGCCAGCACTTCGAGCGACTTGGAAACGGCGGAGACTCTCCAAGTAGAGATCAGCCGGATCGCCGCCAGTTGTAACGCCGGATCATTGGAATTCATCAAGGAATAGAGTCCATGGAGGTCACCGGCCGGCTTGATTTTGCGAGTTAAGGCCGCTTCCGTCAGCCAGCCCATCGACTTCAGTCTCAGCTCAGTGGTGAAACCGTCTTCCTGCATCACGCGGTCGAAGATGACTCGCAAATCGTGCTCATTGCCGCGATTGCAGATCATCTCCACCACGGTTCCCAACCGCTCTGGTGGCAATCGACCACCTTGAAACAGTTTGAGAACCGGACTGATCGCACGGGGTGGATCCTCAGCAGCGGTTTTCGAGCACAGGTCGAAAGCCGCAAAGAGCACTGCCACGCACAACACCCAACGCACTTTTCCAAAGATGAGTCGCAACATAAAAAGCACCACCAACAAGCGGAGGAATCGATAGCCGTCAATCACACCGACCGTGTCCCATACAACACAAGACGCAGTCGGACGCAAGTCCCACGCTGATTACTTCTTGCTCTGCTCCTGAAACTGTTTCATGCGACGATCCAGCGTCTTGTTGGTTTCATTGAGTAGGTGTTTCAAGTAGTCATCTTCTGCCTCTAATAGCGATTCCACGGCGATTTCAGATGCTTTTTCCGCAGCGGCTCCGCGAAAGAAACTGAGAGCCCACACCGCCTGTAAGCGAACACGCGCACTTTCGTCGTGGACCTGTTGACGCAGCAGTTCGAGCGGATTGTCGACGCGATCTCGCCAGTACGCCAGAACGCGTGTGCCGGCGGCCCGGGCCTTCGAGTCCGGTGAACGCAACACCTGTTTGAGCAATTCTTGGTCGATCACGTTGTGGCTTTGATATAGCCACAAGGCTTCTGTCAGATGGTGCTCGTGGTCCTGCTCGTGGCCCTTGAATGTCGTCAGCCACCTGCTGACCGAGGCGATGACCTGATCGGTCGGACGTCCGGAGAGTTCGATCCGCGCCCGATGACGCACCCTGTCATCGGGATCTTTTAGCAGGTTCAGCAGTCGCTCAATCGGCTCACCAAAAATTAGTGCGGGTTTGATACGTGGACGACCTTCGGCGAGGACGCGGTAGACTCGACCGTAAGTCTTGTTGCGACTGGGATCGCGCAGGTTGTGCTGCATGTGACCAATGATCGGGTTCTGCCAGTCTGTAAAATAGATCGTTCCATCAGGAGCCGTTTCAACGTCGGACGGACGAAAGTTGGGATCGGTTGAGGCGACGATCGGATCGACTTCGATCGCACCCAGACTCGATTCACGCTCTGTCAATTGGTATTGCAGGATCCCCTGAAATCCGATGACATTGTTGACCAGTAGGTTGCCGCGATGCTCTTCTGAAAAATGGCTGCTGCTCAGAATTTCGATGGCTGGACAGGGGCGTGTCCGCTGTGGATAAACCTGCGGCGGTCGTCCATGTTTCTGAGGGAAATCGATATCGCCAGAGAACATCAGTCCGTGATATGTCTGCGCTCCCGTCCCATCGACAACAATATCTTGGCCCCAGCGATCGAACACATGACCATGCGGATTGGCAAAGCCAAACGAGGCATATACGTCCAATTTCTGTGTCCGTGGTTCGTAACGGAAGACGGCGCCATTAGAGACGCGTCGCGTCGGACCCCACGGAGTTTCGATCTGAGTCTGATGGAACGTCCCCTCTTGAAAGTACATCGCACCACCCGCATCCAGCGTGAAGCTGTTGGCCGTGTGATGCGTGTCGGCCGTATCGAGGCCGTGGAGAACTCGTTCCTGCACGTCGTACTTGTCGTCACCGTTAGTGTCCTGCAGAAATACGATGTCCGGTCCCTGAGCCAGCAGTACGCCGTTATTCCAGAACTCGAAGCCGGTGATGTTGTGTAGCTCTCCGGCAAACGTCGTACACTTGTCGGCGCGGCCATCGTCGTTGGTGTCTTCGATGATCAACAGACGATCGTTCCTCGGGGTTGTTGGTTTCCAGTGTGGATACGTCGGCCACGTGGCCACCCACAAACGACCCCGTGTATCGAACGCCATTTGCACGGGACTGATCAGCTCCGGAAACTGACTTTCATCGGCGAAGCACTGAACCCGCATCCCCCGATGAATCGTCATTTTAGAAATGGCAGCCTCACCCGACAGAAACACATGCTTGCCGTCGGGTTGTGTGCCCGGTGTGTTACTGATGACGTTCAGAAGTTGGGGGAGCTGACTGTCATCCGGCTTGGTTGGGTTTCCTTGGGCCACGGCCCAAATGACCTTGTCTCGATTAGCCACCAGTGTATCGATCACCTCGAGTTCCCGTTGACCGACGGAGTAATTCGAGAGCCCCTCCCCGTATCCACCAGGCCCTTCCGCAAACTTGAGAAACGCCCGCTCGCCATACGTCGAATACCCATCGGTCACACGGTAGCGTTGGTACCAGTAAGTGTTCTTGTCCAAAACGGTCGTTCGAATTGCTTCGTCCCCTCGTCCTTCGTTGGCAGGGTTCACGAAGTCTGGAAACAACGACTTCATTGCCACGCAGGCAATGTGCCAGTCTCCGCACACCGTTTGGTGAATTCCGTTGGTCGTCCAGTTTTTGTGGAGCGGGCGTTTTAGATTGTCGTTGTAATAGGACTGAGCCGGAACAAACAGGTCGACAAACATCACACCGTACGTCGCCGCGACGTCACACATCGTCTCGGCATACATTTTCAATCTCACGTTGGCCGCATCGATATCGGACTGGCTTGGCAGATTGGGATCGATCAGAAACTCCTGCGCGATGGGAGAAAACAGCACGAGCTGGGGCGCCGACCGGCCGTTGTATTTCTGAGCCAAAATGTGCTTGATAAAGTCTTCGACATTCTGCCTAAAGACGGGCAAACCGGCCTCACCGGCGTAGGATTCACCGTAGCCGTAAAAGGCAAAAATCACGTCAGCTCGTGTGTTGGTCAAACGGAACCGGTCTTCACTGACCGTGCCCGGTTCCTGATCGCGCGTCGAGAGCTTCTTACCTTCTTGCGGAATGGGAGCCGATCCGGTGAGCCACTGATCGAACGTTCCAAAATCCATCGACCGCATTCGGTGCTGGGGATTCTTAAAACCGTCAATTTCATCGGCAGAATAGCCCAAGTTGCGGAACACCAGTTCCTGTTGCGGGAACCGAGCGTGAATCAGTGTTTCCAACCAGCCGTAGTGCTGCATCCGCTCGGCCAGCGTGTTCCCGACGATGCAGATGTGATCGCCCTTTTGGAGCCGCAACGCCTCGGCGGCTGAGGGCCACTGAAAAACGAGCAGTACCGCAAGAAAGCAGAGTATTCGCAAGGGGATTTTTTGGGGGAGCGCATTCATGAACCGATTCGCGTCATGTTGTCTGATTCGGCAGGGTCTGAAGTAACAATCCGCCGGCGGAGAAAGAGGAGATCAGCAAGATTCAGAGTTGGCGTCGTCTTGTTCAGAACGCGTGAGATTCTCGCGAAGAACTTTCTACGAGAGTGTCACAGCAATCTTGGCAGCGAAACCAAGGACAGGCGAAACCGAACACGGAATGACAGGAAAATTCTATCATTCCACGGTTCAGAAGACGATAGAGAACCGTACACCAACTGCGCCTCTAAGTCGTTTTGTCGAATTCGAGGCTCGGACTCAGGAAGCCTTATCCTCATCGGTGTTGACTCGGCAATGGAGATTTTGCGATCTTGTTGTTCAGTCTGCTCGCCGAAGACCCGTCCGTTCGTAAATGGACCCCCTCGGAGACGAGATCGTTTTGATTTCAAACACGAGAACCAGAATAGGTTGCTGTTTTTTCGTGGACAGAAGGTTGGAACAGTGGATTTACCGCGGCGTGCCTTGGTCACCGGTATCACCGGACAGGATGGTTCCTACCTCGCAGAGTTGCTGCTGAGTAAGGGCTATCAGGTTCACGGCTTGGTCAGGCGGAGCAGTCTATCGTCTCAGAGCCGGTTGAGTCATCTGTGTCATCAGACACGAGACGAGAGGCTGAAACTGCATTATGGGGATCTGGCCGACGGCAGCGGGCTGACCAATCTTGTCCTCGATATTGAACCCGACGAAATCTACAATCTCGCAGCTCAAAGCCACGTTCGCACGTCTTTCGACAAGCCCGTCTATACCGTCGATATCGATGCCCTTGGTGTGTTGAGGATGCTCGAAGCAACCCGTCAACTGAGTAAGCATCGGCCCGTCCGATTTTACCAGGCTTCCTCGAGCGAGATGTTCGGAAATTCGAAAGAGGCTCTCCAAAACGAGTCAACGCCATTTCGACCACGAAGTCCTTATGCCTGCGCGAAAGTCTATGGGTTTCATCAAACGGTCAATTACCGCGAAGCCTACGGACTGTTTGCGTGCAATGGGATCCTCTTCAATCATGAGTCCCCACGGCGGGGAGAAACATTTGTGACACGCAAGATTACCCGCGCCGTGGGCAAAATTCGTGAGGGATTGCAAAAAACAGTGTTGCTCGGAAATCTCGACTCTCGCCGCGACTGGGGTTTCGCTGGAGACTACGTCGACGCCATGTGGCGCATGCTTCAACAGGAAATCCCGGAAGACTTCGTGGTGGCCACCGGTACGACTCATTCGGTACGCGATTTCTTGGAACTGGCCTTCCATCGAGTCGGATTGAATTGGCAGGACTACGTCGAACACGATCCACGCTTCCTCCGCCCGACGGAGATCGATGTTCTCCAAGGTGATGCGACTCATGCACGCCAGAAATTGGGTTGGACTCCAGGGACATCATTCGAACAACTGGCTGTAATGATGGTTGATGCCGATTGGAAACTTGCCCGTGACGAAAAATTTCTCGCGAGTGCGCCGCGATTCGGCACTCAAAAAATGGAAAACGATTTCTGATTTGACTTCAAAACGTTCTTACCCTCACCGATCAGCAGGATTGGCACCAAGTATGTTTTTGACCCAAACTGGTGTTTCAGTTTGGTTAGCGATAAGGTGAAATACGGCTTGGTCTTTCCCGAGCAGCCCCGTTGTTTTTCAATGGTGTATTTTAACACGACAGCTAATAGGCCTCTTAGTCATCCTTTGTTGAAATAATCGACTTTTTTTGGGGGGGGTTATAAAAGGCCATGTTGCTAATCGTAATTCGCGTCATTTACGCCGTCGTCTGTGCGGGTGCTGTGTTCGTGATCGTCCAGCCCCAAAAACTATATCTTGAGGGTTTGCCTGAGCTCGTTAACGATGCTACTTCGAATGTCCAAAACGTAGGTTCGAGTCTTGAGCCCACGATGTCTGCACCCGTTCGATTTCGTGAACTGAGTCCGGCACGGAAATTGATTGAAAAAAATCCTGCCGTTTCGTTTGTGTTGATGCTGCTTGCTTCTCAGGTGATTACTTTCCTTGACCTGATTTTTCCTCGGAAGCGCATCGATATTATTTCTGCGGTCTATTTTGGTTTGCTCGTCGGTTGGCTTCTGTCCTATTTGCTTTATTACGCTCTGAAGGCGTTTTTATTGTCAGCCAATCTCGATCCGAATTGGGCTGATATTGGATTAGTGATGTTGGGAGTCATGATGCCCTACATCTGTATTTCCTTTCTATTGCAAACGAGGAACGATTTTCGTTTTATCATTCCCTACGTGGAGTTCGCCAAGGAGATCAAGGGGTCCCGCCCATTGGTCGTGGACACCAGTTCATTGATCGATGGTCGGATTGCGGATTTTATGGACACCAATGTTCTGGACAACCAGCTGCTGATCCCCAGTTTTGTGTTGGAGGAGTTACAGTCAATTGCTGACAGTAACGACAAGATGCGTCGAGTTCGCGGTCGTCGGGGACTCGACGTGCTGACAAAACTTCAACAGAATGCAAAGGTCGATGTTCGGCTCTATGATGTTCCAGATAAAGAGTTTTCAGAAATGACCGTCGATCAGCGTTTGGTGGCCTTGGCCAAACGGATGGGGGGACGGGTTGTCACGAATGATTTCAACCTGAACAAGGTCGCTGGCGTTCATGGAGTGGACGTCATCAATCTCAACGATGTCTCCAATTCACTCAAACCAAGATACTTGCCGGGTGAGCAATTGCGGATGCGAGTGATTCGTGATGGGGAATCGGCCGGGCAGGGGGTGGGTTACTTGGATGATGGAACAATGGTGGTTTGCGAACAGGCATCTGTATTGATTGGCAAGGATATTGATGTCATCGTCACCAGTATGCTTCAGAATAGCTCCGGTCGCATGATCTTCGGCAGAATGCCGGGATCGGCGATCCCCGCTCAGCGATGACGGAACATTGAAAATTGATCGGAGTTTCGAAAATTTTCTCCCTCGAGGCCGCTTGCGTCTTTATTCTGGCAATTTGAACTCCCTATCTTCGCCCGCCTCTGGTAGATTTCCCAATCGGTGTGGCCAGAATTTCTGGCACAGCCGGTTTTTCGGGACACCGTTGCAGATTCGCCTGTTCGATGTCGCGCGGATCGACTAGATATTGTAGTCATGGCCAGATGTCGTTTTTCTTGTCCATGACCGTCATGACTTGGAAACCAGAAGCAAACACGATGAGCTCTTCCGACACGATGCTTGCACAGCGAGCGTTCAGCGAATCAGCCGCGACGCCATCCACTGGAGACCGCACCACGGCCGACCGTCGAAATGAGGGAGCCGGCGACAGTGCCAATCTGTCTTACGTGGAATCGCTGTACATGGAGTTCCGGAATTCGCCAGAATCGGTTTCGCCCGATTGGCGTCACTACTTCGAGCGATTGGATGCAGCGCAGGGCCATTCGGACGGTGTCGTCGACGGGCAAAATCTGTTTCAGCCGCAGCAGGTGGGTGACCGAGGTCTCGTGACTCCGGTTCAACTGGACTATGCGATCCTCCAAGAGCGGGTTGATCGGTTGATCCGCAATTATCGTAGCATGGGACACTATGCTGCGGACATTGATCCACTGGGTCAGCCGAGAGTCCGCGTTCCGGAATTGGAGATCGACGAATGCGGCTTCGCCACAAGCGACATGGATCGACAGTTTTCGACACTGGGTGCCGGGGGCCCCAATCTCCGAACTCTTCGAGAAATTCTGGAGTGGTTGCGTAACACTTATTGCCGTTCAATCGGCGTCCAGTTTATGCACATTGATGACCTGCCGGTTCGAGAGTGGCTGCAAGAAAAAATGGAGGCCACCCAAAACAGACTGCAATTAACCTTGGAAGAACAGCGACGCATCGCCAAGCGTCTGAGTGATGCGGTGGTCTTTGAAGACTTCATCTTAAAGAAGTTTGACGGTGCCAAGACGTTTTCCTTGGAGGGGGCAGAAACACTGATACCCCTTCTTGAATTGGCGATCTACAAGGCGGCCGATCAGGGGATTGAAGAAGTTGTTTTGGGGATGGCACACCGCGGACGGTTGAATGTTCTGGCGAGCATCATGGGCAAGGCGCCGCGGGCGATTTTTCGCGAGTTTGCCGATCTTGATCCGGAATTGAATACGTGTCGTGGCGACGTCAAATATCATTTGGGATACAGCAACGACTGGTACTCCGGTGACGGCCGCAAGGTTCACCTCTCGCTGTGCTTTAATCCCAGTCACTTGGAATTCGTCAACCCTGTGGCGATGGGTCGCGTCCGCGCCAAGCAGGATCGCAAAGGGGACATTCATCGTGAAAAGGTCGTCTGCCTGCTGATTCACGGCGATGCGGCTTTTGCAGGCGAAGGAATCATTCAGGAGACGCTCAATCTCAATCAACTGGAGGCGACACGCATCGGAGGGACGATTCATGTCATCGTCAACAACCAAATCGGCTTCACCACCAGTCCTGCTCAAGGTCGCTCCACAGCCTATGCGAGTGATGTGGCGAAAATGCTTCAAATTCCCGTGTTCCATGTCAATGGGGAAGATCCAGAGGCCGTGGCGCAAGTGGTTCGCTTGGCCATGGATTTTCGTCAGGAGTTCCACCGCGATGTTGTGATTGACATGTACTGCTATCGACTACGCGGGCACAATGAAAATGACGTTCCCGAATTTACCCAGCCTTTGATGTACAAGAAGATCAAGTCGCGGAAGAAAGTCGGCCAGAATTATCTCGATCAATTGGTCGGGCTCGGTGAGATTTCGCCGGAGGAAGCCGATCGATTGCAATTCGCGCATCGACAGCAACTCGAATCCGAGTTGGAGGTGGCCAAGGGGGCTGGTTACGAGCATCGATGGGACATGCTGCAGGGAAGTTGGCACGGTTATTGTGGTGGCCCTGAAGCCGGACTTCCCGAAGTCGATACGGGTGCCAATCTCGAGGAATTGAGTCGAATTCTTGAGTCGCTAACGAAGTTTCCTGCCGATTTTCAACTCCATTCCAAGATTTTCAATTCCGATCCCAAGCGAGCGGAGGGTGTTCTTCAACGACGACTGGCTATGGCTCGTGGCGAGCTACCACTGGACTGGGCCTGTGGCGAGGCGCTCGCTTTTGCCACGTTGAGCCTCGAAGGACATCGCGTCAGGCTTCATGGACAGGATGTCGAACGCGGTACGTTTGGACATCGCCACGCAGTTCTACACGATGTTGAAACCGGCCGAACGTACATGCCGCTCCAGCATCTTTCACCCAGTCAGGCCCCGTTAGAGATCCATAACAGCTGTCTGTCAGAGGCGGGAGTCTTGGGCTATGAGTATGGATATAGCCTCGACACACCCGATGGTTTGGTGTGTTGGGAGGCCCAATTCGGGGACTTTGTTAATGTGGCTCAGGTGATCATCGATCAATTTATCGTGAGCGCCGAAGACAAATGGAACCGCCTGAGCGGGGTCGTGATGCTGTTGCCGCATGGGTTTGAAGGAAACGGTCCGGAGCATTCCAGCGCGCGGCTCGAACGATTTCTGCAACTAGCGGCGGAAGATAATATTCAGATCACGAATCCCACCACGCCCGCCCAATATTTTCATCTGCTGCGCAGGCAAGTGCTCAGCAAATGGCGAAAGCCGTTGATTGTGATGACACCTAAGTGGCTTCTGCGTATGCCCAGTGCGGTCTCCCCGTTGGCAGATCTCGCCAGTGGAACATTCCGCCGTGTCCTGCCTGACAGTCTCGACCGTCCAGCGGCAGCGATCCGGCGTGTGCTGCTCTGTTCGGGCAAGATCTACTATGATTTGGTCGGGCGGCGACACGAGGCCGGCCGAACAGACGTTGCGATTGTGCGACTGGAACAATTGTATCCACTTCCTGAAAAGCAACTCGAAGAGGTATTGGCTGTTTACCCACCCGGAACACCGGTGACTTGGGTTCAAGAGGAGCCAGAAAACATGGGCGCGTGGCGGTTTGTTCGTGTGCATTGGGGTGAGTCTCTTTTTGGACGTCATCCTTTCGATGGTCTCTCCAGACCGTCGTCCGCCAGTCCTGCAACCGGCTCTCACAGAAGCCATGACATCGAACAAAATAAAATCTTGACGCGGGCTGTCGGCCCATCACTCAAGCCCCACAGCGGGCACTGAGCCGCAAGGCTCGGAACGCCGGAAAAGTTTAAACGATGTGATCGCGATGAGGCGATCGTGTTTCCAACTCGAATCAGGATGACGAATCCCCATGATCGTGGAAGTCAAAGTGCCAAGCTTCGGTGAATCGGTCTCGACCGTTGTTGTGGTCGAATGGCTGAAACAGGTCGGCGATGCGATCGCTGTTGATGCGGAATTGGTCGAGGTCGAAAGCGACAAAGCGACCAAAAGATGTGTGTCGACATCGGCCGGAGTGATTACAAAGCTTCTGAAAGGGCCCGGTGAGTCCGCGGATGTCGGTGAAGTCATCGCACTGATTGAAGAAGCCGCGGTTGTGGGAACAGCTCCCGCGACCTCTGCCGGTTTGCCGAAAACGCCCGAAAAATCCTCGGAAATTCGTGTCATGCCAGCGGCTCAGAGGGCCTTAGTGGAAAATGGGTTGACGGCCTCGCAAGTGGACGCAACAGGTCCCGGAGGTCGCCTTTTGAAGGAAGACGTTCAACGGCATATGACCGTCGCGGCTGTCAAGCCGCCAGATGCTCGAGTATCGTCCGTGATTGCCGAGCCGCCGCGTGCCATCATCGCCAAATCTTCGAGTGAACGCTCCGAGAAACGTCAAGCGATGAGTCCCATTCGAAAGCGAATCGCGCAACGATTGGTCGAGGCACAGCACACCGGCGCATTATTGACCACCTTCAACGAGGTTGATATGTCGGCTGTCATGAGTCTTCGCAAGCAGCATCAGGATGCGTTTACAGAACGCTATGGGATCAAACTAGGATTCATGTCGTTCTTTGTGAAAGCAACAATTGATGCTTTGCAGGCATTTCCCGCGATCAATGCAGAGATTCAAGGAAATGAGATCGTTTATCACAACTATTGCGATATCGGCATCGCCATCGGGGGAGGCAAGGGTCTCGTTGTGCCGGTCCTCCGTCACGCAGAACGGATGGGATTTTCCGCGGTCGAATTGGCTATCAGCGAGTTTGCCAAGAAGTCTCAAAATGGAACGCTCAGTCCACAGGAATTGACCGGTGGAACGTTCACGATTACTAATGGAGGCGTGTATGGATCGTTGCTTTCGACGCCGATTGTCAATCCTCCGCAAAGTGGTGTCCTCGGCATGCACTCGATTCAGGATCGCCCGGTTGCGCGTGATGGACAAGTGGTCATTCGCCCGATGATGTACGTCGCCCTGACGTATGATCACCGAATCGTCGACGGAAAAGAGGCGGTGACCTTTCTGAGGCGAATCAAAGATTGCATAGAAAATCCGGTTCGCCTGTTGCTCGATGTGTGACGGTCCTTGCATGATTAAAGATGCGAAAATAACGGAAACAGCAACGCGATGTCTCAACACGATTTGATCGTCATCGGTGCCGGGCCAGGCGGGTACGTGGCCGCCATTCGCGCGGCGCAACTGGGCTTGAACGTCGCCTGTATTGAAAAAGAGGGCGCGCTTGGAGGAACCTGTCTGCGTGTCGGCTGCATTCCCAGTAAGGCCCTGCTGGAATCGAGCGAACTTTACCAGCTGGCCAGCGCCCATCTTGGTGAGTACGGAATCAAAGTGAATGGCGTCGAGTGTGATTTGCCGGGCATGATGCAGCGAAAGGACAAGATCGTGTCGGTCCTTTGCAAAGGGATTGAGGGGCTGTTTCGCAAGAACAAGATTACTCGCTATTTCGGTCACGGCCGAATTATCGCTCAGGGACGAGTCCTCGTAGAAGGTTCTCCGTCACAGGAAATTACCGCGAAAAACATTCTGATCGCTACCGGCAGCAGATCCGCACCTCTCCCCGGAGTGGAAGTCGATGGGGATTTGATCGGCACGAGCACCGAGGCTCTCCAGTACCCGGAGGTTCCAGGTCACCTCGTTGTGATTGGGGCAGGTGTCATCGGTTTGGAACTGGGTTGTGTTTGGGCACGGCTCGGTTCGAAAGTGACGGTTTTGGAATTCTTGCCGCGGATTTTGCCGGGGATGGATCAGGAAATTGCCACCGAAGCTCAAAAAATATTTTCGAAGCAGGGGCTCGACTTTCGACTTGGAATGCGAGTCACTGGCGCACGTGTCCAGAATGGCCGCTGTCTCGTCGAGTCGGACGGTCAACCGCCGATTGACTGTGACCGAGTCTTGCTGGCGGTGGGGCGCATTCCGAATACCGACGATCTTGGTTTGGAGCCGCTCAACGTCGCCCGCAACCAGCGTGGTTTTATCGTCGTCGATCGTAAGTTCCAAACCTCCATTCCGGGTCTGTATGCGATTGGCGACGCGATACCCGGCCCGATGCTGGCCCACAAGGCCGAAGAAGAGGGCCTTGCGTGTGCGGAATGCCTCGTCGGGAAATACGGTCACGTGAATTATGATGCGATCCCCGGAGTCGTCTATACGGATCCCGAGATCGCAAGCGTTGGTAAGACTGAAGAACAGCTTCAGGATCTCGGTATCAAGTATCGCAAAGGAGTCTTCCCGTTCCTCGCCAACGGACGAGCGAAAGCCATCGGACAAACAGAAGGTCGTGTGAAGATGCTCGCGCATGCCGAGACGGATCGAGTCCTTGGGATTCATATCATCGGTCCGCGTGCGGGGGACTTGATCGCAGAAGCGGCGATGGCTATCGAGTTTGGTGCCAGCAGTGAAGACATCGCTCGGACCTCGCACGCACATCCAACGTTGGCCGAAGTGATCAAGGAAGCGGCGTTTGCCGTGGATGGCCGGGCAATCCACATGTGATCGCCGACGGTTTGCGCGAAAGCTGCCATGTCTGAAGTTGATTTCGATGCCCCGTTTCAAATGATCACCCGTTCCGGTGAGACACTCTGGCCAGTGTCCATTGGCTGGTTCGATCTCACGCTGCCAGTCATGACCCAGAATCTAACGCTGGATGAAGTTCTGTTGACGGATGTCGATGCCGAACCCACCAAGGCTGTGCTTCGGTTTTGGGAAGCGCCGGACTATTGCGTCGTCCTTGGACGTTCCAATCGAGCAGAGACCGAAGTCAATCTCGAGGCCTGTCGCGCCGACGGTGTTCCCCTCTATCGGCGATCTAGTGGCGGTGGAGCGGTGGTCCTTGGACCAGGATGCCTCGTCTATTCGCTGGTGTTTCCAGTGACAGAATCGGTTCGTTCTTTGGGGGTCGCTGCGTTAACTCAAAAGCTGATGAATCAAATGGCCCTCGGGTTGAGAGCGGCCGCCATCGAGACTGTGGCCTGCGGAACCAGCGATCTCACTCTGGCGGCCCGCAAGTTTTCCGGGAATTCGCAGAGATGGCTGGGGCGGGCGTTCCTGCATCATGGAACGATTTTGTACGGATTCGACTTGCTCCGAATCGGACGCTATCTTCGTCAACCAACGCTTCAACCGAATTATCGACACGGCCGCGAGCATGGTGAATTTGTGACGAATGTCCATCTGCAACGGGCAACGCTGCTGCAATTGGTGGCCACTATTTGGCACGCCGCGGCGCGTCCGTGTGATGCCTCTACGGTACTTCGAGCCGAACAACTTTCGGATTTTAAATACAGTAACGCGGACTGGACCCTCGTGTTGTGATCGGTCTTTCTGAGTTCCTGTGGTATCGGACAATGACCACGGATCACCGTCATACCATTTCTTTTCTGTGAGATGTTCATGAATTCCAAATATTCGCTGAGCGATGATTCCGAAATTCTGTCACCAGGCCTTTTGGTCTTTCGCGAGATTGTCGACAGCAACTTGCGGAAGATGATTGCCATGGCCAAGAACGTTGAGCGACTTCGTCCGCACTGCAAGACACACAAGATGCCGGCCATGATCCATTTGGAGTTGGCCATGGGGATCAAAAAGCACAAGTGTGCCACATTTGCAGAGGCTGAAATGCTGGCCGATTGCGGCGTGAAGGACATCTTTCTCGCATACAATCTGGTGGGGCCGAACATTCCCCGTGCCGTGAAATTTGTGCAAAAGTTCCCCGACGTTCTCTTTGCAGTCACTGCCGACGATCAGAAAATGATGTCGATTCTCAGCGATTCAATGACGCGGGCCGGGCAGTCCATTCGGGTCTACCTCGATATCGATTCCGGACTGCATCGCACGGGCGTCGTTGCCGGCCCGAAGGCCGCCACGCTGTATCAGCAGATCCTCGAATCACCGGGCCTAAGGCCTGGTGGTTTTCATGTGTATGATGGTCACAATCAACAGACAAATTTTGCAGAGCGGACTGCGGCAGTACAGGCGACTTGGGAACCTGTGGCGCGATTGCGTGACGAGTTCGTGGCTCGTGGTTGGGCGGTGCCGAGCATCGTTTGCGGAGGGACCGGTTCGTTCCCCGTCTATGCGGGAATGGCCGATCCGGCGATTGAATTGGCTCCGGGAACGTGCGTCTTTCACGACTCTGGTTATGGGGCCATCTTTCCTGAGATGGACTTTGAACCGGCCGTCGCGATCCTGACGCGAGTCGTCAGTCGTCCGTCGCCCGAACGGCTGACCTGTGACCTCGGCAGCAAGTCGGTTGCCTCGGACCCTCCGAAGGGCCGGCGAGTTACGTTTCCTGACCTGCCCGATGCCGAACAAGTGCTACACAACGAAGAACACCTTGTGCTGGAAACGCCGCTCGCCAAACGATATCAACCGGGTGACGTCTTGCTTGGGATCCCGCAACATGTCTGCCCGACGTCGGCCTTGCACAAACAGGCCTACATTATTGTCGGCGGCCGAGTCGTTGAAATGTGGGATGTGACGGCGCGTGATCGTTATTTGACAATTTGAGAGTCGAACCGTCCCCGCGTTTGTTCTGGGGAGTCCTCACCCGCAGCCGAATCCGTGGTCGGATTTTGATTCGAAGAGGCGACTGAGATTCTCGGAAGATTAAAAGGGGACGCCGTCAACACGGTTCGGCACTCGGATTTCGCGCGGTGATGTGTCGCCGATCCTTCAGCCCGGTGGCGTCAACCCCCCCCACGGTAGGATTTGATTGAGATGTCGATCGTGGATCTGGACAACACTGGCGTCACCGAGTCACCGGCCCAAAAACGTCTCACAGAGAAGGACATCATCGGGCTCCTAATTCGATAAGGTGAGGACTCGCGAATGGTCTTACGCGCCGATTGAGGTCGCTCGTCACAGACCATCCCGGATCGACGTGACGGCTCATGCTCGGGGTGAGCACGATCAACGTCCGATCGAAATCAGCCAGACCATCGAGTCCGATTCGATCTGGATTCCAACGGACGTTGTCACGATTGCCTATTTGGTGATTGCTCTCTGAACAGGAGGTACTCTCGATTCACGAGCCGTTGTGCGTCCACAGGAGAGACGGAACGACAACCGCAGAATTCGAAGTCCCTCTGGCGACAACGAAACGCGGCAACGAACGGCTGTCCCAACTCGAGTGTGCGTTTGTGATCCGAGTCCCGTCAGGCTGCACGCGATTCAATCCCTAGTCGTGCCTTTGGATAAAGTCGAAAACCGTTACTCGAATTCAATCCTCGGGTCCGACCGCCCAAGCCATCGTATTCGGCCGGACTTCACAAATGACCAACACGACTCAAGCAACCGGAGTGCCGGGCCGTGTTGGCTTCGTCCCCGTGCCCCCCGTGTGTTTTAATTTGTCCAGCAGACGATCGGCCTCACGCGGCCTGCATTCGAAACGCTGCCGTCGGCATGACGAACCCGCTGCCTCATCAATCACCGTCGGTCTTTCGTACGGAACAGTATCCTGGACATTCGCACCTGCCCCGAACAATCGCTCGGATTATTTCCGGCAGTGATTTAGGCACGGATTCTCAGGCGACGGAACGAACTCAAGCAGGGGGTCCGGAACAGGTCCTCACCAATCACTTCACCGTCTTCCCTGTCGTGGCCTGCGGAAGCAAATTCAACTCCGTGAGCCAAGCAAGAGACTTTTCCTGCCAAGCATCCCACATGGGACCTTTGTAGCCATGGAGAGCGTGCCCCCCCGAGGGCAGTTCGAGGTACTGGGCGGGCACGTGATGCATTTGCAACGCGTCGTAGAACATTTTGCTATTTGCGGGCACGACCGTGGTGTCGTTCTGGGCATGAGCGAGGAACGTTGGCGATGTTTTGGCCGTGACCTGCTTTTCGTTGGAATAGAGTTCGATCAGTTCGGGAGTGGGATTTTTCCCGAGCAAATTGTCTCTTGAGCCGCGATGTGTCCTCGCCCCCATCGTAATGACAGGGTAGATCAGAATCGCAAAGTCTGGACGGCAGCTGACGTGTTCCGTGGGGTCAGTCGCCTTGGAGTCGCCGTCATCAAAGTGCGTTGCGGCGGTTGCGGCCAGATGACCTCCGGCCGAAAATCCGATGATGCCGATCCGCGTTGGATCAATCGCCCACTCCGTGGCATGCGCTCGTACCGTGCGGATCGCGCGTTGAGCGTCGAGTAACGGAACGTCATGTCGGCCTGCGGGGAGTCGATATTCGAGCACCACACCGGTAACGCCGTGACCGTTGAGCCACGTCGCGATGCCATGTCCTTCGGGTTGAACGACCACATCACTGTATCCCCCACCAGGACAGATCACGATGGCTGTGCCAGTAGGCTTCGCCGGACGATAGGCCGTGATCCAGACCTCCGTCTCCTGAACCTGCCCCGTGCCAAGGGAGGCCCGACCATTCCACAGCCCGATCCGCTGTGGTTCAACCTGCTCCTGACCCCTCGCGAGGCCGCAATTCAGCCCCAGCACAACGACTAGACCAACCAATCCCAATTTTAAAACCGCCGTCATGGCGCGTCCCTTCATAAATCGAATCTGGTGCCCACGTTCAAAAAATCTGCTGGAGTTACGGTCGTCAACGGTTTGCTGGCGTATCAACGCCAAAGAGCATTGCAGGAATGTCACGTTTGCCATTTTCTGGCCGCAGGGGATTATCACAAGTTGGCTTGGAGAGAAACAGGCTTCCGGTCTGGAGTTTGGGGCCGGACGCGTTTTTTTGCGGTCGATCCGTAGTGATCGGCCGCATATCCCTCTGGAATCTGTCGTTGAGGGAGTCGGACCGTGGCGTGCGAAATGTAGAATGGAGTTAGGTTCTCAGACTGTTGATGAGCAATATTGACTATCGCCACCCAGAAACGTTTTTACCGATGCGGCAAAACAGGATCGGCCAGACTCACGATCCTCGTGCCTGCCTATCATTTCGCCGCGGCGCCACCGAGTGAATCGGATCTGTCGTTCTCCAGCGTTTTGGGGACAAGATTCAGGTGGAGTTGGCGTTGAGCCTCACCAGATCGTCGAGGAAATGTTCCCTAAGCCCAGCCAGCTCTGGCACGTAATGGGCGTCTTGAGGGCGGTCACGTCGACGAGCACCCAACCGAAATTGGTGGAATCGTCGTCGGGTTGGTAAAACCACTTCGGGCGGCTCTTGGGAACGATGTCCACACCGCGAGCGATTCCGCATACGGCGGAGTAGTCGAGCGTGGCGAGGTCGGGGATCCAATAGGCCTCGAGGAGATCGAGCGTCGCCTCGGGGTTGGGCTGAAGCGTGGAGCGCCAACCAACGGCGATAAGACGTTTGCCAAGTGCGGTTCTCGATGTCCTTGCCTTCGCAAAGGATGGCGTGAACCCACGGTTGCTTGATCGTGAATGCTTTCATGGCTGGCCTAGTACTGAAAAGGCCTAACGTCTGAGCGTTACCGAGCGTCAACGGCGTCGAGAAATTGACGTCCGGTGATCCCCTTGGTTCGGACTCATCGGTCTTCTTCATGGGCCCTCGTCAAATCCGAATCCCTCTGTGGCCCAAACAGGGCTGCAGGCCATGCCGCCACCATCTGTGCTCTTGATTGCTAGCAGTTCATTTCCGGATCCGGCGCGTTTCAAAAACTCTGAAAAGGCATCAAATTCAGCGTTGTCTCGTGGGCTTCTCCTTTATTCAAAATCATCTGACGGGAACTCGTCATCTCCCTGGGGATCATCATCGATGAACGCGAGATCTCGTCACAGCGTCTCTGCCGGTCCGGTCGAATTACGGGGATTGGCAGGAGAATCGGTGTCCAGTTTCGATCGTCGTTCCCGGAATCGTGGTAGCACGGTAATCGGATTCGTTAAAAGATCGAAAGCGACCGCATCATTTTTGATGCGTCTGCGATTTCCAACGGGTATGATAACGGGTGCCGTTCCCCAAGGGCACTTTTTGTCTGGAGTCCTCGCCATGACCCGTTCCACTCGCATCGCCATTATCGTTTGCCTGAGCGTTGCGCTCGTTGTCGCTTCTCAGCACCTTCAGGCGGGCCACGGCGGAGGCGGTCATTCTGGCGGAGGCGGGCACGGAGGCGGAGGTGGTCATTCTGGCGGAGGTGGTCATTCTGGCGGAGGCGGTCATTCTGGCGGAGGCAGGCATGTCGGTGGCTCCCAGCATCTCGGAACACGGAACTCGGGGGGAGTGCCACCACAACACTTTGGAGGGGCCCCGCACAACCGGATTCAGCACCAGAACCACACTTTCGCCGGTTCCCAGAATCACCAGCACAATGGTGTTCAGCAGCATCTGGGGAATACGACGACGGATCGCCAGCGAAACGCCCCGCTCTACCAGAATCGCGGCATTCACAACGGCTCAGCAAATCGAGGTCCGAATACCGTTCCTCACCGGAATTCGAATTTTGGAAACACTTCGCACCAGGGATCCCAATTCCCGCAGCAACAGCGCACCAACTCACAGAACCATTCCAATGTTGCGTCGCTGGGAAACACGCAGCATCACGGATCACAGTTCTTGCAGAAGCATGGTGCTCAGACGAGGCTAAAGCATTCGGGGTCGCAGAATCAGGGGTTGCCGAGCCAGCATCTCAGGAACAACACAAACGCGGGAAACTCCACGTTCCTCGCCCACCATCATCAGGCCGGTCCTACAAATGTCGGAATCCATCATACCGGTGTCGGCAATCGCCATGTCCAGCATCACGGGGTGAATCACGCGGGGAGCTTTGCCAACGCCAATCGTGGCCAAAACTTCAGCTATCGGGATCACCATGGTGGAAGCGGGGTGGGGATCGGTGGCAACGGGATGGGTTATCGCCATCATCGCGGATGGGGCAACTCCGGGTTCGGATATGGTCGTTATCGATACGGGGGGTTTGGTTCCGGTTGGGGATCCGGATTTTATCCGGCGTACTATGGCTTCGGATTCGGCTTGGCGCAGTTTGGCTACGGTTGGGGCTACGGTTTGTACGGCGGTTCTTCCAGATGGGGGTGCTTCTCCTATCAGCCCTGCTGTTACTATCAGCCATACGCCTACAACTATGGTAATTCTGTCTACGGTGATGGATTTGGCGGATACGATGACAACCCTTACGGAGCCACTGCCAGTTTGGACCCCGGTCTACTGAGATCCTTCGACAGCGATTCTCTGGCAGGATCTCCACCGGCCATCATCGCCAAGGGATTCACTCCAGTGAGACTCGATCCGTTGGCGATATCGACTCCCCCAACGCCCACTCAAGTCGCCGGTACTGATCCGAAATCACCTGTTACCGGCGAACTGCCAACGGCGGAGCAGTATGCCCAGATCGGCGAGACGGCATTCAAGGCTCGGGATTACAAGAACGCAGTTCGGGCATGGCGACACGGTCTGATTGACGACCCCAATAACGGGATGCTTGTCATGATGCTTGCTCAGGCACTGTTTGCGACCGAGCAATACAATGCAGCCGCCGGAGCGACTCAGTTCGGCATGCAATTGCTCGAACAGGGGCAGTGGGAAACGGTCGTCAAGGGCTATCGCGAGTTGTACGGCAAGGTGGACGACTACACCGCTCAGTTGCGTGTCTTGGAAAAAGCCGCTCGTAGCCAAGCGGATGATCCCGCCTTGCGATTCCTGCTCGGATATCACTATGGGTTCTTGGGATACTCGAAAGAAGCGACTCAACAGTTGGAAAAGTGTGTCAGCCTAGCTCCCGAAGACGAAACTGCCCAAAAATTATTGGAGTTATTCAACGAAAAGCTGCCGAAAGACGTCAGCAAGAAAGAGGAGCTTCCGGCTCCTGCCAAGCCGCCGGGGCCGTCCCAGGCGGAGGCTGTTCTTCCGCTGACTCCCCCCACGGTTCCTCCAACTTCGAAGACTCCAGAAGCTTCGGATCCTGAATGATTTCCCAATAACTTCAAAAAATGCGTGAAGCACGTTTCCTCGGTACTTCATTTCGACGACAGTGCGGGATTGCGCTCGAAGTCAATCGCTTTTCACTGGAGGCACGATCCAGGAACGAGTCTCACAGAGAAACGTGTTCCTGGATCGTATTCGTCAAGTGCTGCACGAACTGGGCAAGGCCAAGTGTCGGCGACTGAGATGGCTCAGCTATTAAACGGCAGCAGGACGCCAGCGACTTCCGAGAGCGTTTGGCAACGTCGCTGCGATGTTCCCAGAGGCACCAAAAACGGCGGGGTCAAAGTTCTTCGGCGTCTCTGAAACTTGGCGAGAGCCTAGCGAGCCCCGCTCGACAAAGGGAATCCGGCTCTCACGGCGCTTCCGGCCGAAGTCAACGACGAAGCCATTGGTCATAAGATCGGTGGATCCGTCGTCAACGACCACCGCAGGACGCACCTGAATGGCCTCTGCACCGATCATCTGGTCTGTCCGCAAAAACGAAAAAATCTCTTCGCGTGTGTGACCGAACCAATTGTCGTCGGCCAACAAGAGTCGGTTTTATTTTTGACGGGAGGTGGTATGGAAACAGTCGTTTGGCAAGGAATAGGAGTCCTGAGCAACGGCCGTACCAGGCTCTTGGTAGCGAGTGCAATGAGGCGTTGTTACGGGACAAAGTTCGAGTCCGCGGCCTCAATCCCACGCCATTCGAATGTTTTGATGACCGCGTCTCTCTCAGGAGGAAAGTGGATCAGATTCACTTCCAGCTTGTCAAACTTGGCCAAGTCATGATATTGCCGGGAAATTTCGATGACTTTCGCAAGTCGCATCCTGGATTGTGCACCCTCTTGATAAGGATCGAAGGGAATACTCATCGACACTCGAAGAGTATCGGGTCCGCGTCCCTTAAGTTTTCCTCCCTCCACGTTGGGGCGTGAATGACGAAACTCCCGACCGAGCGCTTCACGTAAAGGGCGGAACGGACGCGTGTTGAACTCGAAATAGACGAAAAGCAGTGATGCAAGGAACAGGCCGAGGATAAACATTCCCGCAACAATTGCCCGACCCGAAAGTTCTCGGTCTTTCCGGCGAGGAAGAATGCCAGAAATCGAAACGGGTTCTTGGGGTGTTAGGTTCATCACGATTGGGCCATCAAGAAGAGAGGCATCAGGCATTTCATGGGACGAGTGTTTTCAAGTCAAGTTAGGTCTGACGAGCTGCGTTCGGCGCGTTTGCCATCCTGATAGGCCGATTCCAGATCAGCCAACGTGGCCTCTTGCATCGATCTGTTTTGGCTTTTGAAGCGTTGTTCGATGTACTTCACTCGTCTCTCGAATTTGGCGTTGCTGGCTCTCAAGGCCTCTTCGGGATTGATGTGCCATCGTCGAGCGATATTGGCGAGCACGAACAGGACGTCACCGAGCTCACCTTCAATACGTTTTTGCCGTTCCTCATCAAACGGAGGCGGATCGGGCTGGGCGGTTGCCTCCACGGTTGCAGGACACACTGGAATGCGACCATGGGGATACATCTCACGGGCCAGCTCATCCATTTCTTCCCGCAGTTTGTCGAACAGCATTTCACGAACGGGAAAATCGTATCCCACCCGGGCCGCTTTGGCCGAAAGTCGTGCAGCACGAGCCAGAGCTGGCAGGGCCATCGGCAGACCATCAAAAATTGAGTCTCGCTGCTTTTCCGACTGCTTGATTCGATCCCAGTTTTGGGAGACGTCGTCCGATGTGGAAGCGATCGCATCGCCAAAAACGTGGGGATGTCTGTCGATCATCTTGCGATTCAAACCGACGACAACATCGATCAGATCGAAACGGCCTTCATCGGCAGCGATTTGACTGTCCAACATCACCTGTAACAGGACGTCACCCAATTCTTCCGTGATGGCCATATCATTTCCGGAATCGATGGCCTCCAGCAGTTCGTAGGTTTCTTCCAAGGTAAACGGTTTGATGGATGCGAGGGTTTGTTCTCGATCCCAAGGACACCCGGACGATGATCGGAGCTTGGCAATGACACGACACAACTCGAGGAATGACTGACTGAGTTGTTCGGCATCAGGAGGTGTGCCCGGTTGTCGTGAAGGACGGGAGCGGCCGGAGGTTAATGCCGCGGGAAGGGTAATTCCAACAACCAAATCAGAGTTCGTATTCAACGGACAAGCCTTCCTCGCAGGAGAAACTTTTCGTGATGGACTCCATCACGGATCGGGTCAGTTCGAGCTCGTGATCGGTCCCCTGAGCCACAATGAGCACGGTTCGTCGGTTGGTGCGAACGGCAAGTACGGTTACCGAATTGACCAGGTCCAGACAAACAAAGTCGAGATCACAGGCAATGGCAGAGACGGATAATTTGGGAGTCGATTCGTAGACGTCGATGTCCTTGTACTCATCACGGTACGCGTCGAGGACCGTTTCGAGGATGTCATTCGGATCGGGGGCATCGTCCAGCAGTGTCAAAGTCCAATAGGAAGTGCCCGGGCTGTGGACGGCGATCGTCGTTTCACCGGGGCCGACGTCCTCGACGAGAGACCAATCCGAGGGATGACGAAATTGAATTCCATGTCCACGATAGTCGACATCTTTTTCGGTGGTTGATGCATTATGCCGAGGGTCCTGTTTGTGTTCCTCGCAATCGCGGTCTTGATCATGCCTCACTCTGTGTCCCTTTTCATCAGGCCGTCCTTTTCGCACCGTCGGTCCCTCGCCTCAAGAAACGTCCCCAGACAGATTGATCGAAGGCGCGGCAGAGGGTTGTCGCATGTTCCCAATTCGAGTAGCCTACACAGATCCAAAAGAGAACTGTATCGGGGCGATGTTGAAATCGTCGAACGTTTTTTTCATGGTCAGTGAATTTCCAAAACTGCCGAGCATGGCCGGCAGCAGTAGGCCCGTAAGGGCTTCATTGTCTTGCGGTGGTCGATCATTGCGAGGCATCAAGTAAGGAGAACAGCGATGGCGTCGGTTCGTGCTGAAAATGTTGCTGAAGTGATGTGGGAATTGAAACGCATCGATAAATTTGCGACGTATACAGAGGTGGCGACTCGGGCGGGTTTTAAGCCAGGTGTTGCTGGGCGAACGCTACAGACAGTCCTCTCAAATGTCCAACGAGACTGGCCCCACTTGCAGTGGTGGCGGACGATTCCCGATGACGGTTTGATTGCCGAGGATTCGCCTTTGGTCGGCAAACTTCGTGAGTCTGGTGTTGAGTTGGAAACAGGAGTCAAGAAGGGTTTCCTGAAGATCTCCGACTTCGAGTCAAAGCTTTTCACATGGGATCCTCAAGGGGCTGTTGCAGTGGTTTCCGCGTGATTGATGAAATATTCTAGCGATCTGAGGGCAGCCCGGCATTTTTTGCTGGGCTGCTTTTTTTGATGCATTCATGCGGGGTCGGTGCGTTATCGGATGGACGGCTAGGAAATACCCTGAATGTGCCTGGGTGGGCGTGCAGGCACCCAGAAGAGAGCACCCTGCATCGCTCGCGGCCAACCTGTGTCGCGTTGAAGATCTGGACGTCATTGGCTCTGTCGATGATCAACCACCGGATCGTCTGGACAGTTGTTCTGGCACCTCAAACCAATTGATACGCATCCGTTGCATCGCCAATTCAGATCCTCGCTAAGCCTCGAGGCTTAGCGAGAGATTCGTCACCCGTGGCCGTGACCAGTCTCGATCGGAAACGGCGTTCGGATCTCGCCCCCCGATTGAGTTTCGCGGATTCTCAAATTTCACTAAGATCGCCGTCGTTTCTCCCGCCAAATTCAACGAGAATACACGGAAGGAATTTCCTATTTGTGGAACATGGCGTTTTTGGCATCGCCACGTGAGAGCAGATACGCCAGAAGGTCTAAGACTTCGTCCTGATTGAGTGTCTTGAGCAGGTCTTTGGGCATCAACGACACCAGAGAGACCTGCTGCTCTGCAATATCGGACTTGTGGATTTCCAAGACTTTCGTGGCATTTTCAGGGTCGATCACCAGCGTGATGCTTTCCTTGGAATCGCGCACCATTTTGCCGGTGTAAGACATCCCTTTTTTGGTCTCTACGATCACGGCCTTGAATTGATCAGAGATGACTTTACTGGGATCGACGATCGCTTCGGTCAAATCTTTCAAAGTGAATCGTCCGGCAAGTTGGGTCAGATCGGGACCGGTTGCTCCACCCTCATGTCCAAACCGATGACAGACAACGCAACGGGCTGCGCCGAACATTTTTTTACCATTTTTGAAGTCGCGATTCTGCAACTTCTCAGTCGCGACGGCGACGAGTTCATTAAGCGCGTAATCGCGACCTGGCCCTATCGCTTTAGGAAGTTCGGCGGCAAGATACGGTTTTCTAGAGCCATTGGATTCGAGTTTCAATCGATCCGCATCTGACAGAAGAGCGAATGCTTCATCGTCTATGTTCGCGAGAAACTTGGGATAACTCGCTCCCCCGGACCACTTTCGTGCCTTATCAAACCAAGAGAAATAAATCTGGCGATCGGCCATTGTCCAGTTCGTCTTCAGTGTTCGCAAATGGAATGCGTAATGGTATTGATTTTGATCCGGTTGATTGAGCAGCATCGCGGCGATCGCCGCGCCATACCGCGTGTTTCGTTCCAATAAATGGCCGAAGTTGGTTTCGGATTGCACGGAATCCCGTTGGAGGATTGGTATGAGCTTCGCCTGAATATTTGGCGACCGGAAAAAAATCATCAGAATGGCCAATTCACGGTTGACCAATGCGTGTTCGGACGGAAAAAGGCGATCGAACTTCGCCGACAGTTGTCCAAATGTGACTCCGTCAACCTCACCCAGACGAATCAATGCCAACTGATAAGCGCGGAGCACACCGAGTTGTTGCTGTTCGTTCAATTTGACGAGGTCGAGCTTTCCGAGTGCTGTCAGAATCTGCGGAAGCGCGTCGGGATCGGCCTGACGCGCGAGTCCGACGCACCCATGGATGACTTGATTGCAATAACCGCTCCGATGCTGTTCATTCGGAGCCGTATCGAGCAGGTCCGCCGCCGTAAATATGGCATCTTGCCAAACCGCCACGGGAATCCGTTCAAGAGCAACTCGGGCCGCCGTACTCAGATGACGATCGGAAGATCCGAGTGAAGATAACGCGGCTTCCGAGGCCCGCTTCGGATCATGCACACCGACATGATACCTTTCGAGATCCTGTCGCTCAGCCCGCATGGTCATCGGAGCGACTTTGCTACTCCCAGACTTTGCCACAGTGTCTCGAGCATCGACCGGCGAGGTCGACTCAGTGCCCATATAGGTGATGCGGAACAACTCGGACTGGGACCCTCGACCGCCAGTGGTGAAGTACAATGCACCGTCCTTGCCCACCGTGCAGTCAGTCAGCGGAAGCGGTGTTCTGGAGAGAAATTCTTCCTTCGTGGCTTGATAACTGGACCCCGACGGTTCGATATGAATCGCGTACATCGTGCCGAAGGTCCAATCGCAAACGAACAGCGATTTTTGATATTTTCCAGGAAACTTTGTCCCGTAGCCAAATTCAACCCCGACGGGGCAACCGGGACCGATGTCGATCACAGGGGGAAGGCTGTCGACGTAGTAACTGGGCCACTTGCCCGTGCCGTTGCGCCAACCAAACTCGCTGCCGCTGGTGGCATGAACGACTCGCGTTGGACGATACCAAGGTGAACCGAAATCCCATTCCATGTCGGCATCATAGACGAACATTTCGCCGTCGGCGTTGAATGCAAAATCAAACTGGTTCCGGTAACCGCTGCTGAAGACATCCCACGTTTTGCCTTCAGGGTCAATTTTACAGATCCAACCACCCGGAGCATGAATTCCGGCGGCATGTCCACCACCGTCCCACTGCCGAGGCAGCAACAAATCTTCGTCCCAGTTTGGCATGAGCCTGCTTGTTAGTCCTGGCTGCAGAGTCCTTCGGAGTTGTTCAGTGCGTGGACCTCCCATCGCTTGAGGTGTGGCATTGGAGTCGATTTCAAAAGGCAATGTGGTGTGATTGCCGCAGGAGATGAAAAGCGACTGACCATCTGGCGATAACCGGATCGCGTGCGGTCCGTGTTCACCCCGATCGGGAATGTCTTTCAACTTTTCGACTTTGTCAAATTGATCATCACCGTCGGTATCCGTGCAACGAAACAGACCGCCGTGTGGATGGCCGTTACGGACGACGAACAAACTGTTGAACGCCCAAAGCAATCCCTGCGCCCCCGACATCTGCAGGCCCTCGTATTCGATGTTCAAATGCTCGACCTTGGTCGCTTCTTGGGTCCCGATCGGCGTCGGTGTGATGCGACAGAGGCCGAGGTTTGCCTCATCGCTGACGATCAGCCGACCTCGAGCATCGGTCGTGATGTTGACCCAAGAACCGAGTGTCTCCTTGGGAACGGTAAACAGACGTTCCACTTGGTAGCCGGGTAGGAGATTGAACGAGTTACTCGCACCATCCAACACGGCGACTTCGGCAACCTGCGTGTAGTTCCTTGGAGCGGCCGTCGTCGTCTCCCCGGCTGCTTGGCTGATCGATACAGGCAAAAGAGTCATAACGGCCACGATCGACAACCATGGGAAATGGGCGAGCTTGATAATCATCTGCGAGATTCCTGAAAACGATGAGTGTCTAGACCGTTCAATCAGCCGCTATTCTACGGACCGGCGAGAGTGAGCCCCCCCATATTTATCTTGGAGTCTGGAGGGTTAAAGGACAAAAATGCGGACTTCGTCAGCGGCAGGCGATGGAATCGGCGATGCTGCTGACGGCTTTGCTCATGACCTCGCCACACATCCCGCAGAGGATCCGCAGTGTAAACAATTTTGAGCGATGGCGAAACCGGACGGCGTTCCAACGTTGAGATGCGACGTCACCGTGAGGCGATGAAATGACACGGGCTCAAACAGAAGGGGACTTCGCAAGAGTCCGTCGAGATCAGTTGCCAAATGAAAAAGAGACGTCGGTGAAGGGCCGCTCTCGAAGATCGCAACGGTCATTCCCAGAAGGGATCACAGACGAGGAACGTCGGGGACGAAGCACAAAAAAAGAGACGACCTCCGGTATCGACGAGTCTTCCCCCTGTGGTGTCGTAGAACGCTGCGATCGATGCTGAGTCATCGACGACTGAGGCGATGGCTTGGAATTGGTTTGGGGCTTGATCAGAAAAGCCTCCGCACGCTCGCGAATCTCATCCGCCTTTTCTGTTGAAACAGGCGGAAAATCGATTTTTTGAGACTCAAAAATTTTCCCCCGCCGGTCTCGCCAGATTCCTTTTTGTGCCGTTTGCAGCTACGACGCGTCTTTCACCCAAAGCTCGGGCCGTGATAACACACGTTCTTGCCCGTTGACGGACTTGGATGGGGCGAATCAACGGAGGTGTGTCTTTCCACTTCGAGCGGATCCATTCGCAGGACGTGACCTCGCTCGCGGAACAGATGGAGGGCGTGATCAACCACGGCAAAAACGGGTGTTGGTGTTGTGCTTCGGTTCCGATTTTGCGATCGTCGGTTTTGCTCCACGGTGGTGAATTGACGGGCTTATTCTGTGGCTCAGGTGTGGCGTGCGTTCCCTCATCAAAATACGATTTTCGGACGAAAACGATAGACTGAAGAGCGAAGCGGCCAAGATCGATTCATGCGTCCTCTAGGAATGACCGCACATGTGGCTGATTCGCGCCTCACTTCGAAACCCATACATGGTCGCCGCGATGGTCTTTGCCATCGTGGTTGTTGGATTGCTGTCAATTCTTTCGATTCCAGTCGACGTCCTTCCCGTTTTCACAGCGCCGGCTGTTCAAGTCCTGACCTATTACCCAGGAATGCCAGCGTCTTCGGTCGAGAAGACGATCACCAATCGCATCGAGCGTTGGGTCAATCAAGCGCCTGGAGCGCGATTGGTCGAATCGCGTTCCGTTCCGGGTGTGAGTGTGGTCAAGATTTATTTTCGTGACGACATCAATTCCAGCGAAGCACTGACACTGACGAATTCTCTTGCGCTCGGTGCTCTGCCGAATCTTCCGCCCAACACACTTCCCCCGGTTGCGTTGCCCTTTGATGCCACGGGGACATTGCCCGTTGGAATTCTCACCGTCGCAAATCCACATCTGAATGACGCGTTGCAAAAAGATGTGGCTCGAATCAATGTTCGGAACATGCTTGGTGCTGTCCCGGGTTGTATCGCGCCGATCGTTGTCGGTGGGCAAGATCGCACGGTATTGATTTATCTGGATCAGAACAAACTCTTGGCACGCAATCTGGTTTCGGTCGATGTTGTGAGTGCACTGCACAAGGGAAACTTGCTGGCCACTCCGGGTTCTGCGTATTTCGGACCCAATCAAGTACTGCTTGACAGTAATTCGATGGTTGAGAATGTTGACGATCTCAACAGATTACCAATCACATTCGGTCCCCAAGCGGGAGTTCTGCTGCAAGACGTTGGCCGCGCCGAGGATTCCGCGACAATTCAGACATGCCGTGTTCGCATTGAGGATCAAAATGAAGTTTTCGTCCCCGTGTATCGCCAGCAAGGATCGAGCAGTCTTGCTGTTGCCAATGGGGTGCGTGATCGTATCCCCTCTATGGAGGCACGGCTTCCGAAGGCGACGAAACTGCGACTGGTGATGGATCAGACTATTGCCATTCGTTCCTCGCTTGGGGCGTTAATCGAAGAAGGAGTCATCGGCGCGATCTTGATCTCCATCATGATCTTATTCTTCCTCGGCAACTGGCGAATGACGGTGATCGCCACGCTGTCGATTCCACTCGCCCTGCTGGGAGCGATCATCGGGCTCTATGTCACAGGAAACACGATCAACACGATGACTCTTGGTGGGCTGGCATTGGCGATCGGCCCCCTTGTGGATGACGCCATCGTGGAACTGGAAAATAATCATCGCCATTATCACCTTGGGAAATCCCGGATTCGTGCGGCACTTGATGGCTGTGCTGAAGTGATGGTTCCGGTGATGGTGGCCACCTGTACCACAGTGATTGTGTTAACACCATTGACGATGATGCCTGGCATGGGCGGTTTTCTATTTGCGCCGTTGACGGTTGCCGTTGGCTTCGCAATGCTGACCTCGTTCTTGCTGTCACGCACGTTTGTGCCGATGATGTGCGCCAAGTTTCTGCCAGACGAGCATCGCCGCAGAGCAGAAAATACCGCAGAACCGGCAGCGACACACGCGGGTTTCTTCAGTCGTGTGTCGCGCAGTATCCAATCCTTTATCGAACGCACGACTGTCGGATACACCCGACTTCTCGAGAGAGCACTGAGGCACAAAGTCGCGGTCATCACGGCCATCGTCACACTCTTTATTGCCTCGCTCTTCCTCACGTTAAACATCGGCCGAGAATTCTTCCCGCAGGTCGATGCGGGCCAGTTGAGCGTGTTTGTTCGAGCCCCGTCCAATCTGCGACTCGACGAAACAGAGAAACGGGTCATCGAGGTCGAAAGCTTTCTCAAGTCGTCGATCCCTGCTGCCGAACGGGACATGATCCTTTCGGAAATCGGATTGAATCCTGACTGGTCCGCGGCGTACACACCAAACTCTGGTCAGCAGGATGCCGCCATTCGCGTGCAACTGAATCAGAACCGTACGCTGACTTCGCAGGGGTATGCGACCAAACTCCGCCATCTGTTCGAAGCGGAGGACCGATTCGCCGATCTTCGATTCAGTTTTGATACAGGTGGAATGATTTCGACGGCACTGAATCAAGGTGCGACGTCTCCCATCGACATCGAGATTGAAGGAGGCACGACAGAACAATTGCTCGACCTAGCCAAGACAATTCGCAATGAGGTGGCGACGATTCCAGGGGCTGTCGACGTCCGTGTTCATCAACGCAATGACGCCTCGTATCTCGTAATCAACATCGACCGCGAAAAGGCGGCAACCTTGGGGATGACGGCAGAAGATGTGATTCAGCAAGTCGTGGTAGCGATGAATTCCAGCGTGTCGATTCTGCGCAATTTCTGGATCGATTCGAAGTCGGGCAATCAATACTTTGTCGGCGTTCAATACCCGGAACGGTTGGACCGAACGATTGAGGATGTTCTCAGTCTCCCCGTCATCGGTGCTGGGCAAGGAAATTCGATTGACCTTGGAAGCCTTGTCACAGTGACTCGTCGTGCCGATGCGGTTGAGATCAACCATTCGGGACTGGTCCGAGTCGCCAATGTCTATGTCAACACGGAAAATCGCGACATCGCAAGCATCGCTGCAGAGATCACCAACAGACTCGAGACGATGACGCTGCCGGAGGGAATGTTCGTTTGCCTCAAAGGTGAATACGCACGAATGAACGAGTCCTTCCACAGCCTGCTGTATGGCCTCGGACTGGCGACAGTGCTGGTCTATCTCCTTTTGGTCTCTCTGTTCCGATCGTGGGTCGGACCGTTGATCACGATTTTTACGGTTCCACTAGGATTCATCGGCGTGATTGGAATGTTATTCGTCACGGGCACGACGATTAATGTGCAGTCGTTGATGGGCGTCATCTTTCTCGTAGGGATCTCCGTCAATAACGGAGTCTTGCTCGTTGACTTTGCGAACAAGCAGGCCGTCACAGGACTCACCCCCCTTGAGTCCATCCGCTTGGCCGCAGTCACTCGCTTTCGTCCGATCGTAATGACATTCCTCGCGACCGTTCTGGCACTCACTCCGATGGCGATCGGATTTGGCAAGGGCAACGAGGCGAACATTCCACTCGCCCGCGCGGTGGTAGGCGGAATGCTGACATCCACCGTTCTGACTCTGTTTATGGTTCCAATCATGTATACCCTGCTGATGCACAATGTGCGTCAGGATCCAGATACCGAGGCCGAGCTTGCAGCATAGCCGCTACCGATTGACCGGCAGCAAATTGAACAGGACAGACGCCCGATGAAAGACACGAAAGAACATCAAGGCTGGACATCAAGGCTTTCGAGGGCCTTTTTGTTGGTCATGATCGGTGGCATTTTGTATTGGCGGCTCATCCAGAACAAGTCTCCGGAGGCGATCGCGGACGTACTGGCTCAGCTTGCGGGGCGAAAGCCTGCCGTTGCAAACGCTTTCGTTCTCTCTCAGCCATCCGTGCCATCGAATGCGACGTCCATCCGTCTGAAAACCGTTCGCGCTAAGAAAAATCCGTCTCTTGAAATCGGCATCGACCAGCCGGCATTTGTGGCCTCTTATTATCGTGTGAACTTGTTTCCACAAGCCGCCGGAATTGTCACATTCATTGAAAAGTCGATTGGAGACAAGGTGACGGCTGGCGAACGCCTTGTCGAGATTCAAGTGACGGGTGACGGGACACCGATTGCCTCGTCGGCTCCACTCACGACGATCATTCGTGCGCCTTTTGATGGTGTGGTATCCGTGCGCGGTGTCGATGCAGGCGCCTTCGTACAGAACGCAGTGGTTGTTCCCGGCGTTGCCTCATTGATGACCATCGAACGCAGCGACATCGTGACGGTTTCAACGTTCGTGCCGGAGAAATTTGTTCCCTTTGTCGATCAGACTACGGAAGTCAGGATTCAGATCGATGCCCTTCCAGGAATCGCTCTGCGCGCCAAAGTCTCTCGTCTCTCCCCGTCGCTGCGAACAAGCGACCGAACGATCATGGCGGAAGTCGATCTTTATAACGGGACCGCCGCCGAGTTTGCAGGATTTGCAGAAGAGATGCAGAAAAATAATTTTGCCGATCTGAAGAGCAGAACGATGCCCTCGCTACCAATCCTGATTGAAGGCGAGCAGGATCATATTCGGCTGCTGCCCGGAATGTATGGACAAATGGAACTGCTAATGCCCGCTCTTCGAAACGTGGAACTGTTGCCGAGTCAGGTGGTGGCGCGTCGTGGAGGTGTCCCGTACATCTATGTTGTTGAAGCAGGAAGGGCAAAGAAAGTTGTCGTGATTGTGGAGTTCGACGATGGCTCGCTGGTGCGCGTTCGCCCCGAACCGGTTGATGGAAAACCACCCCTGGTTTTGACAAACACCACGGACTATGTGTTGAGCAATCAAGGGGAACTTACGCACGGTCAGGCCGTGATCCCGACGCATACGGATTGGTGATCCATCGTTCGAGCGGATTGTGGCGGATCACTCCGGCGGAAGAGTGGTGACTCTGAGCCTCGACAGTTCGAAGGCGTATCCCGCGCTAATCGGTACCTGGACCGTCTGCTCCGCGACGGTGGGGTTCGGAAGTTAGAGACGACGTTCCGAGGTGTATCTGCCTGCCGATCACAACGGACATCTTCCAAGATGTGACGTTGCTGTTGTTGGTTTTCGGGTCGAGTTCTTTTGCTGCCTCATGACCCCCAGCCTGAGCAGCCGGTATGGTCTCTGTGTCTGGGGGAGTTCCGCTTTCCGAACGCCTTCCTCTGGAATTTCGTAGGCGAAGTATTCGGTTTCGGTTGCTGAGATGGGGTGCTGGGGTTCCCCCTTTGGCGGCCGTTCACCACGTTCCGACAACCGGTGTTGCGACAGCGCACCCGTTCGCTGAATCGGAGGAATTTTGGAGTCGCAGACGGGGCAGGGGGGGATTGAAGGCCACGGCATCGTTGGTGTCTATCGACAAGAGTGGCCACAGCACTAGTTAACTTGACGCATAAAACCTTCCCAATACGGAGCACGCAACTTGAACTTTTGCAACTTGCCCGTCGTCGTGCGTGCCAACGCGTTCCGAAACTCAACTTTCTTTGGACACTTGTATCCAGCGATTTTCGTCTTGACATAGGCAATCAACTCGGCTTCGGTGAGTGGCGATTCCGCCTTCTTGACAACGAGTGCCATGACGAGTTCACCCCACTTGGCATCGGGGACGCCGATCACAGCCACTTCAAGGACATCGGGGTGTGAAAATACGGCGTTCTCAACTTCGATCGAACCGACATTTTCGCCACCAGAGATAATGACATCTTTTTTGCGGTCTGAAATCGTCAGCACGTGACTCGCATTGATCGAGCCTCCGTCACCCGTCCGAAACCAACCGTCGACGAGCGCCTTTGCCGTTTCTTCTGGCTGAGCCCAGTAGCCATGCATCACCACATTGCTTCGCGCCCACACTTCGCCGGTTGCGTCGATCCGTGTTTCGACTCCGAGTGCCGGTGCGCCCGCAGCACTCAAAGCCACCGACCGAGCTGCGGTACTCATCCCGTCGGTCTCGAGGGAGGGGCTATTTATTGTCAGTAACGGGCTGGATTCTGTGAGCCCATAAATTTGATGAAACTGCCACCCCAAGTCGGTCTCAACACGTTCGATCATCCGTACGGGCGGTGGCGCTCCCGCCACAACGATGCGTGTTGTGTCGCGACCAGGAATGGGATCACTCCACACGGCCGCAGCATCCAAAATCACTGCGGCGACTGCAGGGGCACCACACATCAACGTCACCCCATGCGCGCCCACACGTTTCAAAATCTCGCCGCCATCGACCTTACGTAACACAATGTGCTTGCCCCCCATCGCCGTCACCGCATAGAGCATGCCCCATCCATTACAGTGAAATTGCGGAAGTGTGTGCAGATAGGTCTCGCGATCATCCACACCCAAATGCCAACCAATGGTCGCCGCATTCAGCCACAGGTTGCGATGCGTCAACTGCACTCCCTTTGGTCGAGCCGTCGTGCCACTCGTGTAATTGATCGTTGCTGTCGCATCCTCGTCTGGCACCCACGGTTGTGGTTCGACACCAAACTTGTACAACACCTGGTCTGATTCAGCACCGATCACAAAGCGATGCTTGGCTTTGACGCCCGCAAGCGATGACTCAAGTTCTGGATCGACCAACAACACTTCGGCACCACAGTTCTCAATGATGTAGGCAACTTCGTTGGCAACCAATCGAAAGTTGATCGGTGTCAGCACGCGTCCGTAGGCACTCACTCCAAAAAAGCTCGTCAGCAATCGCGCCGAGTTCTGGCTGACGATCGCCACACGGGCGCCTTGCGGTACGCCTAATGCATCGAGCCCAGCGGCCTGCGCTCTGGCCAGTTCGGCCATCTGCGCATAGGTTTTTGTGCCCCATGACTCGGTGGGTTGATCCGGTTCATCCACAAATGCAATGCGATGCCCATACACTTGTTCAGCCCGACGCAGGTAGTCGACGATCGTTAATGGAACTTTCATCATTTTTCTCAAAAAAGGGAGTTTAACATCGTTGTCGTCCGCCACGAGATGATTCAGCAAGACGTTGCATTCTCGGATCAAATGTGACTGGGGCCGATCGTTATTTTTGTTCGTTCCGCAGCAGGGAGTATGACTCAATGTGCAAGAGAATACGGGTCTCCGTGGGGAAACGCTTCCCGCCGTAGAGGCTATGGACGACAATCACAACCGTGATTTCCATGGGGACGATGAAAATTGCTCGCCCAGAAATCACCTCGTCTTCCGTCCACCCCCCGTCTAAAATTCGTAGTCGACACGGACGCCATAGATGTCGGTGTTGCTATTGCCGTTGCGTGTGTCCTCGAGAAAGGCGTGAATGTAGTTGAACTTTGCCCGGGTGTATCGGTTTAAGTACCAGTTCAGGCCAAGCGTGAAGTCGGTCAGGTTGTTGCCCTCGATGTTTTTGTCGTTCAAGATGATTTTTGAAAACCGGGCGGCGATCTCCCAAGCCCCAGGACCGGTCCGAACTCCACCGGATTCATTCGGTACTCGAAGGAAGTCGGCGAACGGCTCCATCCGTTTATGAATGCCAGCCTTGCGGTCGTAAGGCCGATGTTCGCCGGTGAGGAAATAGCTCACTTGGGCCATGTAGGCGTTGAAAAACAGATTAGGCTTGTCGATCTGATCGACGAGCGCGAAGGCATATTCCGACTGCAATGAGAGCGGCCCGAAAATCAGGGCAAACTCCGGATCGAAAAGCTGGAAGCTGGATGCAGAGATGTTGCCCGTATCGACGAAGATCGGGGCAAATTGCGGGACGCTGCTGTCGTAGGTAGGGCTACCGAAAGGCTGCTGCTTTCGGATTTCGGGTGTATTGCGGAACCGGAGGTTGTTTCCCGCGCTTCCGCGATAGCTGTAAGCGACACCGAGGTGCATGTAGTAACGTCCATCGCTCGGCTCGTCCCAATACGGCAGTGCGGTGCCCCGCATGGTCAGTGCTTGTCCGCTATCGAATGAGTCGTTACCGACGTTGTCGCTGTTGGTGCGGAAAGTGCCGATTTGCCACGTCGCAAGCTCACTCTCTGTGTTGCCATAGGTCATGATGCCCATGTTGCGGGCGGGCGCGAATGTGTCGACGAGTGACCGTTCCATGAACGTGTTGTTGCGGTTCTGTGTGACTCGCTCGAGCGAGAAGGGCTCGAAGAAGTGTCCAATGCGGACGTTCTGCAACCGCGGCAGGTCGTGGGCCTCGATGTAGTTGTCGAGAGGAGTCGGCCTATCGGCGAGTTCGAAATCAACGCCCAAGGCGTATTCTAATTGCTGCCATACCTTACCCCGCGCTATGATTCGGAGTCGTCGGAAAGCGGCACCATCCTGCAGGTCCCCCAAGCTCTCGCGACTCAAGTCGTCTTGCCCGAAAAAGATTTGGTCAACTTGCACTTGGCCGGAGAGCACAAGTGTCGGTTTCTTTCCTTTCACTGGCTCATCAGTAGATTTCGAAGACTTGGCTGCCGACTGCAAATCATCGATCTGCTTCTGCAGACGTTGGAGTTCGCCGGCGATGTCCGCGGGGCGCAGTTCCTCTTCAGTATCCGCCGCATCGATCAGCACAGGCAAGGCTTCGAACAGCAAGTCTGAGCCTGCGGACTCGTACGACACGAACCAACCGCTACAGAGGACCAATAATGCAATTCTGCAAAAAATTGTTGCCACCCTGTCACCCTGTCACCCTGTCACCCTGTCACCCTGTCACCTTAAAAATGTTATCGAGTTACAAGTTTTGACTTCATACACTTAGGGACCGAGATAACCGTGTGGAATTGCCAAACCTGCCGTAACAGTCGAGGCAGTTGCTATAATCGGCATAATCGACCCTGGCCTTTAAATTGTTTTACTCACGGCACTTTGCCGCTCTTGGCTATATTGGCTCTGGAAATCACTCTTACTTCAGATGCGACGTAGCCGTGTCGTAATGAAATTACGCGGCACCAAACAGACGGGGATCAGTCTCACTCATGGACCATGCCCATTTCGCTGCCAGCATCCTGCATAGTCTCGCTCAGCCATCGTCGGATACTCCGGCCATCACGATTGACGATCGGCGGCGAAGAAATGCCGGGCGTTGTATGACGACGTTGGCTTGCGCGAGGCTCGGGCAGCCCGGCAATCAACCGGAGCATGTGCGTCATTCGCTGTTCAAATGGAATGGTGGATTCATCGGGCTGCGTAACTCACGAGTCGCCGATCAATTCTGGACGAACCTATTTCCTTCGGTTTCGGAGGAATTGCATTCGCTCGCCGACAAAAGTCCGGTCGCATACCTTTTCCTTCATTGGGATTTGGAGCAAGACGTTTTTCATGCGTGGGCGGTTCCAGAGGACATCGCCTTCGCTTCCGTGGCTGACGTGCCACGCGACGCTGTTACCGGCCGAAGGACCATTCTTATTTCCCCGGAGGATCATCAACTCAAGAACTCGCCAGAGGCACCAAGTTTCGCTCCCTACTACTCGCGCGTTGAGTTGAGTCCCTTTGAGCGTGAGAAACTGCTGGAAGCGATTAAGACCGATGACAACCTCAAGGAAGAACGACTTGCTTCCGAGCTTCCGAATGATGCAGTGTCGCAAGACGTTGACAGTGAAGCGCCGGAGACGGCACTCGATGACGACGACTCGGACGAGGCGATCGCGGCGACGTACGCACAGGACACCGTCCAATTCATTCTCGACTTGCCCGACCACGACTCAGACGGTGCTTGGCATGAGCAAAACAAGCGGCGTTACAAAGCGGTCCTTCGAGATCCGAGTCAGCAGATTATTGACCAGCTTCGGGCCAAGTACATCCAAAGGTTGAGTCCGGCCGTCGCAGGCGGTAAGCGACACCTCTCGATCCTAAAGAAGAACGACTACGGCAAAGGCGGTTACCACGATCACTATTGGTATGCGTTCTACGACCCGGCGACGGGGAGCAAGACGAAGTCGGTCCAACTGTATGTGCGATTTCTCGGGCGCGAACGAGTTTGGCGGTACGGCCTCGCGATGGGGAATTATTGCGAAGAGTATCTTGAACGGCTGGTCGCGGTGGTCGATGCCAATCGATCTGTGGTCGCGGATTACACCCGTTCGGCTCCCGCTGACACGCTGATTCGCCTCTATTCTGGGACGGACACCGTTCAACTCTCATCCTCGGAGTTTGCAGAATCGCTAGCTCAGCCCGCGACAGCTCGGTTCGGACTTGATGGACCGCTCACGGACATCGCGATTGTTCGTGAGTTCCCACTCTCGACGTTGGTCGACCATGGGGCCACTTTCGTGGACGAGGTCGGTGGATACTTCACTTGGTTGTGGCCGTTCTTCGAGGCGGCAATGACGGGACGCTGGAATGCTCCCGCACCAAAGCCTGCGAACGCTCAATTGATCGACGACGCTGCCAGCGAGGTTGATGAAGATGTCCCTGAAACAACCAAGGAGCTTGCCGAACTCACCGCGCTGCCCGAACTATTTCTGGACGACCTTGAGGACGCGCTGTTGGCGCGACAACAGGCAATCCTCGTCGGACCGCCCGGAACCTCGAAGACGTTCGTTGCGCGTCAATTCGCTCGATACTTTGTCCGTCAACGAGGCAGTCGCCCCCAAGGAACGTCGGACGTGCTCTACATGCACGCGAACTGGACCTACGAGGACTTCTTCGAGGGACTGAAGCCGAATTCAAAAGACGGCGTCCTGAATTTTGAACCGCGCCTCGGGTTCTTTCTTGAATGGGTCCAGCGATTGAAGGACTATGCGCCAGGGTCGCGACACGTGTTGGTGTTAGACGAGATCAACCGCTGCGATACGGCTGCGGTACTCGGTGAACTGTTGCAGTTGCTCGAATACCGTGGCACAACCGTGAGATTGTTATCCGGCCGAAACTTCGTCTTTCCCAGCAACCTCTTCATCATCGGCACCATGAACAGCGCCGACCGCTCGATTGGTCGTTTGGACTTGGCACTCCGACGCCGGTTCCTCTGGCTGAATCTCCATTCGCAGCCAGACACGCTTGCCCGCTGGTTGAAACGGCCGGGCAACAATCCGCCCGGTTTCAAGGCGGAGTCACTTGCGCGAGTCAACGAAGCTCTGGAAGAGCACGGCATCCCTCCCGAACAACACATTGGGCATGCCCTCTTTATGCTCCAGCGGCGCGGCGAAGACGACGTGACTTCACCAATGCTCGACATTCCGCTGAGCGAACGTCGCTTGCGGCAAATTGTCCGTTTCAGCGTGGTGCCGTATGTGCGTGAGTTGCTCACGATGCAATTCGGGCAGGCTGATTCGGACTTGCTTCGACAGGTCGAGGACTTGCTGCTGGAGTGTGTTGAACAGCCAGCCTCAGTCACATTTGGAGTGCTGAACGATGGCGAACCACAGGCGTGATCCAATTACATGCTTTGAAGCGGGGAGCGGCTTCAACGAACCTTGGATCGGGTCACGTGACATCGTCGGCGACGATATCGTGATGCTCGGTACTCTTGCAGAACGTCGTCTCATCGATCTGAACATCGTCGGCAACGAAGTTGCCGTTCGTGGGACAACGCACGTCGGTTTGGTCATTCTTCCGAGCGGTCGCCGATTGGTGATTCGGTCAAAGATTCCCAACATTGTGCTCTTGGACTGGCTCGCGTATCTGGGCAAATTCCCTCGGCTTTCGCATTGGTTGCCAGAGTCCGGTGCTGCCGCCGTCAAATCGGATCAAGATGACTGGCATCTCTGCATCGCACGGTTGTTTCTACATGCGATGGATCACGTCACCCGGCAGCATTTGCGAAAAGGCTACGTTGTCGTCTCGGCCTGTGACTCGGCGATTCGTGGACGGATTTTGATATCGAAGCTCGGGCAAGAGCTGTATCGGCTGCCGCGTGTACCGCAACTCCAAAGGCAACGAACGTTCGATACGCCGTTCAACATCGTTTTGGCTTTGGCCCTTGATCGCCTGCCGAGTTTGCTCTCGGATGGAAGGACGGAGGATCGTCGCAAAATGGCGATGCTTCGCGAACAGTGGGCTTCGGTCCGACGCGACATCAGCGATCCACTCACTGCTGCCGTCGCGGCACAATCGGCGGAACCGCCCGGCTATCGGGAGGCACTGCAATTGGCTCGGCTGATCCTGATTGGTGCGGTCCTCGACCCTGAATCGATCATGGGAGGTCAGGCATTCACCCTCTCAATGCCTGCGATTTGGGAGGACGGGTTACGGCGCATGCTCAGCGAGTCCGCATGTGAGACGGGATGGAATCCGTTGCCGCGAGAAGCTCGCACGCGACGTTGGGACGACGCGCCGGGACACAGCGATGAAAAACGTTGGATGACCGCTGATGCGATCGTGGAACAAGCCGGGAAGAGATGGGTGCTGGATGGAAAGTACAAGAATGAATTTGGGAACGAGAGTCGCAGTGATCGATTTCAAATGTGTGCCTACGCCATGGCATTCAACGCCGACCGGATTTCATTGGTCTACCCCAGCGAGTCACATACGCCTATCCGCAGATTGTTGAGCGCGATGGTCGGGACCAAGTCCGTCAAAATCGACTCCATCGCTTTGCCAATGCGAATGGGGCCCGTAACGTGTCGTACTCGATTGACGAAAATCGTCAATCAATTCACGTCGGGAGAAACAGGTGCGAAGACAGCAGGCGATCCTCGTCCGTGAGGGCCTGAAAATATTGAGCCGCCCCATTCAATCTGGCGGCGGGAACGTGGTTGCCGGACAAGACGCCTTGCGGTCGCAGTCAAACCGCGACGTTCCTTGGTGCGGTTCGGGCCGGAGAATTCCTCACGCCAGTTACCGTCGCGAGTCACCTCATACCGATTACTATTCCCCGTCTGGATCAAGCGGCATCTGGCACCTGGCTGAAAACCTGGCAGCATTGTGGTGGTGGACCAACTATGATCGGCTTGCCAACGAAATCATCGAGCAGTTCACAACCACGGAGTGCCGAAACGACCGTCAACACAGTCAATAAGAACATCTTTAAAATGGAATCTTGCTTGGTGTGGCAGTGATTTCAAAGTTCAATGCGAGCAACGTTTTTTTGGCGAGATTACTGTCAGTGAGGTGGTCACGCCGGGCTTTGCGTGTCTTCACCTCGATCAGATCTGTGGTGAGTCATTCCAAGCCGAGGCCCGCTTAGGAACGCATCACGAGTTTCTCCGGCGACAGGCAGCAGGGCGGTTTCCGCCATACCTTGCCGTCTACTGTGCGGCAGCACGTTTTCGGACGAGTCCCGGGTTGACGTCCGTATCGAGTGGCGAAAAGATCCCCCGTTCCCACAACTCCCAGCCGAGGGCGCCCATCGCCGCGTTGTCGGTACAATATTGACGCGGAGCGATAATCACTTCAATACCCCGATGTGCGGCCATCTCCTGCAGCCGTTGACGCAACACGGTGTTGGCACCGACACCACCTCCCACCAGAAGAGTCGTGCGTCCGGTTCGATCCAGAGTCTGCTCGCATTTTCCCACAAGAACATCAACCACCGCCGCTTGAAAACTCGCGGCGAGGTCGGCGATTCGTTGAGACGTCAGCGGCGGTGGAATTGTACGCGATCCGGGGGTCCCTCGGACGGCATACAAGACGGCCGTTTTGAGGCCGCTAAAACTAAAATCTAGCCGTTCGTCTTTGAGGAATGACCGAGGGAAGGGGAACGCTGTTGGGTTACCTGTTTCCGCAATTTTTTCGATGAGAGGTCCGCCGGGATAGTCCAGACCCAGAATTTGAGCGACCTTGTCGAATGCTTCACCCGCCGCGTCATCCGTCGTCGATCCCAACAGTTCAAAGTCGATCGGTGATCGACAATCGTACAAGTTCGAGTGCCCACCGCTGACTACCAAGCCGGCCGCCGGAAAGACATTGCGTCCCGCTGCCATTTGGCATGAGTACAGATGAGCCTCAATGTGATTGATTGTGAGCAGCGGCACATCGAGTACCAATGCCAGCGTCTTCGCCGCCGTGAGGCCGACCAAGAGGGAGCCCACCAAGCCAGGATGCGTGGCAACGGCGATGGCACCAATATCGGCGAGAACCGCGCCCGCACTTCGCAAGGCCTCGTCAATCACCGGGAGGATTCGTTCCAAGTGAGCGCGCGATGCGATCTCAGGCACCACCCCGCCGAAACGCTGGTGAAGTTCATGCTGAGTGGCCACGATGCTGGAAAGAACATGCCGTTCGGAATCGATCACCGCCGCAGCAGTCTCATCGCACGAGGATTCGATAGCTAGCAATAATCGGCGCAAGGATGACGATTGATTCACGCGGTCTTTTTCAATGCAACGCGACGGGAGAGATTCGATCTCGCCCCTCGTCGATGGCGCCATCGTCGAACGCAATCGTGCGTATCGACTCATGCCGCTCGGGAGATGGAAAGAGGGAACGCTCGCAGCCATTCGAAGAAAGCTTCGACATATTGTGGACCGGAATAGCATTCGATCCGCGCCCCGTCCTTCTTTTCGACCGGCTCAAGTTTTGGAGACTCGTCTGCCGGTTTCTCTGCATCGCCAGACGTGTCCTGTGGCGGAGTTTTTGCGGCCAACTGTTCTTTCAGCCAAGTTGTGCCCTTGGCCAGTTGTCCATCGACGAACTCGACCCTGGGAGTGTTGTCATCCAGCCGAAAGGTTTCACGGCTGCGACGTGCTTCAAAAAGTTTGTCCATGTCTTCAGCAGACAGTTTGACTTCAAATCCCTCATCGGGCATGACGCCCCATTCGTCTTTCTCGGTTGCTTTGGGAAAACGGTGGATGTTTTTTCCGCTCGGGCGATGATAACTTGCGGTGGTGAGCTTAAGGGCACTTTTGCCCCCTTCCAGTTCGATCACATTCTGAACACTTCCCTTGCCCCAGGTCCGTTCGCCAACGATCAGGGCGCGTTTCTGGTCTTGCAAACAGGCACTCACAATTTCACTGGCGGACGCACTGAATCGATTGACAAGGACCACCATCGGAAAGCCACTATAGGTCCCTATTCTTTTTGCCTTATAGACTTGCTCTTCAGTATTCCGGCCCTTGGTGCTGACGATGATCCCGCTATCGACGAAGAAATCGGCAATCGCCGTTGCCGCACTGAGTAATCCACCGGGATTGAAACGCAGGTCAAGAACCAAGGCCTTCATCCCATCCTTCTTGAGTTGCTCCAGGGATTCCTGGATTTCGTCGGTACTGTTGCGGGCAAAGCTAGTGAGTCGCAGATAACCGATCTTGTCTTCGCCCTCAAGAAAGTAGGACCATTTGCCGTCCTTTTCGTAGTGGTCGCCTAGGACCGTTGGGGATTTGATAATGGCGCGTGTCACGTCTACCGTCAGCGGTTCCGCATCGTCCTTATGCTGAATCTTGAGCTTCACCACGTCACCTGGTTTGCCTCGCATCATTTTGACCGCCGATTCCATTTCTCGGCCTTCTGGGAAATCGGCGGTTGCCTTGTCATCAATCTCCAAGATGCGGTCACCGGCGCGAAGACCGGCGAGGAATGCAGGAGTTCCAGAAATGGGGACCATCACCATCAGTTGACGAGTCTTCGGATCGATCGTCACTTGGATTCCGATTCCGCCAAACTCTTGTTCAACGGATTCGTTGAACTGTTTCAGTTCGGACGTGTCGATGTACGACGAATACGGATCGAGCTTCAGGACCATTCCACGCATCGCGGCTTCAAGCAACTCGCGTCGATCCACCGGTTTGACGTAATTCCGGTCGATTTGCTCGAATGTGTCGACAAACACCTTCATCAATTCAAAATATTCATCCTCAGTTGCTGCCGATGTCGGCTGTGCAAATAACAGACACAGTCCCCACGTTCCGAACAGTATCAGAGTCAGCATCCGCTCGCGCATCCGCGTCTCCCTTCCGAGTGTTTTTTTCATGTGCTTACCATGGCTCCAAATCGTTTTCGCTCAGAAATTGCTGAACCCGCTTCGTTGACCGTGTGTCTCAGCTTGTCGAGGTGATTGAATGGGAGCACACCGAGGTTCGACAGGTGCGATATGGATCGGCGTGCGATGTTGATCTGCATGAACAGAGCAGACTTGTTAACGAGTTTCCGAAATTGCCGAGCAAACATCATGTATTTGCCACCGAATCAGTTTACGAGCTTTGAGGCAACCGGGCAAGACGTTGGCCGTTCGCTGCCGCTACGGGCGTGGAATTTTCCCGTCCGTCAATATCGAGGGATCGTGGGATCGATGGTCTGTGACCAGTGATCAATCCCGCCCGCCATATTGGTCGCGTTGGCAAAGCCCTGTTGACGCAACCAGTTCACGACGCGCAGACTTCGTCCTCCGTGGTGACAGTGAACGATGATCTCGTCAGTTTTGTGGGGTTCCAGTTCGGCAATGCGATCGGCCAGTTCACTCATCGGAAGCAACAGCGTTCCCGAAATGTGAGCCACCAAATATTCGTCCGCTTCACGACAATCGACGAACAGGAATGTCTCGCTTTGATCGCGTTTCGCTTGGACGGTTTTGCAGTCAACTTCCAGTGGTGTCGGCACGTTCTGATTCTCCGGTGAGACAGCGGGTTCTTAGTTCATGACTTGCATTCTCTGTCCAATTTCTCGAAGCACTTCGATGTCAGCTGACGTCCGAGCGATTGCGTTTGGGTGAGTTCGATCACAGTCGATCCAGCCCCGCAGTTTCAGGAATTGAGCGCAGGAGTGTTTGTAAGCCGGCGCCGGCGTTCGAAACGCAAAGTAGCCCAAATATTGAAGCTGATCGTTGAGCTCATAGAAACGGGGATCGCCAGTCTCCCAATAGGTATCGCGGAGCGCGAACAGATCTGGAGCGAAGCTGCTCAGACCTAATAAATAATCGCTACCGTAGATCACCATATCGATTGCAAAGTCGTTGCCCGTGAAAACCAAAAAATCAGGGCGTTTCTCATTTCGCAGGTTCAAACGATCCCATTCGGGTTCGCGATGAAACGACGAATGCTTGGCACCGATGCACTGAGGTACGCCCATCATTCCACCATAGGTTTCCAAATCGTAAATCGCGCCGAAGGGAGCTAGATCGGTCGTCAGTTCAAATCCAATGAACTGATCCACGACGCGACCGAGTCGCTGATAACTGGCAATGATCTCCGGTCCGGTCTGTCTCGTCAGGCCGTAGGATTGAAAAATCACTGGAGTCCCGCCAAAAGATTGAATGGTCTCCATTTGTCGAGCATAGCCATCGAAGGTGAACGGATCGCCCAACTTGTCGGAAACGAATGCGCCGGCCACAAAAGGGCGGTTTCCTAAGACAGATCGAGTTCGCTTCAACACTTCGACTTGAGTGGCAGAATCGATCAGGTTGACATATCCCGTGTCCATATTGACTGCCGGAGTTAATCCCGACTCTGCGGTTCGGGTGATGTGTGCCTGCAATGCCCGCCAATCGACATCTCCGGCCTCCGTCAACGGCAGCAGGATCGCCGAGATTCCAGTGATCTTGCGACGTGGTTTGATCATCAGAATTGGATCAACAGGCATTTTGCAGTGTTCTAAAGTTGCGGGGAAGGTAATAACTTTCAGTCGGGGGGATTCTAATCTTCCGGGCGTCGAGTTGCGACCAATAGCGGTCTTGAGCACTTCCGGTCTTCTGTCGAACGCAAACGCGCTTTGCAGACGGCAAACGACGACGCTACAAGAGTGCTCAGGAACCGGCACCGCCTTGTACGTAAAGTCTCCCGATGTCTCTGCGTGTTAGCAATCTGCGACTCTCCATTTCGATGCCCGAGACGGAAATCCCCGTATTTCTTGCCCAGCAACTTGGTGTTCCGGCAGAACTCTTGCTTCGCTGGCGCATCTTGAAAAAGAGTCTGGACTCACGATCGCCGTCGGAATTGCAATTTGTTTACACCGTGCTGGTCGATTTGCCGCCCGACGTGCAGCAATCGGCGTCGGTGCGGCGGCGGATGGTTGGTGACGTGCAGCCCTTCGAGTTGCCGTTGTTCGACGATCCTGCGCCGGGGTCGACTCCGATGGCAGAGCGGCCGGTGGTGGTCGGTTCCGGTCCGGCAGGACTGCTAGCAGCTTATTACCTCGCCCAAAAGGGGTTTCGACCCCTGATTCTCGAACGAGGTGAGGCGGTTAAAGAGCGGGTCCAGGCGGTGCGTTTGTTTGATCGCGGCGGCGAATTCGACCGCGAAAATAATTATCTCTTTGGAGAAGGGGGAGCGGGATGTTTCAGCGACGGCAAACTGACGTGCCGCATGGAAGGGCCGGACGTCGATTGGGTTCTCGAACGCTTTGTTGAATGTGGTGGACGTGCCTCCATTATTTACGAAAACCGTCCGCACCTCGGGAGCAACAAACTGCCCATGATTTGCCGAAACTTCCGTCGTCAGATTGAGGCGTTGGGTGGTGAGTATCGATTTAGTTGTCGCATGGAGGGGCTCGATATCCGTGAGGGACGAGTTGTTGGACTACACACGTCCAGTGGGTACGTCGCCACGAATCACGTGGTCCTCGGAATCGGTCACAGTGCCCGCGATACCTACCAAATCCTGCATGACCAAGGAGTTCCTCTGCTTCAAAAAGCGTTTCAACTCGGACTGCGAATCGAGCAACCGCAGGAGCAAATTAACCAACAGAAGTACGCGAAGCCCGAGTATCTGTCGATGTTAGGTGCGGCCGACTACACACTCAACGCACGCGGTGAGAAGGATGTCTTTACCTTTTGCATGTGTGCCGGTGGAATCATCATGCCGAGCGTCAGTCAACCGGAAATGTTCTGCTCCAATGGGATGAGCAATTCTCGTCACGATTCCCCGTTCGCGAACAGTGGTATCGTTGTCACCTTGGAGACACACGAATTCGGGAGCTCACACCCGCTAGCGGGGATGCACATCCAACAGAGATACGAGTCTGAGGCATTTCGAATTGGTGACGGCAATTATTTGTGCCCCATCCAGTCCGTCCGAGATTTTTTGAATGAGCGAACTCCAGATCCAACGGCGCGATTGCAGTGTTCGTATCCCCGAGGGGTCAGACCTGCGTCTCTTGACCGTGTTCTCCCTCCTGTTATTGTGAGGGCTATTCGATGTGGTTTGCCAATCATGGATCGCAAGTTGCGAGGGAACCTCTTAAAGGAGGCGATTCTTGTTGGTCCCGAAATGCGAGGCAGTTCCCCGATACGTATCGATCGTGATCGGCTCACTCGGCAATGTCAGGCCATGAGGGGGCTGTTTCCGGTGGGAGAAGGAGCCGGGTACGCCGGAGGGATTGTGAGTGCCGCCGTCGATGGCTTGCGAAGCGCTCGTTCTATCGTCAGCCAATTCGCCCTGTTGTAACGGCTCGTCTGGCGACGCGGACAATTCGCAGGGATAATCCGAGATCAATCCGCTGTGATGACGCTGCGGAGGGTGAGTCACCAAACGGGTTCGAGGAGATGCGATGAAGTCAGAGGCACTGCGGGTGGGAGTCATCGGACGGACCGGTAAGGGAGACTATGGGCATGGCCTCGACACGGTCTGGGCCGACGTCCCTCGATGCCAGGTTGTGGCCATTGCCGATGAACACGAAGCCGGCCGATTGAATGCCCAAAAGCGCACGAAGGCGGCCAATGCCTATGCCAGCTATACCGAGATGCTTGACAAGGAAAAACTGGATCTTGTTGCCGTGGCACCGCGTTGGATTGATCAACATTTTGAAATGGCCTTGGCGGCCGCCGAACGAGGACTCCATATCTTTATGGAGAAGCCATTCGTCCCCACGCTGTCGCAGGCAGATGATCTGATTCGTGCCTGTGAGATGCGGCATGTCAAGCTAGCCATAGCGCATCAGGGGCATTACACACCGACGATACCCGTCATTCAAAAATTGATTGCGGAAGGTCAGATTGGTGAGGTGCTGGAGCTTCGCGGACGCGGCAAAGAGGACGATAAACGTGGTGGCAGCGAAGACCTGTGGATCCTCGGTTCGCATGTTTTAGATTTGATGAGACTCTTTGCCGGAAATCCCAGCAGTTGCTTTGCCACTGTCACAACGCAGGGGAGGGCGATCACCGCTGCCGATATTGCCGCAGGAAACGAAGGAATCGGCTCGCTTGCTGGAGATGCGGTGCATGCGCGGTATTCGTTTGCCAACGGAGTCGTCGGGACTTTTGACTCAGTTCGTAAAATGGGCGGCAGTCCGTCCCGTTTCGCGTTGCAGATTCTGGGGAGCCGAGGTGTCATTGAGCTCTCGACAGGATATCTGGCTCCGGCGTGGCTGCTGCAGGATCCCAGTTGGTCTCCTGGCCGAAGCGGAGCCGAGTGGCAACGCGTGACCTCACAGGGAGTCGCTCAGCCGGAAACACTGAAAAACGAAGGAACGCATCGCGGGAACATCGCCGTAGTTGAGGATCTGATCGATGCGATCGATCAGGAGCGGCAGCCTTTATGTGGCATGTACGACGGCCGTGCTGTGATTGAAATGATCGCGGCGGTCTTTGAGTCGCAAAGAGTGGGTGGCCCGGTCGCTCTGCCTCTTGTCCGCCGGGACAATCCATTGGCCTCCTTCAAGTAGCTTGGCATACCCCGTGACAGTTGCCGTTTCTGGCCCCGGTTTTTCGGAAAAGAATTGTTCTTCCGCCAGACACCAATTGACCGCCAATCGCGATTTGTTCTACAAGGCGAGGGATCCGCATGCATTCGGTCACGGTGAGGTCTTCTTGTTGTCCCCGCATCAACCCCCAGAAAAGAGCCTGAAAATCGTCGCAAGGATTTCCCGGAATCCAACGGGGAATCGCCGTGAATCGACGAATCCCGTTTGGCCAGTCGGGGAGATGTTATGAAGAACCCGCCACGCCGAAATCCACTGCCGCTGTTGGCCAGGTACTCGGCCTTGGAGGACCGGACCTACGTTTGTCCGGGCGAGGCTCATCCCATCTCACACAGCATTCATCTGGCTCGGCAGGCATCTTTTTATTCGAAGTGCCGCTCATGTGCTCAACGCACGAGTGCAGATCACTCGTTGGGGGAACCTTCCGAAAGGAGAGCCGGGGCGGAGCATCAACGGGTTTCTGGGACAATCGTTGTCGCCGAGGGAGTGCGGGGGATCTATTTGAACGCGTGGGATCGGACACGCGCGGCCCAGTGGGCTGCGGCGCTCGCGTCCATGCTCTGGGACGAGGAACCGCGTCAAGGAATCTCCAGCGTGCTTCCCGTGGAGTCTGGGGATAACGGGCACTCCAGACGCCGCGGTCCGACGGTCGTCATTGGCTTTGATGAGCGTCCCTGTTCCCCGGACATCGTGACCGGTGTCGCGCAGGGATTGCGGCGGATGGGATGTCGAGTCATTGATCTTGGCCAGACGACTGAGCCGATCACTCAATTCACGGTCCATCATTTGAATGCCGCGGCAGGGGTGTTTGTCACGGGAGCAGGCCATGGTCCTGCATGGACGGGCTTCGATGTTGTGGGGCGATCGGGTCAGCCGTGGCCGGTGCGTGGACGATTGGAGGAACTCGAGCAGCGGACGAATTCCCACGTGATGCGACCGACTCGCTCCGCCGGAACGCAACGTACGTTTCAAGCGTTGGCCCTCTATTTGGAGGGATTGTGGAAGCACTTTCATGCGTTGAGACCCTTACGCATTGTTTGCGGTTCATCGACGAAGCTGTTTCCTCGTATTCTTGACCAGATTTTTTCGAAGTTGCCGTGCCGAGTGACTCACGTGGCGATGCCAGTGCGTCAACGCCACGTTTTCGAAGAGGGTGATGTTGACATCCAGAGTATCGGGGCGGCCGTTGTCTCACTCGGTCAGCATCTGGGTTTCATCGTCGATGACGATGGGCAGAGGTGTGCCTTCGTCACTGAGCAGGGGCGACTTGTGATGCCGGGAGAGGTCGCTCGGATTTTGATCGAAGCGGAGCGGCGCGCGCAGGCAGATTCAAAAGTCGTCATTGGCAAAAGTCTGGCCGACGAATTGTCGCCGTGGCTGATTCAACGCGGAGTTGTGGCCGTGGAGGTGGACAATACGGCCTCGGAAATAGTCGCGGGACTTGTTGAAAGCGGTGCCCGACTGGGGTTATTGCATGACGGACGAGTTTGGTTCGGTGACTCCCCCCCGTTTTGCGATGCGATCATCACCTGCGCTCGAATCCTGCAGTCTCTCAGCTTCAGTGACGCCCCCTTTGGTCAGATTGTGGCAAACACATCGGGTCCTTAGGACGAACGATTTCGCTCGGAGAAGTCAACCAAATCAGACGCGTCTCGCTATCGGCAAATACTTTCGTTCGGCTGGACCCACATAGTTTGACGACGGTCGAATGATTTTGTTGTCGTGGAGCTGTTCCAACACATGAGCACACCACCCCACGATGCGGCTTGCCGCAAAGACGCAGGTGAACAGATCGCCGGGAATCCCCATGTAATGCTGCAAACTGGCGGAATAGAAATCGACGTTGCAGTGCTTGTGGATGGACGCCAGAACGGCCTGCTCCATGGCGATGGAAATGTCATACCACTTGGTGTTGCTGGTTTCGATTCCCAGTCGACGTGAAAGCTCTTTTAAATGAGCTGCTCGTGGATCTTCGACTTTGTAGACGGCGTGTCCGAAGCCCATGAACTTCCCTTTTTTGGCACGAACGCCTTCGACCCAGGGAATGACATTTTCAACAGTTCCGACCTGCATCAGGGTCTTGAGGACTTCGGTATTGGCTCCCCCATGAAGAGGCCCCTTCAACGCACTGATGGCTCCGGTGACAGACGAGTACATGTCCGACAAAGTGGCCGCGATAACTCTCGCCGCGAATGTGCTGGCGTTGAGGCCATGTTCGGCGTGCAGGATCAAAATTAAGTCCATCGCTTTTTCGGCATCGGAAGAAGGAGCGACGCCGTTCAGCATATACAGGAAATTTCCGGCGTGGCTGAGGTCGGCACGCGGAGACACGGGTTCTAGACCAACAGACAATCGACGGATGGCCGCGACGATTGTGGTCATTTCAGAAGTCAGTCGAATCGTTTTTTGGAAGTTGGCCGCCGGAGATTCATCTTCGGCGAGTGGATCGTAAGCTCCCGATACTGAAACGGCCGACCGCAACGCCGTCATGGGAGGGATTCCCCGAGGTAGCGTCCTCAAAAAATGGAGGACTTGTGGTTCGATTTCGCGATGATGGACCAGCAACGTGTTGAAATCCGCCCGTTGTTTTTGATCCGGTAATTCGCCCTTCAACAACAGGTAGGCGGTTTCTTCAAAAGTCGAAAAATTCGCCAAATCGTCGATGCTGTATCCGCGATAAATCAGCTTTCCCAAATCACCATCGACATCGGAGATCGTCGTATCCGCTGCAACCACGCCCTTAAGACCTTTTGTGACCATTTTTTCGGCCGAACAAGTTTTGTCCTGAATGGAATCGACGGTCATAGAGGCATCTCTCGGGTGGTTCGGGCGAACGGTCTCGATCAACGTGGAATTGCTTTGGACTGAGGGTAACGCCGACTTTCTTTTTCGCAACGCCCGCAAGTCCCTTGATGGTTCCACCACTTCGCGATGACACGCGATGAACGTCGAGTATAGTCATCGTTGCGACACGACTTCAACGAAGCGGGTTCGGAACAGAGGCGATCATGCTTTTCGAATGGAGGTCTCTACCGGGTGCAACAATTTTTTTTAAAAAAAATTGTTGGAATTCGAACTTTTTTGATCGGTGTGTGGTGTGCTTTGTTAGCATCTTGCTTTATCGCATTAAGCAATGCAGCTGGAGAGAGCATAGACGCTACTGTGGGAGTAATTCTCTTTCGTCGTCAAAGATTTGGGCGATGTCCGTTGTCTCTTAGGTGGTACGGTATATTTCTGCGGCTGGCACGGTATATTGATCCTGTCGGCTTTTTTGTACGCAGGGCTTTCGCCTAATGGGGCTGACTTCGTATGGTGTGTTTACGAGATCGCTGTGCATTGCACGAGCATCAGCGATCATGCCAAAAAATTGCATCTGTACCGGATGTCAGTGCACAACAGTGGGACTCCTCAACAAGGATCTCACGCACAAGGATGTGGCCGCTTAATCAGAAGGAGTTGATCAATGCATCGTTTTAATCCAGAGCTCGCAGTGGTCTTGGAGGCATCCCGCGTTAAGGGGTATGCGACTTTCCAGCTTCTGAATAAATATTTGCCTGATGAAGGTGGCGAGCCAGAGATGGTTCACGAGTTGATCGCGTGTTTGGATGACGCGGGACTGGACATCGTTGATGAACCGACTCCAGAAGAGAAGGCGGCGGCAGAAACTGTGCCTCAATCGATGATTGAGCCTGAGCCTCAGTCTTCTTCTCGCGATCCGATTCGGATGTATCTCAGTCAGATGGGGCATATTCCTCTTCTGTCGCGGGAGCGAGAAATTTTTCTGGCCAAGCAGATCGAAATGACGCGGAAATGGTTCCGCCGGAAGATGATGGAATCGGATCTGGCTGTCAGTATGGCCGTGGAGACGATTCAAAAGGTCTGCCGAGGCGAATTACCGTTCGAGCGGACTTTGCGCACAAGCGAAAGCGAAAATTTGCGTAAGGAGCAGATTCAGGGGCGCATTCCGGTCAACATTCCCACAATCGAACGTCTGTTGGATGAAAACAAGCAGGACTGGGAGCAATTGAAGGGCGTCAAGGCCGTCGCTGATCGCAAGGAGCTCAAGCATCGGATGGCCCGTCGTCGCCGCAAGCTCTGTTGGTTGATAGAAGAACTGAGCGTTCGAACTCAGCGGTTACAGCCTGTGTTGCGTCGTTTGGACCAAATCGCCAAGCGAATCGCCGAACTGCGGGCTCACATTCAGAAATTGTCCGAACGGCATAGCGTCGCTGCGCACAACGAAGCCGAAATCTGCCGCCGAGAGTTGCACGACATTGTGGAGATGACGCGGGAGTCGCCGGATGATTTTTGTGATCGAATGGCGAGGGTTATGGCCAAATACGATGCTTGGACGCGAGCCAAACAACAATTGTCGGGCGGAAATTTGCGTCTTGTGGTTTCCATTGCAAAAAAATATCGCAACCGCGGTCTAAGCTTTCTGGACCTGATCCAAGAGGGGAATGCCGGCTTGATGCGTGGAGTTGAAAAGTACGAATACCGCAGAGGATATAAGTTTTCAACGTATGCGACATGGTGGATCCGACAAGCGATCACTCGTTCTGTTGCCGATCATGCGAGGACGATTCGGATTCCGGTCCACATGTTTCAGTGTATCTCCATGCTCAAAGCCAAAAGTGAGGCGATCCGTCAGGCCTCCGGCCGTGACCCCAGTATGGAAGAGCTCTCCGAGGCCGTTGGCATGTCCCTCGAAGAGACCGAACGGATCATGAAGACTTGGAAGCATCCGATTAGTCTCGATACCCCAGTGGGTGAAAGCGAAGACGCCAGCTTCGGCGACTTTTTGGAAGATGACAATGAGTCTAGCCCGGCGGACTCGGCGATGCGTGAGATGCTTCGGGATAAGATTGAAGTCGTCCTGAGGAGTTTGACCTATCGCGAACGCGAAATCATCCGCTTGCGTTATGGTTTAGGCGATGGATATAGCTACACTTTGGAAGAGACCGGTCGTATTTTTAAGGTCACACGAGAGCGTATTCGCCAAATTGAATCGAAGGCTCTCCGCAAACTTCAGCATTCGACCAGAGCGGATCATCTGAAGGGTTTCGTCGATGCCATGTACCCCAACAGCGTCGGTGCCGTTGCGGAGGCCGCCGATGCTGCGGAATTGGATGAACAAGGTCTGCTCGTCGTAGCGGAATAGTCGTGACAGACAAAAAACTGTAACAACCAATCCTAGGTGACCTCATTCACGCTTCTCGCGGTATTATCGTCGCCGCGGGAAGCATTTTTGTTGGCCCAGGTGTCCCGTTACGTGTCAGCGATCTTGAGGGTGTTGCCATCTCCATTCCGATTCTTGAGAAGATCCGATAAGCTTTGATCGGTGATCTTTTCGTCGCTTGCGTTGCACCCTTGGCAGCCTATAATCGGGTGACGCTTTTGGTCTGGTGAGTTGCCATAAAAGTGACATCTTGATGGTGCGATTATCCCCACAACGAAATTACAGTGAGCCAACCATGCCTTGGTTGAGGAACTTCGGAGAATGGTCTCGGAACGTTTGGAGTGCCGTTTCCACATTGTTGTTTGGCATGTGCGTGACTGCCCGGACGATGCTGATCACGTATCGACGTAAAGCGTTTACCGAAGTCTACGAGTATCCCGAAGTTCCTGTCCCGGTGAAGGCACGCTATCGGGGATTCCATCGTTTTGATCTGACGACATGCATCGGCTGCGAGAAATGTGCAGTGGCTTGTCCTGTCGATTGCATCTATATCGAAAAAACCAAAAGCCCCGTCGGAAAAGGCTTTCGCGTTGATGGTTTTACGATTGACTACACCAAATGTATGTTTTGTGCCCTGTGCGTGGATCCCTGTCCCGTCGATTGCATCTTTATGGGGTCGAATCATGATCTCAGTTGTTTCAGTCGAGACGGTTGTATTGTGGACTATGCCAAGCTCCCCTTGGAGATTTCGTGGGGCCAAGCCACACTCAATCCTACCGCTGTCGCGGAATCCAAAGTGCTGTACGAGCCGGTTTGGGTGAAGGGTGAGCCCAGTCCATTTCAGTTTTCTGTACAGGATGACTAGCGATTAGATCTTAGCGATTCCGGTGGCGTATCTCGCTCCATTTATTGTTTTTCGTTCGGCGAAAGAGTGGTTCTCCATGAGCGTTAAGTTGGCATCTCGTCAGTGTTTTACATTGGCATCTGCCAATCGAATGCTACCACTTATCCGAGTCATCGTCGGCGACATCGTGGAATTGTTTCAGGATCTTAAAGGCCGTGAAGAACGATTGGGTGCTCTTCGGGAAGGCCACGACAAATCGTCTAGCCCTGTCGGTCTCGATGGGGATGAGATTCGGGCGGATTTGGAAAAAGATGTCGAGAAACTGCAAGGCTTCGTGGAGGAATTGCAGGAATTAGGAGTCGATTTTAAGGACCCCGTGTTGGGGCTGATCGACTTTCCGGCGATCATGGACAATCAAGAGGTCTGTCTGTGCTGGAGGCTTGGTGAACCGGCCATCGTCCACTGGCATGCACGAGACGCGGGTTATTCCGAGCGCCAAACGATTGATCCGTCAGCGTGGAATTGAAGACGATTATTGGGATGGAATTAGGACGAGAGCATTATGACCGAAATCGTCGGCCACTTTTTAGTGTTTACCGTCGTTGCAATTGGATTTCTACTGACTCCGTTGTTGCTCGGAAAGTTGCTTCGTCCGCGAATCCATTCGCCGGAAAAAGATGCTACTTACGAGTGTGGTGAGCCGACGATTGGCAGCAGTTATATTCAATTCGATCTGCGATTCTATGTCGTGGCGTTGCTGTTCATCATTTTTGATGTCGAGGTTGTCTTTTTTTTCCCGTGGGCAACGGTGTTTGGAAATTCGGTTCATTTGACAGATACGTCTTTGCTGGCCACTGACAGGGTCCGGCTCAGTGAACAGATTCTCAGCCTCGCCTCGGGCAGCCTGACGCCGGAATCAGCGATCTCGGCCAAGACGGCTTTGACTTTGGGTTGGCTGGGTGTCGTTGATGTGCTCGTATTTTTCTCGGTGTTGTTGGTCGGCTTCGCGTATGTGTGGAAACGTGGTGATCTGGACTGGGTGCGTGCATCCTCGCAACGATCCAAGTTCGCCTCGGGGTCGGTTGGTGGGTCAGAAAAGCCGTTGCGTCAATCGAATCCGCAGGCTGCGGGATAGAAACCGGCTCAATGCCGACTTCACAGTGTTTAGGGCGGGTTGGAAGGTCGTATCTGTTCTCGGAACTCAACATGCGGATTGAAGACATCCATCAACGACTTTTGGAAAAATTTGGTTCCGATGCAATTTTGGAACTGAAACTCGATGTGAAGGATCCGTGGATCGAAGTCGCATCCGAACGAATCGCGGATGTGTCCCAGTACTTGCACGATGCTGCCGAAATCGCCCTCGACTCACTGAATGATCTTTCAGCTTCCGATTGGCTGGAAACGGATCCCAAGAAAAAGCTGCCCTGCGATCCGCACGTCCAAGTTGTGTATCACCTCTATAGCTATACACATCGCCACTGGTGTAAGCTCAAAGTCAAGTTGCCGCGTTGGCGAGGCGGCATTGCTGGTGATCTGCCCGAGGTTCCCAGCGTGTCGCAAGTCTGGGGCATCGCTGACTGGCACGAGCGTGAAGCGTATGATCTCGTCGGAATACAGTTCTTGAACCATCCTAATCTGCGACGGATTCTTTGCCCCGAGGATTGGGAGGGCCATCCCCTTCGAAAGGACTACCAGTTCCCGTTGGAATATCATGGTGTTCGAGGGATGTAGATCCAGTACCATGCCGGAAGTCGGCGTCCCGATAATCCCCCATTTCAAAAGATTTCCTGCCAATCCGTAAAGACAGGATTTCGATGTCAAAGAGACAGACGATGAGCTTGACACTGGAAGACCCACGAATCGTCGAGTTCGATGTACGAACTGACGAAATGCTCGTGAACATGGGGCCGCAGCATCCGAGTACGCACGGGGTTCTTCGCCTATTGCTGAAAACTGATGGTGAGATCATCCATGAGGTCACACCGCATATCGGCTACCTGCACCGATGTGCCGAGAAGATCGGCGAAAACCTGTCGCCGCCACAGTGGATTCCCTACACCGACCGAATGGATTATCTGGCCGCGATGAACATGAATCTTGGATTCGCTCTCACCATTGAGAAGCTAATCGGCATGGACGTTCCCGAGAAGGCGATGACACTGAGAGTGATCATCGCGGAGCTGGGGCGAATTGCCAGTCACCTCGTCGGCATGGGTGCCTATGGTCTGGACCTTGGTTCATTCAGCCCCTTTCTTTATGCCTTCCGCGAACGCGAAATCATTCTGGATCTGTTTGAAGAAGCGTGCGGAGCGAGACTAACCTACAGCTATCTGACCATCGGCGGTGCGACTCACGATTTGCCAGGTGAGATCACGATTCCCCCTGGTCTTGCCCAACTCACCGGCCGCAATCCCAATCTGCGTTTGCAGTGGGTTGATGCTCTGCGCATGTTTCTCGACTGGATGGCCCCCCGGATTCAGGAATACCATACGCTGTTGACGCGCAACGCTATTTTTATCAGGCGGACTGTGGATCTCGGGATCCTGACGCGTGAGATGGCGATCAGCTATGGATGCACAGGGCCGGTTCTCCGCGGGAGCGGCGTCGATCACGATCTCCGTCGGGATGGCGAGCCGATCTACACGCGAATGTATCAGGGCTACAAATACAAGATTCCCGTCGCTCCGTTCGCCGATCCTGAGTTCGGCAGCATTCCGCGAGAGGTGGTGTTGGGTGACAACTGGTGTCGCTTCTTCGTCCGTATGATGGAAGTTGCCCAATCGATTGAAATCGTTCGGCAGGCCCTCGATCGTTATCCGACATCGAAGGGGGAGTATCGTTTGCCATTCAAACTGAACCAAAAGCTTCCGACAGACGAAGTCTATCTCGAAACCGAAGCCCCGCGCGGGCAGATGGGTTTCTACGTTGTGGGTGATGGAGATGCCGAACCGTTCCGTGCACGCGCGAAAAGTTCGTGCTTCTGCAACCTTTCTGTGACCGGCCCACTCTGCCAAGGGATCTTGATTGCCGACATCCCGGCCATCGTCGGTTCGCTCGACATCGTCATGGGCGAGATTGACAGGTAGTCGCAGTCATTTCTGTGCTCGCTCGGTATCGCAGGAACATTGTTTTTGTGGGTTGCTGGTTTCCTGAACATCCCTCGAGATACGCGTCTTTGCCAACGGAACATGGTGAAATCAAGCGGCCATGCTTTGAACCACTGACGGATGGCTGATTTTCGTCGTCATCATCTTGGTATTCTCATGAGTTGGATCGCTCCCAACAGAGACCATGCTGAAAGATACGCTTGCTCCGCCTTGCTGTTTGAAGTGACACCGTATTCTAAGGCGGGATCCGCCGTGAAATAAGCTCTCTGATGGCCAGTAGATTTTTTCTCTTTCTCTTTCTCTTTCTCTTTCTCTTTCTCTTTCTCTTTCTCTTTCTCTCTTGCGCATGGAAGCAGGATTGATCGTGGTTAGCATGTTCCGACACTGAATCTGTCAGAAAGAATGCGGCGGATGAGCACGAAGTCAATCCGAGAACTGGACCAGATCCGCTCGGTTTACCGCGCCGCCACAGGAGTTGTCGGGAACTTTGAATTCCCCTGTTTTCATTTGGAGTAGAAAATGGCCAGCCAGAGTATCGCCAGTACAACTCTCGTTCTTTTCGCATTCGGGATGATTGTCATGGCCGAAGAGACGCAGCGACCCTTATTCGACTTCACCGGAAAGGACTCCGCCAAGGAGTGGCAGACTGTTAATGACGGCGTGATGGGGGGGCTCTCGGAAGGCAAGTTCAAGATCACAGATCAGAAGACGCTGGAATTCTCTGGCAATTTGTCGCTGAAGAACAACGGTGGTTTCGCGTCCGTTCGGACGAAATCCAAGAAACTCACTCTCGACTCTGGCGATACGATTGTCGCTCGAGTCCGGGGGGATGGTCGAGAGTATTCGCTGAATTTGTATCTGAATAAGCCCCGGATCGCTTTCTCATACCGAGCTTTAGTGCAAACCAAGAAAAACGAATGGATTGAGATCAAGGTTCCGCTCACGAGGTTCGAGGCGACCTCGTTTGGCCGAGTCCTCAAGGATGCTCGACCGGTGACCCCCCAAGATGTCAACGCTGTCGGTTGGATGCTCAGCGACAAGCAGGCCGGACCGTTTGAGATGGAGATCGAATGGATCAAAGTGGAGCGAACTGTCGGAGCACTGTAAGCAGTGTTTAGCGGTGACTCAATGGACAATCACAGGCATCGGTCTGACGAACGATTGCTAGGGTGGTTTTCCGGACAGGAATCGTACCAGCGAGGGGTGGGATCGGAAGTCAATCGCGATCCGTTATTTTCCACCGGCGACATAAAAGATCGCTTTGCAAGACCTTGCGTATCATGATCCCAAGTTTCGAAATACGGGAGTGTATCGCAGCGATTTTTCCGGTTAGTCGTGTTTGAATCGCTGTTCACCAATCCGATCATGGACCCAGTGAGGATGGCACGCAAAAAAACAGGAGTCAGTTTCAATGCCCTTGGAAGAGGATTTTCTTGGAGTGTAACCGGAAGAAAATAGCCGAGGCAGAGACGATGCCCGTACGGATCAGGATCGAGGATCGAGGATCAGAGTCGGATTATAATTTTTCGGCGGCATGGGTACTCGGTACGAGTCCTCGAGCGCCCAGCAAACTCCTCCCACAGATCGACGCATTTCCTACCATGAGCGAGGCCAACGGGCAGCCCTGCTTGGGCGTTTACGAGTTCTGCAGTGATGGTCTTCGGTGTTGCTTGGCGACTCCCGGCCAGGCGATGATGTTTGAAAGCATGCCGCTGTGGAAGTTTGTTTCATTTTCGATCGGTAATTTTGGTCTAGCCTGCTGATCGACTTGAGGCATTCAGTAGGGCTGAACAGGACACGGCCCGTTAATCAGGTCCGCTTCCCGCCTGAAAAATCTTCGATAAGCTGCCGTTGATGAAATTTTTGCGTGGCTTGTGCCGGGACTCCGCTCATCGGTGAGATCGATAGGGAGACTCTTACGTCGTCATGTCTTGGAGAAACATCCCTGGCGAGTTTTCTGAAACTCTTGCCGACAGACCGTGTCTTGAATAGGCATCGCGGACTCAACATCGTGAAATCAATCGGCCATCCTTCGGTGATTCGAAGGATGGCCGATTTTCTTGGTGATCATCCCGGCTCGCTTAGGGGCAAACAGCATGGTTCGTTGATCCTTAATCAACAACGAACCGTGGTGGGGGGATGCAATGACGCCTTTGCCTCGCCAGACGTGATCCGCCATCGGATTGGCATCAAGGAAAGGGGCGGCATACGGCCCTATGCGGGTTTGACGTTCTCGGCACAGGGGCCTTTCTGCCCCATACCTTCGGTGTAGGTCACCTTCTGGCCTTCACGCAGGTCATTGAAACCCACCCCCTGAACGGCCGAAGAGTGAAAGAACAGGTCTTTGTCACTCGCTGTCTTGATGAACCCGAATCCCTTTTCCATCACTTTTTTGATCGTGCCTTCTGCCATGTTCGCATTTCCCTGAATGACTGCATTGGATGGGAAGTTGACCAACACACGCTGCCGGATTGCTCCCATCGATTAATTGGTTTTATTGTATCACATTCATTCACAAAGGTGATGAATCGGTAAGAAAACATCACCTGACTGAGCCGGTTGAACAACCGGCAAGAGAAATTGTGATCACTATTACCACCACAAAAAGCGATGGTAAGGTGGAATCCATTTCGGAAAGGACACGCGATGTAATTGCCGATATCGGATTCGAATCGATGCGGCTCTGTGCTAGTTGGCCAGTAGAGACATACGGGGCGTTGATAAAAATCCACTTGAGATGTTTGCTTTATTGGAGAGCTTTCGGTCGCCCCGCCGGCCGACTGGAGATACCAAGCCGGCCAATCCGTACGGCCCAATGTGGCCCACTTCTTCAGAGAACCGCATCGCCGATTTGGTGGCCCGGTGTGCCGAATCCATTCACGCGTCCTCGAACCCACCGACGACAGCCTTGGTTTGATCATTCCGAAGAACGATGCGATTCAAGAGGCACTTGGCAGACAGTTCCGACTTTTTTGCAACATCGACGATGAGTCGGATCGTGGTCATGGTTCGACTTCGACGGCAAGGAATCTGCTACGGTCATCGACAGCAGGGGCGGTTGTCGGTTGCCACGGAACGGATTGCCGGATGGGCATCTGGTCAATTTCTGGACTCATGCTGTGCCCGGTCTCGACATCGGAGTGATCGCCGCTTAGGACGTACGAGAATGGCGGAGCGAAGCTTGTCGGAACGCCCAGAAACGTCTCTGGCTGCTGAGCACCGTCGAGGGAGACCTCTTTATTGATGATTGATGATAATCGAAGGGAACGCTTTGCACTCGATGTCGTCGAGATAATTCCACAGGGTTCGCCATCAGATCCATTCGGTCATCGCCGTTTAGCAGGGTTTCGGCAAGATGCCGCTTCATTCCGACTTCGTCTACAAACTCGATAATCGTCTGGCGGTGACTGATGTCCCGACCCTCTGTAAAGTAGGCCCGGAACAGTGCCTCCATGACGGCATCCTGACAACCATGTTGATCGGCCAGCAAGAGTAGTCGATGAGCATCCCCAGTGTTCGGAGTCTGTTCGGTCCCGTCGAAGGCGAAATCAATTCCTGCTGTTTTTCAGGCCACAATCACTCTGGCACCCCGTTTCAGTGACAGTTCCCAACGGCCGAAGTTCGGGAGGCGATATTCTTGGCGACAGAGTCCTTCTTTCGGCGTCATCGGGTTGAGTTGGAATAAACGTCATGTGGGCCTTCAACAGCCGCGATCGCTTTTTCAAGTCGCCGTTTGCCGATGTAGCACCACGGGCAGATTACGTCGGAAAGCAGATCAACGGCAAGATTGATGGATACTTCGCTCGGACTCGACGTCCCACGCGATTCAACGATAAAAATCGATCCAGTTCAATGTGACCGACTTCGGATGACCCTCGAAGAATGTTTTGGGCAACAGCATCTCCAAGTAGCCCCCTTTCCGAGGAATCGCCGTAGCGGGTTTGCCGTCTCCGCCGATCCTGCGAATCTCCATCCAGTACGGACTTTTGGAGTCCAGTGGCAAGTCTTCGTGGCCATCCTTCCACAGTCGGACGTTTTGTCCATCAGGGTGACGGAATTCCGCCGCAGAGAGCGTGATTTTCCCATTGGTGATCTGGAATCTCTCCAGACCGTTCAAATGCAGTCTGAGTATCATGCTTTCCGGCCACTTCGGATCGGATTGTTCGATAACTGCTTGGCCGATTCCCCGCGGACTGTGGACGGAAAAGACGGTCTTATCATTTTCGACGGTGACTACGACATGATCGTGATCATGTTTGGTCGTGATCTTGAACGAGAATTCGTTGGCCGTATTGATGCTGCCGGTGTTGAATACGGTGGCTAGGACAACAACAAAGATAAGAAATTCCCGCATGGCGGCTATTCCTTGAGGATCTTTCGGAACGTGAGATTGATTCGTTCACCGACATTCTGCGTGGTCTTCGGAACGTGATGTTGCCAGAACTGTTGCATGGTTCCGGCCATGATGATTAGTGCTCCATGGCCCATGAGAAAGGTCCTTGTTTGTTTAGAGACATTATGTCGGATTCGAAACGTCCGTGTTGCTCCCAATGAGAGCGAACCGATGCTGTTCCCCATCTCCGGTTCATCGTCGGCATGCCAGCCCATGCTGTCCGATCCTGATCGATAACGATTCAGCAAACAATAATTGTACGGCCCTTGAACCGCTTCGATCTTCTCCTTGATCTCCAGCAAGAGGGGAGTCCAAGGTCGAGCGACGTTGATTGTGCCGGAATACCGATAGGTGATCCCCTGATCGCCATAAGCGGCCGTCAATCGGGGTTGCATGGATCCGAAGATGCCCGGCTTCTGCTCCCAGTAGCAGTGATCTCGCAACTCGACGAAATAACGGTCAGCAATATTCGGCGGCAGGAAGGTGTCATCGTCAAGAATCCACCCGCCATCAGCCAAGTCAATAAAGTTCATTGTTAGACCTGAGCCATGTTTTGTGCTGCCTCCACAACTACCAAGGGTGCCGATCGAATGTTATCACTCATCGCTATTTTTTCCAAGTTTTTTTGCCTTAATCCGGCGGCTTCGCGGGCTCACCAACGCCCTTCCTATGGCCGATCTGTCAGCCCTGAATTTCGGCACCAAAAACAAAGAGTGGTTCTTTGTCATCGTTCGAGCCAGACGCTGGCGGAAACGCCCGAAAAGATTTCGAGGAGGACCGCCCGCCGGAATGACAATGCGATATCGTCGATGGTGAGGCCATCACGCTGGTGAGAACAATCGGTATTACGGCTCATCAGATCCTCGCCGCGACACGGACTCGCCCGAAAGAGAAAATCATTCAGCACGCTCATTAAAGCCGTGAAATCGATCGAGCGTCGATTCATGCGGCCGCGCGCTCGCGATCATCGGCCAGCGACTGTTCCAGTCGTTGCAGTACGACCTCGGCCACTCGACCCGTGGCCCCCGTGGTATAGATTTGCTGTCGCAATTGTTCGAGTTCTTCGCGAGCGGCCTCAAGCTTGCGAGAGTCACTCAACCAGCGATCGATATCTTCGACGATGGCTGCGGTGGCCGGGGCGGGACTGCCAACACTGACATACTCGGGCATCAGTGTTCTCCCGGCGATCAAATTTGGCAGCGACATATGCTTGACCGTGATCAGCAGTCTGGCAAACAAGTACATCGGCCAAGACATTCGATAAAGCACGACGGCCGGAGTACGTCGGGCCAACATTTCCAAGCTGACCGATCCGGAGACCATAATGGCACAGTCCGCTAGGTCGATGATCTCTGACGTCTTGCCGACAAAAAATGACAGCGGCAACTCTTGTTGCAGTTGTTGGTATTGTTCAACGCAAAACCGCCGTTGACTTTCTGTGTAATTGGCGACGAGAAAGTTCACGTGTGGATGACGCTGGTGCAGTTGCCGCGCTGCTTCTAAAATCACCGGCCAACTGCGTATCACTTCCTGTCGACGTGAACCTGGCAGCAACGCAACGGTCGGAGCTGTGTCCGATGTCCACTCACGCTGAAACGATTTGTCGAGTTGATGTTCGGCCACTTCATCGAAAAACGGATGGCCGACGTAGAGCACGGGTACGCCGCGTTTGGCGTACCACTCAGTCTCAAACGTTAGCCCGGATAGCACGAGGTCGATGTACTTGCGGACGCGCCGAATTCGCCATGGTGCCCAGGCCCATAATTGCGGGGGCATGTAGTAGATCACCGGGATTCCTGCCGCTTTGGCCTTGCTGGCAATCCACCAGTTGAAGCCTGGAAAATCGACGAGAATCACTAGGTCGGGCCGATGTCGCTTGAAGTATTCTTCGGCTTGCTGGACCAGTTTAAAAAACTTCCAGATCAGCGGCAGCGTCTGAAACGGACCCATGACGGCCATCGTTGTCAGCGGAAACAACACGGCGCAGCCGGCGCGATCCATCGCCGGACCACCAAAGCCGGAGGCACGCAGTTCGGGTCGGCGGCGTTTTAGCTCGGCGATCAGATGGGCCGCATGTTGGTCGCCACTCGCTTCACCGGCAGAGAAAAAGACGTGCATGCTATAATGTGTCCGAAACGAGCAGTCGAGTGTATTCTCAGAGTACACGAACGAGGATTCATTCCAACGTCTGGCGAGAATTCTCAGAAAACGCGGCCGCAGTCAAGATCGATCCCCGGATGAAGATCATCGAACGGAAGAGCGTCACCTCGGCGCCGAAGAGACGGGGGCTTCTCCGCGAACGTCTTCGAAAGACACTTTTCGAATGCGGCCCGCGACCGGCGATCAGCAACGAACTCGGGACGATATTTGTAATGCCGAACTCGATTCGGTCGATGATCAACAACTCAGTCTGGCCAATGAACGGCTGTGCTGTGCTGTGCTGTGCTGTGCGGGGGGGGGGCGAGTGTGGTCGTTCGGTTCGGGTTTTCGCTCCGCTACACAGCAAACGCAGCAGGGGAGGCCGCACTCCGACTGCCATGGGTAGAACCAATCCTCATTGAAATATTCAGTAATCTGGCTCGGAGCGCCGATCGCGATGTACTCCTGTGTAGGATAGTCGCTTCGATGTGACGACTTTGTTTCCGACGAAGCCGTTTGCCATGCGGCATCGAAGTCGACCTTGGCTCGGCAGTTCTAACGGTTGCCCGAATCGGACGTTTGGGGCCGCATGGTCGATCTTGACCGGATCGCCCGCAGAGAGTCTTCCCGTGGTTTCCGTCTTCGAGCGCAATGCACCGACGGGGTGATCCTCGCCTCGCAGCTGTCTTGTGTTGACGAACAGCTCCACGAACGTGTCCGGCAGTTTCGGGAAGCGCATGGCCTCGAAGTGTTTGCGGATTTCACGTGCAATGTGACCCCGTCCGCCACCTTACTGGCGGACTCCTGCGTAACGGAGACGGCAATCACGGCTCGATTACCTTTTGACGCGGCCTCGACCTCCATGGCCACAAAGCCATAAACCACGAAGAGAGGAGCAGTTCAAGCATCAACCGGGCCGAACGAATGGGATTGACGTATGGCGAGATCTGGCACGCGAGCCTTATTGAGGAGTGGTACGCAGATATTTTCGGAGCGACTCGAGGGTTTTTGGTCCGATGCCTTCGACCTTGCCCAGATCATCAGAGGTTGTGTAGGGCCGTCCTTGAATGATCCGATTGGCCATCACCTCACCCACTCCAGGAATGCTTAAGAGTTGATCGCGATCGGCACTATTCACATCAAATACAGCCGCCGGTGATATTTTTTTTGATCCCTTAGCGAGGCTGAGTTCGGCCTCTTCGTCGCGTTGAAGTGCGCGTTCTGAGGGAAGTTTATCCCAGTCGGTTTTCGCCCAGATACCGTTTTCTTTCTTCGAGGCGCGGAGCTCGAGATCGCGTAGCTTTTCGCGATAAACATCGTAGTGCTTTCCATCGGGTGTTTCGCGGTAGACACCGAAGGCACGTGCCAAGCCGAGACGAACAAGGCGTTCACCGAGATCCTCACCGTCCGCGGTCGTCACAAACGCATAGATCCGCTTAAACTTCGCATCACCGCGTGCGTCGGCGAACGAGGTGTGAATGGTGAACGGTTGCGACAAGGCTCTCGCTGTTTCCGCAGCGGCGAGTTTGCCTGTTTCCTTAGCGAGAGCGATCGAGGCTTGCGGGGAACCACCGACTTCGGAGACTCCGAAGTAGCGACGTTGTGCACGCAATCGACGCGCATCGGTCTCATCAGTCACATGCATTTCGATGCAGTCCACTCCATACAGGCGAACCGTATGCTGAATGCCGCCTTTGGTTTGTATCAAAAAACTATCACCATCCCCCCACGTTGTTGGAACCACGCTGCAGGCAGGGATTTTCTCCAATGCCTGTGCCAGTGCGCTCGCACAGAGCAGTGTCGGCACCAAGGCGAAAAGTGCGGAGAGAGTGAATGAAAGACACTTTAAACGTGATCTACGATGGCTTGCCCATGACACGGTCAAAATTCCTATAAAATGTCCAAGAGGCCCGAAGATGAGTGAAAAATGTGGATGACTGTTTCGGGCGATATCTTAATGGAATCGTGGGGCTGTCGAAATGGGATGAGTGCATTATCCACCCTTGATCCGCCCCTCTGTTTGACACGCGATCTCGGCAGCCTTGTTCGCCATCAACGGCATCGCCACGGAGATGCATCACGCCTGCGCGTGGCCGAATGACTTGATGCAAGTTGTCTGTGGGGGCAGGTGGCGGAAGGGCCGTGGCTGAGGGACAGGTCTCTTCTCCGTCTTTCGGTCGTGTTTTGGCCGCCAGTCATCGGGGAGAGCTTACGATTGCGGATGTGTATCGCAGAGCCGCCTACAACGACCGCCTTACCGATCTGTGTCGTCCCGCGAATAGATCCGCGGTTTCGGTAAGCCGATGTTACGGTTGCCGGTACCTTCTCAAAATTGGGTGCCGGATTTTTACGTGGTCCAAATCAGGGATAAGTCAAATCGTAGGCGTCGTTGTGTTGGTAACTCAGTTGCCAAGTCCACAGATTGCTGGTTCCCGGGGGTGGTGTCTGCAGCGGATAGGTAAACATCGTTCCTTGGGTTTGCATATACGTCACTCCAGCCTTTTGCATCGCCAGCTTTTTTACGTTCAGAAATAACGTGACGGATGCCGGAACGGACGCGCCCACCGGACTGTAAAGAGCGTCGATATTGTCGATACTCAAAACCCCGCTCGTCGCCCAAGCATGGGGTACGACATCATTCGAATTAAAATAGGCCGCGTAGTTCGCGGGATTGTCGTTGAGAAATGTGGCAAATGCAGGGTTTCCCGCAGTCGGTGCAGCAAACGTAATCGCGGTCAGGTTGGATGGTAAACGGCTCAAGGGCATGGTGTTGGGGCCGAATGCGGGGACATGAGATGCAATCCAAGGAACGATGACCGATGTCACATTTCCGCCAAGGCTGTGGCCAGTCACAAGCAATTGATCCCTTCTGTTGAGTGACATCAGAAAGCTCTGCAGCGACTGAGCGTCTCCATTGGTGGCCTGCAGCAGGTTAAGCGTGTTCATCAGAGCTGTCTGCGAGCCCGTTGCAATCTGGGCCGCGGCAATTGAAGGGAATGACACCTGCGGCGTAATGGCAAAATCGTTCAGCACGTCGGCAATGTTTTGCGTCCCTTGAATCGCTAGAGCGTAAGTCACTTGCCGCGTTGTTAATTTGTTGCAACTCGTACACGGAGTCCCGAGTTTCTGAAAGACCACCGCATAACTGCCGCCCACATCAGTCATCGGTTCCCAGATTATTTGCCATCCTTCGGGGACGGGAAGTTGCGGCATCGGTGGTGTGCCAGAGACGTGATCAACGTAATTGCAAAGTGCCCACGCCACGTTGGGGGATATTGTGGTAGGGCACTGACCCCACGCGAGAAACAGTATTGCCATGTCTTGCTTATTGACCCAACCATCTTTATTGATGTCCGCCGGGATCGGCGTTGAAGTTCGTCCCCAATTCAGGAGCAGCACGACAAGATCGCCTTGGTTGACAACATGATCCCGATTGAGATCAGCCGGGCACCACATGCTCTGGGCCTGCGTCTGCTGACAAACACAGGCGATCATCGCAAGCATGACGATTGGCAAGACTGCCGATTTGAATTGGCGTGCGAAAGCAAGATTCGAGCCCCCTACAAGCATGTTATAAACCTTCTGGAAATCAACAGGATGGTGATCACGCCAATTGGCGAAAAAATAAGCATAACGTTACCATAGGAATAACGAACCACAATAATCCTATGGAAATCAAATAGAAATCTACAAGATGTGGTCGAACAGTGATTCGGCGAAAGATAGCCAGCATAACTTCAATCGACACAACCTACGTGGATCCAAAAGGAGGGCGTTGGTGGCGAGCAACAGGCGGATCGGGATCTCCCATCCAAGGCCGGTAACCCACTCCTGAGGCGTGGGCCGATTCGGTTGTCAATACGCGTTCGAGCCCGTTGCCTGGTGTGCACCCTGTCGGAGTGACATTGGACTCGAGAAGCGACGTTTCGTCTGGTTCGCGTTGTGAGTCGCGAGAGCATTTACTACCATCAAATGCATGTCTCCAGAACGTTCTTCTCGCCCGCCGTCTGACAGTCCTTCGGGACGGTCTCCTTCGTCACCTCGATCGGCCGACCCTGCATCCTGGTCTCGTCGTCGAGAGTCTCGTCGCGTGTCGGCGGCCACTCCGTTTGAACTGCTGGCGCAACGGGGACTCTGCCCCGAGGAGAATCACCGGCTGCCACAGATTGTGTCGAAAGGCCCTGTTTGGCATCCGTTTCTGTATCGGAAGCAACTCGGTGATTTCGATCCGTCGGCCCGGCCTGGTGATCTCGTGGAAGTGGTCTCACCCGCCGGAGCCACACAGGGATTCGGCCTCTTCAATCCGCGTGCTGAGATGTCTGTGCGGTTGTTGCGCACGGGCGTTCGCCGCCCTGATGCAGCGTGGTGGTCTGAGCGGCTGATTGCGGCTGTGGAGTTGCGTCGTGATCTGCTCAAGTTGGACGAAGTCACTGACGCGTATCGCGTGATTCACGCTGAAGCGGATGGTCTGCCGGGTTTGATCGTGGACCGTCTGGGCGATGTGCTGGTGGCCGAGTGTTACTCCCTCGGTATGTATCAGCGTGCCGAAGCGATTCTGACGATGCTGGAGCCATTGTGTGGAACCAAGCACGGTGTGATGCGTTCGGCACCGGTTTCTGAAGATCATGAAGGCTTCGCCGCTGAACCGACCGGATCGGAGGGCGTACCCGCCAGATCGGTTGTACACGAGCAGGGGACTCAGTTTCGCATCGATTTTATTGGCGGCCAAAAGACGGGATTTTACTGCGATCAGCGAGACAACAGAAAGTTCGTCGCCCAGTTTTGTGGCGGTAAGTCGATCCTTGATCTGTGTTGCTACACAGGTGGATTCGCCATTCAGGCCTTGCGTCTGGGAAATGCGGCCGAGGTGACGGGTGTGGAACTCGATGACAATGCCGCCGCCCTAGCGCGTGAGAACGCGAAGTTGAATCGCCTGAAATTGAGTATCGTTCAGGCCGACGCCTTCGCCTATATGCGGGACATGCTGCGCAACGGAAAGCGGTACGACGTGGTGGTTCTCGACCCGCCGAAGCTGATTCGATCGCGAGAAGAGATCGAAGAGGGAAAGCACAAGTACTACGATCTGAATCGGCTGGCCATGCAGCTTGTCGCTCCGGGAGGAACAATGCTCAGTTGCAGTTGCTCCGGACTGCTCGATCGTGCGGAATTCACGAAGATCGTCTGTGCCGCTCCCGAGGTCGGACGGCGGGTCCAGATCATCGGCCATGGTGGCGCCGCTGCCGATCATCCTATTGCGACACATTGCCCAGAAAGTGAGTACCTCAAATCACTCTGGTTGAGGCTGGAATAGATTGCGTCTGACCTCAGTCTGACGGGAATTCACATGAACAAGGCCTTCTTGCGAGAGTCAGAACAATCGGACAGCCGTTGTCCGGCCTGCGAATCTGTGGGACATTTAGTGGGGCCGCTGACGCTCAACGCCCGCTTGCCGCCGGACGTTCGGCGGAAATTGGCCGAGTCCGCTTATTTCTGTCCCAACGGACGTTGTGCCGTCGTGTATTACGATGACTTTGCCAGTGTCGTGAAACGCGACTTAGTGACCGGCCCGATCCCGAGCAAGGATATCGATGCTCCACTGTGCGCGTGCTTCGGTGTCACTCGAGCGGATATTGAGGCGGATGTGGAGCAGGGCGTCGTCACTCGGACGCGCGCGGCAGTATTGCAGGCTCAGTCGGACGCCGCCCATTGTGCGACGTTGGCGCCCAACGGACGGACCTGCGCTCCAGAGTTGCAGGGTTACTTGATGCGATGTCGGCAGCGAATCGGTTGAGAAATTTGCATACGAGTCCGAATTCAACACAGCCCAAGGCTCGGCGCTGTCGCTCAACGATCTCCGGACAGTCGTCTCCGTTTGTGAACAGAGACAACTGGCGTCGTGGGAGCGGCATTTCCAATACGGCTCCCTCGACCCATCAGAATCATCCACTGCAAAAAGGGGATTGCAAAGACGGTGGCCGGCAAAAATTTCTGTTCCGCGGAGATCGGGCGGAGTGACTCAAACCAATCTTTCCACAGACATCCGGCATCGAAGTGCTGTTCGTTCGGGATGGTGACCATCATCTCGTTCGGTTGCGGTTGGTGCACATCGTGTTGTTCGATGGTCAATCTCGCCCTAACGGTTCATCAAGCCAACGATCGATGTGCTCGGGATCGTCGAGTTTCGACTGTAATTCATCAATAGTTTTTTGCCAAGGATCAACCGTCATCGAACCGGAATCGGCGTTCTCTTCTTGGGCCATGGTGTTTACATCAATCGGCCCGAATTGACGAAGCCAGTAGGCAACATCACTGTCGGGTGACGGAGCGGTCTTGGCCGAATCGTGGCGACGTTTGCTCGACTGATCTGAGGATTCCGTCGTCGTGCCACGTCGGGAAAGTCGCGTCAAAAAGGCTTCGCTGTCAAGACTTGCCGCCCGGCGAATTCTGGCTGCACGCTGGAGACGATGATCACTGGAGACCACGATCAACTGGCGAGCGGAGGAATGTTGAGCGATCAACTGTTCGATCTCGTCATCGGCCTCGTGGCCCGGTTCCGCGAAGAGCACCGCGATTCCATCGTGCTCGAATTCGTGTTCCAGTTCTGGCGGGGCATTAATGGCATCGAAGACGACGATGCTGCGCTGTCGCTCTTCCGTGGAAAGACCGGCAGCGATCATCATCAGCAATTTGTGACGCTGTCGATGAAGGTCACCTTGCGCATATTTTGCGCGCGCCAATCCGGCCGCATGGAGCAGGTTGTAACCGTCGATGATGAGATAAGGAGTCGGAGCCATGATTCCCAAACATGAATCGTGATTGAACCGTTCCCTCGGTGTCATTCATCGCTAGGGGTTTCAAGAAAACAGCGGTTGCCGAAAACGAACATTGCCATCGACCAGAACGAAGCGAATCTGACTTGTCACCGACCAGCCGCCGAAGGGGCTATTCCGGCTCTTGGAACGAAAACGGCGTGGATCGACAACCCAGCAGGCATCGGGATCGAAGAGCGTCACGTCGCCCGGGGCACCGATCGCCAGAGTTCCCGCATTTGGCAGATTCAGGATTGCGGCCGGGCCAGTTGTCAGCTTGGAGATCAACTGGGGCCAGTCGAGTCGCCTCGTTTCAATCAGGGACTTCACGCAGAGTGGTAGCAGTGTTTCGAGGCCCACGATTCCGAACGGAACTTGGTCGAGTTCACGATCTTTTTTCTCGGCGGCGCACGGCTGATGATCGGCCGATATGGCATCGATTGTGCCGTCGACCAATCCTGCGATCAGGGCTTCGATGTGTTCGCCACTGCGTAAAGGTGGCATGACTTTACAGTTCGATTCGTACGTCTGCATTGCCTCATCGGTTAGGGTCAGATGATGCGGAGTCACATCACAGGTGATGGCGATGCCGCGTTGCTTGGCTCGGCGGACTTGTTCGACGGCACCCGCAGTCGAAATAGACATTAAATGGACACGTCCGCCTGTCAATTCAGCGAGTGCGATATCACGGCTGACGAAGATGCTTTCGGCGGCGGCTGGCATTCCCTGCAGGCCGAGCAGTGTCGAGAAATAACCTTCATGCATCACACCGCCAGCGATCAGCGTCGGGTCTTGGGCGTGCGAAAAAATCGGTCGATCGAACATGCGGGCATACTCCAGCGCCCGACGCATGATCTCCGCGCTGCGAATGGGTGACTTCGCATCGGTGAAGGCCAGTGCCCCCGCCCGCGCCAGTTGGCCGAGGTCTGCCAGTTCCGCACCGTCGTGTCCGCGGGTCACCGCGCCCAGCGGGTGAATCCGACAATTGCCCGCTCGTTCTGCCTGCAGCACGACGTACTCAGCCGCGGCGGCGTTATCCACAACAGGACGAGTATCGGGGAGAGCCGCGATGGTTGTAAATCCGCCAGCCAGTGCTGCGGCGGTGGCTGTGGCCGTGGTTTCATCTTCTTCAAAACCAGGGTCTCGAACCGCGACATGCGTATCAATGAAACCGGGGCAAACGATCCATCCGCACGCATCCAGAGTTTCGTCCGCCTCCGCCAGAGTGACTCCGATTTCGGCGATTCGGCCATCACGAATCAAGACGTCGCTTACCCTGTCGAGACCTCGACTGGGATCGATCAGACGGCCTCCGCGAATCAAAAGGCTGCTCATACGATTACTTCCTCGGAACGCACGGTGTTCACGGTCGGTGGGCGAGTGGCCGCTTCATGCATCAGAGACAAGCAAGACATGCGGACGAATAAACCGTTTGTCACCTGATCGAGGATCACACTCTGGTCACCGTCCGCAACCTCGGACGTCAGTTCGACACCTCGATTGATCGGACCGGGGGCGAGAATCAGGACGTTCTTACGGGCCCGACGGACGCGATTGCCGTTCATACCGAAAAAATGTGCGTACTCGTAGATGGACGGAAAGAAGGCACTTCGTTGTCGCTCCGCTTGAATTCGTAGCAGATTGATGACGTCTGTCCGTTCGACAATGTCATCGAGGCTATGACTGACTTCGACGCCGAGACGTTCGATGTGGACAGGGATCAGTGTTGCCGGACCGCAGACGATCACCTTGGCACCGAGTTTTTTCAGGCCCCAAATGTTTGAGCGGGCGACACGACTGTGGAGGATGTCTCCCACTAACGCCACGGTCAGCCCCGAGAGGCTGCCCCGATGCGCGCGAATGGTGAAGATATCGAGTAGTCCTTGGGTCGGATGTTCGTGAGTTCCATCTCCGGCATTGATCACTCCGGCATTCAAATGTCTTGCCAGTTGATGCGGCACGCCGGAAGTGGCATGTCGGACGACCATCTGCGTCACACCCATCGCTTCGATGTTACGCGCGGTATCAATGAAGGTTTCGCCCTTCGTCAGACTGCTACTGGATGCCGTGAAATCAACGATCTCTGCCGAAAGTCTTTTTGCGGCCAATCCGAAACTGGTCTTCGTGCGCGTCGACGGTTCGAAAAACAGGTTGCCGACAGTCACCCCCTTCAAGTGATCGAGTTTTGTACAGCCGTCAGAAAAAAAACGTTTGAATTCGGCAGCGCGGTCCAAAATCATAGTCAGCTCGTTGGCCGACAGATCCTGCAAACCGAGGATATGTTTCCGCGACCAAAGGCGGGGCGACGATGCGGAGGGGTCAGAGGCAGGCATGGGGTTGATGCTACCAACCGGACGCGAACGCCGTCAAACTTGCGGCATCGACTCTTGACCGTGTTCAGTGACGTTTCTTTCTGTCGATTCGGTTAGAACGTTAACAACGAGTCACCAGCTCCATGACGGATTGCCTAGCGAAGATGCTCAACGGACAAAAAACAGATGACAGAGTCTAATTTTGAAAAGCCACTTCGACGTCCTCGATATCGCGGGGCTCACCCTCGTCAATTTGACCAGAAATACAAAGAACGCAATCCGGGGAAATACGCTGCTGAGGTGGAAAAAGTCGTTGCTTCCGGCAAGACTCCCGCGGGGACCCATCGCCCGATTATGGTTCGTGAAGTGATGGAGTTCCTCGCTCCCCAGCCGGGCAGCATTGCGCTCGATTGTACGTTAGGTTTCGGCGGCCATGCCCAAGAATTGTTCGCCCGTGTGCAACCGGGCGGAAAATTGATCGCGATTGATGCTGATCCTCTTGAACTGCCGAAAACGGAAGCACGGCTGAGATCCTGCGGTTTTCCCGAAAACAGTCTGATTGTCCGCAGAATGAACTACGCCGGCGTGTTGCAACTGATGTTATCAGAACAACCCGACGGAGCGGACGTGCTGCTTGCCGATCTCGGTTTGTCATCGATGCAAATGGATAACCCTGCCAGAGGATTTACGTTCAAAGCTGACGGTCCGCTCGACATGCGAATGAATCCCGCACACGGTCAGCCGGTGTCGGCGTTCCTGTCGAAAATTAGCGAACAGAAACTCGCTTGTCTGTTGAAAAACAATGCCGACGAACCGCTCGCTAGCACATTGGCGAGATCGATTTTGCAGGCTCACAATCAGACGCGACTGATGACCACGAGTGCGCTTGCCGCCGTGGTGAGGCAGGTGATGGTTTTGCAGTCCCGTCGGTTGAGTGATACGCCAGATGATGCCGTCCGCCGAGTTTTTCAGGCATTGAGAATCGCGGTGAACGACGAATTTGGATCACTCGACGCCTTTCTGAAACAGCTGCCGAATTGCCTGAAGCCGGGTGGTCGTGTTGTGATTCTGTCATTTCACTCAGGGGAAGATCGTCGTGTCAAGAAGGCATTCAAAGACGGTTTGCGAGACGGTTTCTACACGTCAATTTCTGAGGACGTGGTCCGCCCATCCATGGAAGAGCAGCGAGGCAACCCGCGTTCGTGTTCCGCAAAATTGAGAGGGGCCGTGCGGAGTTCGAATGCCACTCGATCAACAATCGATCCGGCGAAATGACGAATGGACCAATTGGAAAGTGCCATCATTGTTTCGAGCCAATGACTGCATCAACAGTGTCAGTCCGACTCCGCCGCGACGGTCGTTCACGACGCCGATTGTCTGGATGGAAACACGTTGAGTGCGATGGATTGAAGAAATCGAATTCACGATCTCGTTTGGCAGTCCGTCCGTCGGTTCCCCCCTCGGACAGAAAATAAATCACTGCTGGCCCCAATCCGAATATCGCATTTAATGCGGCGTGAGACGCCGTTCCTCCTTTGGTTCCTCGAGCGATGACGACACGCGCGGCATCTTGTTTTTTTGCCGCTGTGTCGGGAACGAGTCGCGGTTGCCAAGCCATTGCCGTTTGATCAAACATTACGACATCGAAAAAAACAGATTTAGGGAGTTCCTTTACGACGGTGATCAACGCTTTCTTCGCTGATTCCAGCGGTTGGCCACGCATGCTCCCCGAAGTGTCCCAGACGAAAACAACTCCTTTGCTGCAGAGAGGTGTCCGATCGTACGGGGGACTTTGATTGTCGATATGGCAACTCTTGGGAGGAGCGTATCAGCACGCTCCTCCGAGGCATTGTATTCCGACGGAGAGCCGATCGTTGACCTCGAAATCACAGAGGCCACAAAACCGGTGCACTTGTGGAGGGCGTTTATGTCGCGTCAGGTTTTCATAGGCAGAGAATCCCTCGACTGCAGATTCGTGCCCCGGCGGTGAGACTTAAAGACACCTTTGCTGCTCACAATCAGGTCATCTTGACATCCATCCTCCGTCGATGACCACGGTGCTGCCATGCATATAGTTTGAAGCATCACTGGCGAGGAAGACGCACAGACCTGCGATTTCATCCGGCTGCCCCCAGCGTCCGACAGGAATTCGGTCCAAAATTTGTGGTCCTCGTACGGGATCGTCCTGAAGCCCATGAGACAGAGAGGTTTCGAAGTAGCCGGGGCAGATACAGTTCACGTTGATTCCACGATTGCTCCAAGAATTGGCGAGGGATTTTGTTAGTCCTGCCAATCCATGTTTTGCAGCGGCATAGGCAGGGATGTTCAGGCCACCCTGAAATGTCATCACCGAACCGATATTAATGATCTTTCCGCGACCTCGATACAGCATGTGTGTCACGGCCTGCTGAGAGAGATCGAAAGAGGCGTTCAGGTGAATCTCTAGCAATTGACACCACTCCGTAAGCGGATACTCCTCGGGTAAATGTCGGTGTCCGACTCCGGCATTATTGACGAGAATGTCGATCGCCCCGGTCTGGTCCAAGATACGATCGATCAGGCCGACTCGCTGGGTGGGCTGACCGAGATCGCACGTGTAAGACCAAAATCGCCGGCCGGTTTCAAGCACCAGGGCCTCAATTTCTTGGCAGTCACCGGAACGGGAGACGGCCACGATGTCGGCACCCGCCTCGGCGAGTCCCAATGCCATTGACTGACCCAGTCCGCGACTGGCGCCAGTCACCAAAGCGACTCGGCCATCGAGTTTGAACAAATCGAGAATCATCGAATCCTCCACAGGAAATTGGACAAAACGTAAGCAGAGAGTAGTCGCTGCACAGCCGCTGCACGTGTCGCTCCTCTTCGAACCGTTCGTCATATTCGGATTTCTCGGCAGGATATGCAGAACCAGAACAGTTGCCCAGCGTGTCGTCGTAAGCGCTGATCTGTGACCGAACGGCTGCATCGTCAAGGCGTGTGGCGGTCGATGTTGTCACCACGGCAGAGAGGGCGGTGGTTTTTCTTTTCTTCTGGGTGAGGCAGCGACAGAGTCATGTCTTGGTGGAATTGGAGCTCGAGGAAGAAGGGTAGTGGGATGTCGGCCGACCAGACGGGCACGGGGCTTGTGACAACTCAGGGACGGGAGGATGGTGTGTCACGTCGCGACTTCCTATGCGTGGGGGGACTCAGCGTTGTCGGGCTGTCGCAGGCGGCATTGGCACGGGGACCTCTGGCGTTCGCTCATCGACGGGCCATTCTGATCATGATGACCGGCGGGCCGAGTCAATTGGAAACGTTTGATCCGAAGCCCGAGGCATCGTCATCCATCCGTGGTCCGTTCCAAACAATTGAAACGTCCGTTCCAGGTTTGCGATTCAGTTCGACACTCCCGCTGTTGGCTCAACGAGCTGATCGTCTCGCCATTGTCCGATCGCTGCAACACGACGCCGCTCCGATTCACGAGACAGGTCAACAATTGTTACAAACCGGCCGACTGTCGACCGATGGTTTTTTGTTTCCTCATTGGGGGAGCATCGTCGCCAGCCAGTCACCATCACGCAACGCCGTACCCGCTTGCGAGATTGTTAATGGTCCGCTGTCTGAGACGGGGGTGAAGGCCTACCGCGGTCAAAGCTCTGGGATTTTGGGGAGCGAGTGGGAGCCTGTTGTCTCACGCCGAGAGCACCCTGAAGAACCGGAATCCATCCGGCGGATGTACGGTAGCAGCGACTGCGGCAAACTCCTGCTCAGGTCTCGACAGTTGATTGAGGCGGGGACACGATGCGTGACGGTCAATCTCTTCGAAACATTGCAGGATCGGATCACATGGGACTGTCATGGAGATAAGCACTGCGGCGCCGCGACTTTGACGGACTATCAAGATAAATTGTGTCCTGATTTCGACCGTGCGTTGTCCGGTTTGTTAGACGATTTGGCTTTACGCGGAATGCTCGACGACACGCTGGTTATCGCCACCGGTGAGTTCGGACGGACCCCTAAGGTCAACCCCAATCAAGGCCGCAATCATTGGCCCGGTTGCTGGTCCGGAGTTCTCGCGGGGGGCAAGTTGACGGGCGGTTCGGTGCTCGGTGCGAGCGATGCCACTGCGTCTGAGCCTATCGACCGACCTGTCTCCCCCGGTGAACTCACGGCCACGCTGATCGCCTGGTGCGGAATTGATGTTTCCGCACTGACGACGGCTTTCAATAACGCCCAATTTCCGCTCGTCCCGTACACGCCCCTCACCGAACTGTGGGGCTGAGGATTGTGTTCTAAGAAGTCACGGGGCTGCTTTGTGACGAAGTGTTGATTCAACTTCTCGACGCACTCGCTTAATCATGATCGTGCCTGTGATCATGATCGTGAGCCCCATCATGATCGTGAGCCCCATCATGATCGTGGCCGCAATCATGGTCGTGAGCCCCATCATGGTCGTGAGCCCCATCATGGTCGTGACCGTCGTCTTCCTCGTGTTCCTCCATCAAGAACGCAACCTGCGCAGCGAGGAAGACGTCACGCAGCGGCAGGTCGTGCGCCTTGGCGATCTCCACACAGTCTTCGTATTCGGGGGTGAAGATCACAGGTTCTTCAGGGCGCCATGCCAGCTTTCCCTTGATTGGACCGAAATCCGTTTCGACATTATACGTTGTCCGCTGGCGAATCGAACGTTGAATAGGATGCCGGCGAATTCCCAGTGTCGTGGTTTCGTTGAAGAGGATCGTTTCCATCTTGGCCACGTCATCGGACTGGCAAATCACGCTGAGGATTACGCCCGGTCGGTCTTTTTTCATTTGTATGGACGTGGAATACACATCCAACGCTCCCCCTGCCAACAGTTGTCGTTTTGTGTAGCCGATCACTTCGCCGGTGCAATTGTCGAGATTCGTTTCGAGCAACATGACGCTGTCAGTGATCGTTGCGACAGCGCGAGACTCGCCGATGATAAGCCGGACGACGTTGGCACGGTCCTCGAAGTCTTTGGTTCCGGCACCGTATCCGATGGTGTCAATCGTCATCTCGGGAAGGCTGTCAGCAAACCGATCGACGACCATCTTGACGATGGCCGCGCCGGTCGGTGTTGTCAGTTCGGCATCCACCGGAACATCGACCAGCGGCACACCTTTTAACAGTTCGGCCGTACCTGGGGTGGGGATTGAGCAGACTCCGTGAGCAATGCGCACCTGTCCGCGCCCGGTTGGAATGGGACTGCACACAATTTCATCGACGCCGAGCAGAGTGAAGCCGATCGCCGCTGCGGTGATATCCACAATGGAATCGATCGCACCGACTTCGTGAAAGTGCACCTGATCGATCGTCGAACCGTGGACGCTGGCTTCCGCTTCCGCGACCGCGGCGAAAATGCGCAGGGCCAAATCTCGCTGATCGTCTGTTAATCCTTCCGAGCGGTTGATGATTTTCTGAATGTCGGCGAGATGCCGATGGGAATGCTGTTCCGGATGCTCGACGCGAATGGATTTCGCTCGGAAACCGCCCCGCATGACCTCCTCAATGTGCAATGTGACGCCGGATAGGCCGAGCGATTCGATGCCAACTCGAATCGCGTTGGCATCAACCCCGGCATCAATGAGTGCCGCGACAGTCATGTCACCACTGATACCCGAAGCGCAGTCCAAATAAGCAATTCGCACGAAAAATTCCTTTGATCGAGAACGGTCGATACGTGACCCAGAACGGAGAACATCACTTTTTTCCGAACAGGCCGCGAGCGGGAAACATAGCGTGAGTCACACGGGCTGTACAATCGTCACGAGATTCGAGATCCGGTGAAAAATGCGTGAGAGACAATTTCGTCAGATCCCCAAGGAACACCGTGACGAGGTCCGCGGATCAATGACCCCGGCCGTCGAGTTTGCCGACGTTTTTCCTCGGTCTTGGCCGGTTTGATACAGGATGCCTGAAAAGGACGTTGGAATTTGTTCGGTCGATTTGTGATTCCTCCGGAGAAGTTGGGCTTGGAAGCGGTAGCGGCTGGATCTATTGTTCCGGTCCACGATTCGATTTTGTCGTTAACCTGAATTCCTACGATTGGTCCCATCCCACCGTGAGTGAATCGCTTCATCAAGTCTCACGCAATCTGCGTATCGTCAGCCTGTGTACGATCGGCAGTCGAGTTCTCGGGCTGTTGCGTGATCAGGCGATGGGGGCGATTTTTGGTGCAGGGCCGATTCTTGACTCGTTTACGGTGGCGTTTCGGCTTCCGAATCTGGCCCGTGCCTTGTTGGGCGAAGGAGCACTCACCACGGCGTTCCTTCCGGTGTTCATCAAAGAACTGAACGAAGAGGGACGCGAATCGGCGGCACGTACGACTTGGGCTGTTTTCGTCGTTCTGCTGGCAGTCCTCTGCGGTGGCGTCCTGGTTTCCGAAGGGCTGCTGTGGGCCATTGGTCAAATGTTAGATCTGAGTGATCGGGCCAGGCTGCTGCGCAATTTGACCGCCCTTTTGTTGCCCTATGTCGTCATGGTCTGTTTGGCGGCTCACTTGAGTGCCGTATTGAACGCAGTCGGTCGGTTCGTGTGGCCGGCTCTCCTGCCGGTCATTCTGAATATCGCTTGGCTGGCGGCGTTATGGTGGCTCGTTCCCCTGTGGTCCGATCCGACGATCCAGATTCAGGCGACAGCTTGCGTCGTCGTCGTTGCGGGTGGACTTCAGTTGTTGTTTCCGCTGCCTGCCTTGTCCCGTTGCGGTTTCGGGTATCGCTCTGATTGGCGTCAAGCGTTGGACCGTGTTTGGAAGATCGCGCGTCTGATGCTGCCCGTGGTTGTTGGCCTTTCGATCACGCAACTCAATTCGGTCCTCGACAGCCTCGTCGCTTGGGTCTTCACCCGGCCGGAAGGCGGCAGTCTGCTGATGACGCTGCCAGGATCCCCAGCCTATCCGTTGAAAGAGGGGACTGCGACAGCGCTCTACCTTGGACAACGCCTGTACCAGTTCCCTCTCGGTGTCTTTGGAGTGGCCCTGGGAACCGTACTGTTTCCGTTGTTGGCAACGCACGCCCAGCGGGGAGAGATGGACAGACTGCGGTCGGCTTTGTCGCTGGGACTTCGGCTGGTGCTAGCGATTGGGATTCCGGCCAGTGTCGGGCTGATGCTCATGGCTCACCCGCTGGCAACAATGTTCTTCCAATATGGAAAGTTCAACGCTGAAGATGCTCGACAGACAGGGGACATGATTGCCTGCTATGGCTCAGGGGTGTGGGCTTATTGCGGCTTACTGATTCTCCAAAGGGGCTTCTATGCCGTCGGGGATCGCCTGACACCCATGTATGTCGGCTTGGGAGCGTTGTTGCTGAATGTGGCTTGCAATGTCAGCCTCATCTGGCCAATGGGTGGCCGAGGCTTAGCGTTATCGACGGCGTTGGTTGCCGTGATTCAATGCCTCGTCACGGCCTTGCTCCTGCAACGCCGTGTCGGTTCATTGCTGTGGCCTGAAATCGGTGTGACGCTGGCGAAAACGGCCATCGCCGTCGCTGTGATGGCCGTTGTTTGTTGGCTCTGTTTGAGGCGACCTTCTGAAACCGGAAGTCTTTTTGGCCGCGGCATTACACTAGGACTGCCTCTGGTGACGAGCGTGGTGGCCTACCTCAGTGTTGCTTGGTTGCTGCGATTACGCGAACCATGGATGCTGTTGTTTCCGAGAAACGACAGGGGCTGGGATGCAATCACGCCCGTCGGCGAACCCTTCTCAGGCGGATCAGAACTCATCCCTCGAGATCGGGGCCGAAGAGACCGGGCACGCTAGGGAATGCTGCTGGGCCAGAACGTTGGTTGGGTCGGAGAATTTTCGTTACCCGAACGGGTTCCCATCGCACGCCAGACGCTGAGGTCGATGTTTTCTGAAATCGAATTAACGGCCCCATCGACCAGAAGTGAATTCACAAATCCGATGTGATAACTGCGCGATGTGACTGCTGCATATGTCGGGGTCGTCGTCGAAGTCCCCTCTTTAACCGACCGGAAGTCAACATCGTAGATTCTGCCGGATTCGACATGGTTTACTTTGGCATTCGGTGGAAATGTTGTTGTAAAACCAGCATGATGAACTCGACCCTCAACCCACTCCGTGTGACCGTTATCGGCACTAAAGTCGCCTGTCCATCCACCGACAACTTCGATATTTGTCGGCGGTGTCGCGGTGGGGCTTCCGCCACTCTTGATGAGCGGTTGAAATGCCTTCACTTCACTGAAAAAGAGCGTCTGACTTGTTCCATCCAAACAATCACGTATCGCAATTCGGCTGTTGACCCCAAACGTACCGTCTCCCGAAAGACCCGTCACGGGATTGTAAACTAACCATGTCCCGAGGTTGGCCCCGTAGTTGAGCGGGTACTGGTTAATTCCATCTCTAATACAGCCCTTGTCGTTTCTTTCCGTGGGACACATGTGCGTGGGAATGCGGACACGGGCCACCGAAGGTTGGGTCACATACGGTTCCGAAAAGTTGATCAGATTCTGAATGTTTGCTTGATCAAGATAGGGAAGAATCCGAGCCAGTGGTCCCCATTCACCGAAGCTGGAGCCTGAAACTGTGAGGCAGAGAGCGGGGGGGAAGACTTGATAAGTGTCGTGATAGTTGTGCAACGCCAAGCCGATTTGCTTCAGATTGTTCTTGCACTGAGTCCGGCGCGCCGCCTCGCGAGACTGTTGGACGGCCGGCAATAACAAAGCGATCAAGATCGCGATAATAGCGATCACAACCAGCAACTCGATGAGAGTGAAACCATCACGCGCAGATCGAAATCGACGAATTGGATTCATTTCAGAACCTCCAGCAGGAGCGACAAAGTTGGTTGCCACCAGTGCCGACACTCGACACTGTAACAGTCCGTTTGCATGGCTGGCACTCGAGCTGGCGAGCTTTACGGAAATCAATTCATACCGAAACAGCGTTGACACTGAGTCTCAATGTCATGCATAATACATCCGGTCGGCAGTGTCTGCAAGTTTGCTGCGACCATAATTCGTTTCATCAGCAGAAATTCCGTTGACCGACCAACACCGCTCGATCTGGACTTCCAAGAGGCCATCAAGTGAACGACCATGAATCCGATCAGTCGATTCTCAAACAACCGATTCCTGCCCCAGAATCCGATCAACCCTTGAATTTGCAGGAATTCGATTCCTCGACCCTGTTTCAGGGGAAAAGGGAGATTTTGATTCACCACGCCGGCGAGGTCTATCGATTGAGGATCACGAGGAATGACAGGCTAATTCTTCAGAAATAACGTCCATTTAGGCAGAATGAGCCGGGTAAGATATTGCGAGACATTTCGTTTCAATATCACAGGGAGAGTTTTCCGATGAAAAGAGTCGGTGTACAGCCGGCCATCGAATAGAAGAAACGCCAAAACTTCTCCGACAGCGGTTTGTGTCAACCTCCCTGGCCGAGCATTTCCAAGGACGGCGTTCGCAAGCCATGGCGATTCAGTTCGTAGGGTCCAAGTCGCTTGAAGACCGACGTCGGCGGAGGCTGGCCGTCCACTGTGATGCTGTCTCTCTCGAAAATTCTTCATCGGAAGAGGTCACTCGTTCCGGGCGGGTCGAATCGGAACTGGTCGAGTCAGAAGCAGCCGCGCCGTGGGTTCCGGTTCACGAGTGGCGTATCTGGACCTACGGTGTCATGGTGGGGTTGCTCCTGATCGCCGCCTCATTTTCGCTGATGCGGCCGTCATCGTTTCGGCCGGAACTGGCGCCGCTGTCGAATCACCTGCTGCAGGGCTCGCGTCCGGTTTTGGCGGCCGTCATTCAGACCCTGTTTTGGTTCCTGTGCGCTCAGTTGGCGATCCTGATTGCTTGGTATCGTGTCCAGTGCAAACTTGATTTTGGCGGTCGATATCGGGTCTGGCCATGGGCGGCAGGAAGTTTTGGATTGGCAGCGTTCTGCTCGGCGACACATGCGCACGTGCTCTTTGGCGAGATCATTTCACAAGGAGAGTGGCTCCATTGGCGGGGCGCCATCGTGGCGTGGTTGTTGCCCACGTGCGTCGTCGCATTACCGCTGACTCTGCTCATCGACCGCGATGTCCGACGAGGACGCTCAACTTTGTATACGTTACGAGTCGCGTGGTTTCTCGGTTTATCGACCGCCGGATTGGAATTGTTCGCGCCCGACCTCGACCGGCAAATCTGGTTTCATGCCGTCCGTTCCATCGTGCCGTTGTTTTCCGTCGCGACCCTGTTCCTTGGTTTGTGGCTGCACGCGCGAGTCGTGGCTTACGTCTGCCCGGATCCACCAGACTACGATGGGCCTCGCTCGGTAACACAGTTTCTCGGCGTTGGCCGATGGTGCATCGCGTTGATCCGCCGACTTTTTCTGGTTTTTTCCTGGCGAAGACGCGTTTCATCGGCTGCAACAACCGACGATTCCGAGACTAAGCCAAAGCGGCGCACTCGAAAAACCATCGAATCTGCAGAAGTGTCCGTTCTGAAACCGAAACGCAAGGTAACTGTCAGGAAAGCCGTGAAGCCGCGGAAGCCTGTCGAGATTGTTGATCAGCTTGAGGACGAGACGGACGAGGACGAATCGATCAACGAGGACTCAGACGAGTCGTCTGGCCGCGAGAACTCGTGGGATGAAGACGAGAACGAAGCCGCCGCGCCGCCCGCCCGGTCGAGCCGCTCAGGCAACTCAAAGTTCTCGGACTCTCAGTCCAGAACTTCCGTTTCCGATTATGCCGCAGAGGCACCCACTCCGAAGAATCGAGTCCAGCAACAGCGGTCCGTTGCAGAACCGGATTCGGATTCTGAAAATACCGAGTCCGACGATACCGATACGTCGTATCGCATTGATGAGGGAATGACCGCTGATCAGATGCGAGGGCTCAGCAAACGTCAGAAACGTGAATTGCGGCAAAAGTTGAAGGATCAGCAACGGACTTAAAAGGAATGATATTTCGCAGCGATGCCGGATCGCCTTCTCAAGGGGATCGGCTCCGCTGATTCGGAGTGAAGCATTCAACGTCGACCTTCTCCTCCCCCAGTTTGGGAGATTTCGGGGCGGGAGTCTGTTGCGAATTCGGCGGGTGGCATGTGCAAAAACGACATCCCGAGACCCGTGCAGACACTTCTCACTTCCCCCGTGATCGCATTCGGCGCGGGGAAGCGTTTAATTCGGAGCGGCAACGCTCCTGAGATGGTTGCGGCGATCCAGATCTCAGTTCGAACGCCAACACAAACATCTCCGGCGGCTGGTAGCTTTTCCACCGCACCAACACCATTCGAACCGAAATCAAAGGCGGGATCGATCAACTGCAAGTGCGTTGAAATGGAAGGGGCCATCTACGATTTTTAAACAGGATCCTAACGTTCCGTCGGACACGCAGCGGTTCCAACTCAAGGGGAACTTGACCGTCGGCGTGCTCGCTGTTGATTCTGGCAGGTGAGTTTGAGACGGTCACCCCCGGTTTTCATGCGCTATTAACGAGAGATCTTTACGGGCGAGTCATCGGTTCAAAAGGTGAAGGTCACAGTGTCGTTTTCCAAGGGAACACCGCAAGTCACAGGTCGTCATATTTTGAATTTCCATCACGACTTGGAGCCCCATGAGTCAACGATAGTGGATCCGAGTCGCCTCGATGGAGTTTCAATAATGATTAGATAGGGTAATAATCATTCGCGGTGGTGCGTTGCCGGTATCACTGGCAGCCGACAAATCGTCGATGATGGCAGCGAAATTGTCCTCGCGTTGGCGTGTGACGGCCGCTCTTGCTTTGGAGAAATAAACACATGTTTTCATGTCGTGTCAGGATGCTTGGCCTGCTGCTGTGTTCGTTGCTGTCGTGGATGGCGTCACCGGGTGCCGTCTTGGCTGCGGAGTCAAAGTTAATCACGTCGAGTACAACGGGAATGACGTTGACGTTGATCCCAGCTGGGACGTTCATGATGGGTTCTCCGGAGTCCGAATCGCAACGCCGTCCGACGGAAGGTCCTCAGCATCCCGTTGAGATTTCACACGCGTTTTACATGGGCGTGTACGAGGTGACGCAGGGTGAATACGAGAGCGTGATGGGAAGTAATCCGAGTTGGTTCTCAACGATCGGTGGCGGCAAAGAGAGCGTGCGTGATCTCGCGACGAGCAGGTTTCCGGTGGAATGTGTTTCGTGGGATGATGCGCATGCGTTTTGCGTGAAGTTGAGCGAAAAAGATGGCGTGATGTATCGATTACCGACGGAAGCAGAATGGGAGTACGCGTGTCGGGCGGGGACGACGACGCCGTACCATTTCGGGAGTACGCTCAACGGCGACAAGGCGAACGCCGATGGCAATAATCCGTACGGGACGACCGTGAATGGTCCGAGTCTTCAGCGGACAACGACAGTCGGTTCTTACGGCGCGAATGACTTCGGACTGCACGATATGGCGGGGAACGTTTGGGAGTGGTGCGAGGACGTTTACGATCCATCGGCTTACGGAAAGCGAACAGGAACGACAGTGGATCCGCTGGTTACGAGTGGATCAGAGAACCGCGTGGTTCGTAGCGGCGGTTGGGGCAAGGCTAGGAACTTGCGATCTGCCCTGCGCTACACTGACAGGCCCGACCTGCGGGAATTCCACCTCGGTTTTCGGGTCGTTTCGGAGAGCGCGAGGACTCCGTAATTTCCTGTCGGCGTTTCTCCCTAGCGGCATCGACAGCGGTGAAAATTGCCAGCGTTTTGCAATTATCAAACGTTTAAGACTTTCTGTCTTCCTGCGGGGCAGAGACTCCGCATCGTAGTTGTCGATGATTTGAGCGAGGCGTCATTTCAGCCAGCTTATTTTTGCTGGCAGCAGCGTCTTTCGGATCAGCGGGAGTTGTTCTTGAAGGATCATCAGCATTTGTTGATGGAGCTTTGAGCCGATTTTGGGGGCTGGAGTCTGATACGAATCCAGCTGGCGTCCTGTGCAAAATGACATCCCGAGACCAGTGCGGGCGAGGTATTTCACCCCCGGCGGCGTTTTTTAGTGTGGAAGAGACCGGTCAACGTCATCCGCTGTGGCGACGAGATCGGACCCGTTGCTGCCGAGGAAATCAAAAAACACAAAAACAAATTGAGCCAACTTAAGACAAAATGGAACGGCTCTGCTGTCCCCCCACTTGGTAAAAGAATTCCTTGACTGGTCCTAGACCTAGCGGTTGAGGCGTTGCATTCCCCTAGATAAGGCCCGTTTTTTTCCTTAAGATTGCCTGATGCCGCTCTAACGCGCGGCGTCAGTCCTCTGGCAATTCGTTAATTAGAGCCCAGCCGGAATGACGAATTTCGCCGATCCTGTTCCTCTATAACTGATCACTCATGCAAGTCACAATCACGGCCGTTGGACCCGACCACAAAGGTCTCGCCGATCCCATCATTCATTACGTCACGACCGCCGGTGCCAATATCTTTGAAATCCAGATGTACGACCGAGATTCAGAGCAACTCTTCGCGATGCTGATGCGGATCGACTGGCAAACCACCAGCGTAACCGTCGCCACGCTGCGTAAGCACCTGCAGGAAATCGGTCAACTGCGAGGACTACAGATTCGAGTCTGGTCACGCGATGAATTTGATCGTCCGCCGCGTCTGGCCATCTGCACGACATTTCGAACCGAACCACCGTTGGCGATTCTGCGGGCGATCCGTGACGGGCGACTGAAGGCGGATGCCGCCGTCATGATCGGCAACCGCAATACCTGTCGTAGCATCGCGGATCAGTTTGAAGTTCCATTCGTCAACATCGGTGACAGTGCCGGCAATCCGGACTATGCCCAACTGGCTCATGTCATTGATCAACAGCAAATCGATTACGTGGTGCTGGCCCGTTACATGCGTGTGCTGCCGGCCGAACTGTGCTGGAAATTTGCGGGAGGACGGATCATCAATCTGCATCACGGCTTGTTGCCTCCATTTCCTGGTTTCCGGCCGTATGAAGATGCTTTCCAGCACCACATGTTATGCTTCGGGGCCACCGTGCATTTCATCGTTCCGGAATTGGATGCCGGAAACCAAATTGTTTTTCAGAGTGCCTTCAGTGTTTTGCCGGGAACGCCACTGGCAGATATCAAACGTGTGGGGGAATCCGACCATGAGCCAAACTGTATCGTCGAAGGGATCCGTCGTGTTGTGGATCGTGAAGTAGAATTGCATTTTCACCGAGTCGTGCGAAAATCGACGTAAAAATGGTACACGCGGGACACGGTCGTAAGATTCTTCAACCCAACACGGACTCCTTGTGACGGCCGATCGGCGGACGTTGGAACCCCATAAAATCCCTTGCCGGATTAAAGATTCCAGAGGCAGAGTGAAAAATTTTCGAAGGCTGACCAACTGGATCGTGGAGTCCTCAAACCTCTGATGGGTCTCGTGGCAAACGAAATGGGCCAGCCTAAAAGATTCCTCGTTCGACTTCCGAGCCAATCGGCCACCAGTGATGTTGGCTGCCGAAAGCGAAAAGTCTGATCGTGGTGCAACGCTCCGGCTTTTCGTCGTCGCAATGCGGAAGACATGGTTGAAGTTTCGAAAGAAGGTCTTCACCGTTCCAACGATCAACTCGCCGGCCGAATCGCCGAGGCTCGAGCCTTGGTCCAAGAGAGCGGCTGAGATGTTCTTTCACGACTTAAACCAAGTTTGTTCCATCCGGAGAACTTCTCGACGCACTAAGAGCAAGTTTCTCCTGCCCGAAATTGTGAACGGTGAGATTGCTGAGTACCGCGCTCTGTGAGGTCCGTCCATCGCCAGTTCAAGAGCTCCTCCGCAAGTCGCTCAAGAGCAGGCCTTGCTTTCCCATACGGCGACGAATCGCACGTTCACGAGGGATCGTGACTCTCACTCGAGACCGATTGAACACCAATACGGCCGTCGCTCGGACGTGTCGTGGAACCAGTAACGAACACACGACGTCCGTTCATGATACACAAAAAAACGGCAAGACAGTGGCATTGCGAACGGCACCACACTGTTGACGACCCTTTGAGTCAATACGCCCGGTAGGGGTCGAACCTACGACCTACGGATTAGAAATCCGTTGCTCTATCCAGCTGAGCTACGGGCGCAAATCACTGATTTGAAAAGACTTATTGCATTACAAAAAACTGTCGATATCCTTGTCTGACACCCGATCTGACACCCGGCAAGGATAAAACCGATGGCAACTATCCCAAAGAAGCCCAAAAAGCCGTATCTAGATTACCCGTTGTTTGCTCATGCTACCAAGCGATGGGCAAAAAAGATTAAAGGCAAGCTGTATTATTTCGGGCCGTGGGACAATTCCACAGCGGCGTTGCAGAAGTATCTCCACCAACGCGACGACTTACAAGCGGGGCTTGTACCGCGTCTGACACCCGGTCTGACACCCGATGGTGTGACATTGCGAGATCTTGCGAATCGTTTTTTGACGCTGAAGAAATCACGTCTCGATGGTGGCGAACTGTCAGTTAGGATGTTCAACGACTATCGCCGTATTTGTGAGCGTCTGCTCACCGAGTTCGGCAAGGATCGACTATTGACCGATCTGAGATCCGAGGACTTTGATAAACTTCGAACTAAGTTTTCAAAGGGTGTCGGGCCAGTCACCGTTATGAACCTC